>CACWVT010000001.1 GCA_902764345.1 uncultured Ruminobacter sp.
AATGGTGATACCACGGCTCTTTTCTTCTGGAGCGTTATCGATCTGGTCGAATGCTCTAGCTTCACCACCGAAGGTCTTTGCCAGTACGGTAGTAATAGCTGCAGTTAAAGTAGTCTTACCATGGTCTACGTGACCGATTGTACCTACGTTCACGTTAGTCTTTGTACGTTCAAACTTTTCCTTTGACATACCTAGTTCCTCTAATAAAGTGATCACTGTAGGCATGAAACGCCACAGTTTCAGACGATGTGAAATTATTTAAAATAAAACATGGAGCGGGCAGCGGGAATCGAACCCGCATCACAAGCTTGGAAGGCTTGGGTAAGAACCATTATACGATGCCCGCCCTAATCGTATACAAACCATGAATGGTGGAGGGGGAAGGATTCGAACCTTCGAAGACAGAGTCGGCAGATTTACAGTCTGCTCCCTTTGACCGCTCGGGAACCCCTCCAGTCTGGTTTTACAGATAGTAACCTTCTCGGTTACCCTGTGGGTGCGAATATTACATGAAAAGTACAAGGCATGCAATACATATTTGTTAATATTTTACATTTTTCCGTTTTTTTTGATCTGATCGTGGTATTTATGAACGTTTTTTAGACAAATTTATTGTTTGTTCACCTTTCATATTCATTAAATGTCACATGTATTTATAATTGCAGCCAGGATCATTCATAAATTAACAGACTGATGGAGGTTGTCATGACTGATTTCGGGATACTTTCCCTGAAAAAGTATCGTGTACTGTACATGCAGGATAGCGCCAGCCCGGGTACTGATAGTGAACAGGGAATGCATACAGTCTTGGATTCACTTATATCAGTCATAAGGAACAGCAATGCCGGCAAAGACATTTCTTCCGATTCACGCATTATCATTGGAATATCAGGAAGCGTAGCTGTCGGAAAATCAACTTTTGCCGAACAGCTAAGATCAACTTTTCTTTCCGTTTATCCCGTGCTGAATGTAAATGTGGTCTCAACCGACAATTTTCTCTTTCCCGCACACATACTCAAAGAAAGAAACATCATGTCAGAGAAAGGCTTTCCCGTATCCTACGACTACAAAAAAATAATCAGTTTTCTTAATGATTACAGGGAAGGGAAGACAAAGATAACCTACCCCTGCTATTCTCATGACCTTTACGATATAACCGATACCCCGCAAATTCTTCCTGAATGCAATATTCTCATTCTCGAAGGTATCAATACTCTGTCGGACAGCTACAGTATCCCAACGTTACCAAAGGTCGGCAATATTCGGGATTTCTTGGACGCTTCCATTTTTCTTGACGCATCTGATGATAATCTCTACGACTGGTTCAGAAGCAGATTTCTGAACCATTTGGAAGACGCCAAAAGAAATCAGGATAAGTCTCACTACGCCGAAATGATTGGCATGAGTCATCATGAACTACAAAAGATTATTGACCACCGCTGGTATGATATCAACTACCGCAATTTCCGGCTGTACATTCAACCTTCCATGATTCATGCGGATTTAGTAGTAAGGAAAGGGCAATATCATGACATTTTCTCAGTGCATCTGAAAACATCATGATAACAAAATCCCAACTAAGGCATCACCTGCCGTTTCCGAGGGAATTTTACAAATTTAGCATTAAGGAGTTCAGTTCTCAGCCTCTGCTCGGTTCCTGAGAAACAGGGCGAAGACTTATGTCACCGGCAAATATTTCCCTTTTTATATTATTTTCATCACGGATAATCAGAGAGCCTGATGGAGAAATTCCCAAACATGTGCCAAAAATGTTTACATTGTCATTTGTAAGCACAACCTGCTTTCCACTGAATACATCGCACCCATTGAAATAGTCTGTGAATGGAGCCAATCCCTTACTTCTGTATACTGTGAGATCCGCATCCAGCCCTTCGCATAACCTCAGAAGAAGATCCGTACGTCTGCTTCCGTCATTTCCAGCCACATCAATAGTGTTCAGCTCTCGATCAATGTTATGAATTTCCGATGAGAACAAAAAGCCTCTTTCAACGTTAAGACCTATTCCTATAACAACAAACACTCCGTCAGAATCACATGTTGTCTCAACAAGAATGCCTCCGGCCTTTTTCCCGGAAACATAGATATCGTTAGGCCACTTGAGGCCGATGTTCTGCTGTCCGGCAGCTCTTAACGTTTTTACAATCGAAACACCGGCAAGAATGCTAAGACCACTTACTTCCGCAATCTCATTAAATCTGCAGGCGTAGCTGAACATAATCTGATCGCCGTACCGGGAAATAAACTTTCTGCCTCGACGTCCCTTTCCACCGTTCTGGAAAGCAGCAACCACCACGGTTCCATTAGAAACATCTGTTCTTCCAAGCAGATACGTGTTAGTTGACTCTATGCAATCAAAGAACAAAAGTCCGTCACGGCTTTTTAGAGATTTCTTGTCGTAAAAACACGGAACATGCTGAAGCTGGTAGCCCCTGCCCACAACTCTGTTAAAACATATTCCGCTTTCAGCAATATTCTTTATGTTGTGAAGAACTGATGATCTGGTCTTTCCTATGACCTCCCCAAGTTCAACACCGCTGTGAAACCTGCCGTCTGACAGGACATTGAGAATCTTAAGTTCATCAGGGGAAAAAACCTTTGCCCCGATAGGTCCTACAGACCGCATTCACCATCTCTCCCAAAAATTCTGACTTCAGGAATAAGCTCAATACCGAATTTATCAAGCACTTGAGTTCTTACGTATCTGGCCGCATTTACTACTTCTAAAGGAGTAGCACCGCCATGGTTAACGACTATAAGTGACTGTTTATCATAGGTGCCGGCATTACCCATTCTGAGTCCTTTACATCCTGCTTTTTCTATAAGCCATCCGGCTGCAAGCTTTACCCTACCCTCACCTTCAGTGAAATATCCGGGAACAGTCCCATATTCTGACACAAAATTTTTGTAAAAATCGCTATCCACCGTAGGATTCTTAAAGAAGCTGCCAGCATTTCCAATAATATGAGGATCCGGTAATTTTGACTTACGGATATCTGAAATGCGCTCGTAAATATCTGTTGCCCCCGCACCGCTTAAACCATCCAGTGAGGCATAGTTCAGATTCGGTTTCCATTTTTTCGGTATTTTAAGTTCCACGGCGGTAATAATGTATTTTCCGATATTCTCCGTTTTTTTGAAAATACTTGTACGATACCCGAATTCACAATCCTCGGCCTTAATTCTGGACAGTTTATTATTTTCGAGATCCAGAACCTCAACATACCTGCAGAAATCAGAGAATGAAGAGCCATAAGCCCCTATATTCTGAACCGGTGCCGCTCCTGCCGTCCCGGGGATTAAAGCCAAATTCTCCAGTCCGTAGATTCCCTTGGAAAGGCATGTTCTTATGGCTCGGTCAAAATTTTCCCCTGCCTGAAGCTTCACAAAGTGAAAATTAGCGTCTTCGGCAAATTCGTAGCCTAAGAGTCTGTTTATCAGCACAATACCATTAAAATTTTCGGTAAAAAGAACATCAGACCCCTCACCGAGCACGATAAACGGCAGGCCGGTATCCTTTATTTTTTTGAAAGCCATGCCGAACATGGCAAAATCACGGATGACGTATCCGTATGCCGCATCTACGTCAAGTCCAAAAGTATTGTAGGATTTTAAATTAAACGGCATACCGATTCTCCGTAAAAATTATGGAACAATCATTCAGGAATACGTTCAATTGAACCACCAAGAGCCCTGAATTTCTCCTCGATTTTCTCATAGCCTCGATCCATGTGATAAATACGATCCACAATGGTTGTCCCCTTGGCTATGAAACCGGCGATTACCAATGAAGCACTTGCGCGCAGATCTGTTGCCATCACCTGAGCACCGCTTAAGCCGTTGCAGTCACGGCAGATTGCACTGTTACCCTGTAGCTCAATATTGGCGCCCATACGATTCAATTCAGGAACGTGCATGAATCTGTTCTCAAAGATGGTTTCAGTTACAACACCGGTTCCCTTTGCAATAGCGTTAAGCAGAGTAAACTGAGCCTGCATGTCAGTTGGAAAGGCAGGATACGGTGCCGTAGTTATGTTAACAGGTTTCAGCTCGCGGTTACGCATATCAAGCTTAATATAATCATCACCGCATTCAACAAGAGCTCCGGCTTCCTCCAGCTTTGCGATAACGGCCATCATATTCTTAGGATCTGTTCTGTGACAAGTGATACATCCGCCACTTACCGCAGCAGCCACCAGAAATGTTCCGGTTTCAATTCTATCAGGCTGTACGGTATATTCACCGCCATGAAGCTTTTCAACACCTTTTACGGTTATTTCATTTGTACCCTCACCGCTGATGTCAGCCCCTAAGGTCTTAAGAAAATTCACGAGATCCACGACTTCCGGTTCCCTTGCAACGTTCTGAAGAAGTGTTTCACCATATGCAAGAGTTGCGGCAGAAACCAGATTTTCAGTGCCTGTAACAGAAATCATGTCCATGTATATGTGAGTACCGACGAGTCTGTTATTCACGCGTGCCTTAATGTACCCTGACTCAATTTCCACATGTGCCCCCATCTGTTCGAGACCATGAATATGCAGATTAACAGGTCTGGCACCAATGGCACAACCTCCAGGCAGCGACACGTCAGCCATACCGGTTTTGGCAGCAAGCGGTCCGAGCGTCAAAATTGAAGCTCTCATAGTCTTAACCAGATCATAAGGTGCCTGAGAGTTCTTAACGGTTCCGGTTATTTCGTAACTGCCTTCGCCCAGTTGTCTGACAGTTTTTCCTGCTGTCTCCAGCAACTTAAAGGAGGTTTTTACATCCCTTAAGTCCGGAACATTGTGCAAAACAACAGGTTCATCAGTAAGAATGGTTGCCAGGATAATTGGCAGTGCCGCATTTTTGGCTCCGGAAATAACAACATCACCGATTAAGGCCTTTCCGCCTTCAATTTTAAATTTATGCATAATTGCAACCTGCAAAAGGTATAAAAATCAAATAAAACCAACGGAATTTTACAAATGTTTAACGTAAAACTCAACTAATAACACATTGTCCATCAGCCTTATTACCATCCAAAACCATGAGCTCAGCTGAACAAAAAACGTTTAACATGCACGGATTAATGCCATAATAAATCCGCATCCCACCATACTTAACCACAATTAAGGATTATTGTATGAACATACCTGAAATAATTCTGCAAAAGGCAGAATCCCATCGAATAATCTCTGGCATGATGAGACTCATGGGGCGTGGACCTGATGAAGCATTTTCCTTTTTGGACTTCGCCATGGAAAGAGGAACCGTATGGTTTGACCATGCCGATATTTACGGTAACGGTGACTGTGAACATACATTCGGATCCTGGCTAAAAACACGCAATATTCAGCGTGAAAATCTTATAATTCAGTCAAAATGCGGAATAAAACCCGGCATCTGCTATGACAATTCAGCTGATTACATAATGAAATCCGTCGATGAAATTCTGTCACGCCTCGGGTGCGGTTATCTGGACGTATTCCTGATTCACCGCCCGGATGTTCTATGGGAACCGGAGGAAATCGGAAAGGCTTTTGACAGACTGTATGAAAGTGGCAAAGTAAGAGCCTTCGGCGTATCTAACTGTAATCCTGCCCAGATTGAATATCTTCAGAAAAACACGACTCACAAAGTAGCCTTTAACCAGGTCCAATTAAGTCTGGCTTTTGCCCCTATGATCTCCGAGGGACTGGAAACAAACACATACTCCCAAAATGGTCTTAGCAGAACACTTGGGCTTCTTGATTACTGCCGTCTTCGCGGAATAGAGATGCAGACATGGAGTCCTCTGCAGTTCGGTACATTTCAGGGTACTTTTATAGATAATCCAGGATACGGGCCTCTGAACGGAAAGCTGTGGGAACTTTGTCAGAAATACGGTGTTTCCAAAGCCAGTATAGCCGCAGCATGGAATCTCCGTCTTGGCAGGAATGTTCAGGTGATCTCCGGAACAGTAAACAAAGAGCATTATGAAGACTTTTTAAAAGCAGCCAACATTAACCTCACCAGAGAGGAATGGTACGGACTCTATCTGGCTGCAGGGTACAGTCTGCCTTAAAGCTCTCCTTTCATATCTCACTGTCATACCATGTGGTGCTTACCCTTACCACCACAGATCTAGAAAGGGATCGAAACAAACATTCGATCCCTTTCTGCCCATTATGAATTCAGCTTATTCCTCAGCCTTTACCTGTTGCGAACGTTCACTGATCTCAAACAGTTCACTGACTTTAAACAACCTTATAAGGTTTATTGCTTCAGCCGGAGGATTGATAACTTTCAGTCTATACTCATGCTCCTTAGACCAGAGAACCAGAAATGATATACCTGCCGAATCAATCTTATCGACGGAACTCAGATCGGCAACGCCGTCGGCAAAAAAACTCTTCCGCTCCTTCCAGAGCCTTTCAACGCTGTTGAAATCAAGTGAACCGTTAAGTTTCATTATTCCGTCCTATTTGGTGGCTGTAGCGGCAACATGTTCATTCAGCTGTCTGCTTACGGCATCAATTCCCTTGTCTCTGATTAAACCGCTTAACTCTGACTGCTTTGCACTGAGAAGGCTGATGCCTTCAGCAACCATGTCATATATTTTCCACTGTCCGGTCTTCTTATTCTTACGAAGCTTAAAAATAACCTCAATGTCAGGAGCTCCAGCTTCCTTCACAAACACCTTAACTGAAGTAAATCCGTCATCGGCATCGACCTTGTTTGGCTTCTGAACTTCAGCAGTCTGAGAAGTGTACTTCTTCAGGGCATCGGCATATGTCGCAATGATATAATCCGTAAAAGCAGACACAAACCTGTTTCGCTGCTCTTCGTTAGTCTGCTTCAGATTCTGATTTATTACCTTCAGTGCCGCATACTTATTGTCAATATAAGGCAACAGTTCCGTACGAATTATGCCTCTTGAGACGCTGGTGTCACCAAGTTTATCCTTATTAGCCCTTATTGCCGAAAAAGTATTGTCTGCCAGTGTTTTAATAAGTTCATAAGGATCCTCGGAATTCACTTCTGCTGAAGCAAAAGAATTCATTGAAAAGCAAAAAAACACCACAGCCATCAGGGCTTTAAAAAATCTGTTCAGCATTTATTTTCCTCGCAATTACGGACATCAGTCCCTATATGGAATGACACCGGTTATTGTCAACAGGCCTGACCTTCAGGCCGCCATGTTATTAGATACGTAATCTTTGTAATAATTCAAAAAATTTTCAGAAGACGGCGGAACCACCGCTTCCGCATCTCCTTGAGAACATGTCCGGACTAGACAGGACAAGGACGTATTCGCGTCGACTACTGCACATTCTCCGCATCTCCTGAACCGGAAGATGATGATTCTGAGGAACTGTCTGACTTATTAACGGAATAAAGGAATTTACCGATAAGATCCTCAAGTACTATAGCCGACCCCGTATCGTTAATTCTGTCACCATCCTTAAGATAGGTTGTTCCCATATCCTCATCATAGAACCCGGGGGTAATGCCGATATACTGCTCTCCGATAAGTCCCGCAGTCAGAATGGAAGCCTTACTTTCACTGGACAGCATATTGTATTTCCGCTGAATCTCCATTTCCACAACCGGCACTAGTTTTTCAGGATCCACATAGATATTGGAAACCCTGCCTACAACCACGCCACCGATCTTGACAGGTGAACGAAGCTTCAGAGATCCGACATTATCAAAATAACCATGAACCGTATAACAATCATTCTTAAAATCAAAAGTCAGACCGGCAACCTTCAGTGCCAGCAATACGCCGCATATGATGGCTGCCACAATAAAACAACCTACTGTAAATTCAATCTTGCTAAATTTCACTTTTTCATTCCTCAAAACATTACGGCAGTTAATACGAAATCAAGTCCAAGAACAGCCAGAGATGACTGAACCACGGTATTTGTCGTTGCCTTGCTTATTCCCACGGAAGTAGGAACAAGATCGTAACCGTTAAAGAGGGCAATCCAAATGACGGTTATTGCAAACACCACACTTTTGATGGCACACATCATCAGATCATCCCAGAAATCAATGGAACTCTGCATACCGCTCCAGAATATGCCGTCATCCACTCCCAGCCAGTCGACTCCCACGAGCTTACCGCCAAAGATACCTACCAACGTAAAAATAATTGTAAGCAACGGCAGGGATATTACACCGGCCCAGAAACGAGGTGCTATGACACGTCTCAGAGGATCCACTGCCATCATTTCCATGGACAGAAGCTGTTCGGTAGCCTTTTTCAGACCTATTTCTGCAGTCAGGGCGGAACCGGCACGTCCGGCAAACAGCAGTGCCGTAACAACAGGTCCCAACTCCCTTATGATAGCAAGAGCCACCATCTGTCCGAGAGCCCCCTCAGCCATGAAATCGACCAGAACGTGGAAGCCCTGCAGACCAAGTACCATACCTATGAACAGACCTGAAACAACTATAATGCTTATGGACTGCACACCGACCACGTAAATCTGCCTGATCAGCTGAGGAAAATTCTTACGGAACTGGGGTCTGCCCACCAGGGAATAAAAAAGCATGATTGTCGCCCTGCCTATGGCCGACAACCGACGCTGTCCCCAGCTCCCCAGTTTTAAAATCAGATTTAATATAAACATTACAAATCCTTGAGATAACTGACTTCCGTCGGATAATTAAAGGGGACGGGACCGTCGTACTCGCCTTTTATGAACTGTCTGACCCTTGGATCCTCAGATTTTTTCAGTTCTTCTGGAGTACCACCGGCCACAACCTTGGTACCTGCGAGAATATATGCATAATCGGCAATCGTCAGAATTTCCGATACATCATGAGTAACCACAACCGATGTAAGTCCAAGTGTCCGGTTAAGAGTCTTAATAAGTCTGAGAAGAACGGCCATGGTTATCGGATCCTGCCCGGTAAACGGTTCGTCATACATGATCAGCTCAGGATCCAAAGCAATGGAACGTGCCAAAGCAGCCCTTCTTGCCATGCCGCCTGACAGCTCGTGAGGCATAAGACCGGCCGCACCGCGAAGTCCAACGGCTTCAAGTTTCATCAGAACCATGTCCCTGATAACTTCTTCGGGAAGTTTTGTATGTTCCCTTATCGGATAGGCAACATTGTCAAAAACGTTCAAATCGGTAAACAGAGCCCCGCTTTGGAAAAGCATGCTCATTCTTCTGCGAAGACTGTATAAATCCGGTCTGCTGAGCTTATGGACGTTTATACCGTCAAACATTACGGAGCCGGCATCAGGCACAAGCTGTCCGCCTATAAGACGAAGCATGGTTGTTTTACCTGTACCGCTCGGTCCCATAAAGGCGGTTATTTTGCCCTTGGGAATTTCAAGACTTACGTTTTCGTAAATTATTCTCTTTCCGTACGAAAACGAAAGATCTTTTATTTCTACTAGATTATTCATAATTTTCCAGTATCATTATCTGAAAAAAACAGTCGGGTATTTTCTTAAAACAGACATTCCTTTCCGCCGAGCTGAAAGAACCCGTATTACCGCGTATCTGATTAATTTACTTTAGATTACGTTTATTAGTCAAAAAATTTGTCATTTAGTTTCGTGATTATTTGTACTCTTACGTAATTTAAAAACATAAATCTCCACTCCGGCCCGCATCATAACCTTTCACAGGACATTTACTTTATTTACCGCACAGCCGACATAACGGACAAAAAAATTGTGCAAACATACTATCGTTGGAATAAAATTTTGTAGATATACCGCACGGGTATCCTTACCCTTTTTGATTAATATTCCCTAATGACGTTTTGCGGAATACTTAGGAGCATACCGCAAAACGCCTGAAGCTCACGAGGCTGATGTATGACTACCCAAAACAGTTCACAGGATGAAAATAATCAGACAGCAGACCAGAAAATCAATATTCTGGCAGACATAAACGAGAACCTTAATTATGTCTCTTTCCACAATAACGAGAATTTTATCAACAGCATCTACATAACCTCTAACACTCATATTGACGCCCCTACCGTTGAAATAGCTTTTGCTTCGGACATAGCTGAAATATACACGGAAAACATAACGGAACTGCAGGCATCTGAGTCTTACGTCATCGAGAATCCGAAAATTGTTTTCAAACCTTTGGTACTGTCTTCATACACTGACAGTTTCAAAGATGTCATTTACATTACCGTAAAAGACGCTTCAGGTAACGAACTGGCCAAATATTCTAAAAATATAGAAATCCAGGCTCATGATTTCTGGAACATATCCAAAACAGAAATGCTGGCATCTTTCGTGACACCTAACTCACCTGTTCTTTCGAATCTGCTTACACTTGCGGAAACGAAATTAAAAAAAATAAACCCGTCACTCAGCTTTAATGCCTATCAAAGCAATAACATCAACTATGTTAACCAGCAGTTTTCCGCAATCTATCAAGCCGTACAGGACCAGCACATCCGCTATCAGGTAGCTTCAGCATCAGCCCACATCCGCGGAGGACAGCGCATAAGAAGTTGCGAAAGCATTCTTCATGATAAAACGGGAAACTGTCTTGATTTGTCATGTCTTCTGGCATCTCTTCTTGAAAACGTGGGACTGCACCCTTTGCTTGTGCTTTTTGATGATCATGCCTATGTTGGTGTATGGACATGTGCCGATCCTTATCCAAACAGTCTCATAGAAGACAGGGAAACGGTTCTCAAGCATTCAGCAATAAACATTCATGACATCATTCTTGCGGAAAGTACCATGCTCTGCTCTTCAGAATCTTTTGACACGGCCGTAAATGAAGCTGACAAAAATCTGAAGATTAAGAATTTTGAATTGGCACTGGACATCTATCGCAGCCGTCTCAACGGTTACAAGCCATTACCTCAGAAAGTTCAGAAAGACAACGGTTCAATAGAGCTTGTTCAGGACAGCAAGTTTACCCAAATCGTAAAGCCGCAGAATCTTGACCCGCTGGAAATACGTATTTCCGAAAACAATCAGGGTAAAATGACTCATCTGCAGATATGGAAAAACAAACTTCTTGATCTCAGTCTTAGAAACCGTCTGCTGAACCTGAGGTTCGACAAAGGAGCCTGCCAGATCCTCATAAGCACCCTAGCGGATTTTGAAGATAATATTTCACAGGGAAAAAAATACACACTCAACACCCTGCCTGAAGCTGCCGTAACGGAATATGAAAATAACAACGGAACTCTTACGGACAATCTTGAGAATCTTGTCAGGGAGGACGAAAAGACCTGTAATCTTCACGTTCCAATTTCCGATGAAGACACTCTGACAAAAACTCTTCAGAAAATATACAAAGAATCTCAGACATCAATGGAGGAAAACGGAGCCAATTCATTCTTCCTCACAATGGGGCTTCTGAAATGGTATGAATCCGATACCTCTTCAAATCCTAAATATGCTCCTATACTGATGATCCCGGTAGACATCAGCCGTAAAAATTCACGCTCACCGTTTGAGCTCTCCGGTCGTGACGAAGAAACCATCATCAATCATACTCTGCTTGAAATGCTGCGACAGTCATTTGAGATAGAAATACCTGGACTTGATGATTTGCCGAAAGACGAAAACGGAGTTGACGTTAAGAAAATTCTGGCTATTTTCCGCAAGTCCATCATGCAAATGCAAAGATGGGACGTTGAGGAAAAAGCCGGCATTGGTAATTTCTCCTTCAGAAAATTCGTAATGTGGCAGGATCTTGTTGCCAATGAAGAATACTTCAGAAGAAACGAGCTGTTTAATGCGCTGTGTAACGGCACTGTCACCGGAGAAAAATTCTCAGCTCCGGAAAACATGGGCAAACCAGTCGATGAACGGTTCAATTATGGTGAGCTGTGTCAGCCGATCATGGCAGACACCAGTCAGCTCGACGCTCTGTGGCAGGCCTCTTCCGGACGTAGTTTTGTACTTCAGGGTCCTCCGGGTACCGGCAAATCCCAAACAATTACAAACATAATCGCCGACGCTCTGTCGAAAAGAAAGAAAGTACTGTTTGTGGCAGAAAAAATGGCAGCCCTCAGCGTGGTCTTCCGTCGACTGTCCAAACTCGGACTTGCACCTTACTGTCTGGAACTGCATTCAAATACCCAGAGAAAAAGCGTGGTTCTTAACAGACTGGCTGAAAGTATCCCAGACATCCCGAAGAGTAATATCAATGACTTCTCCCTTCTCTGTAAAACCCTCAACGGCCAGAAGAACGAAATCAAAGAGGAAATTTCCGCACTGCATGAAAAGAAGTGCGCAAACCTCAGTGTTTATGACGCCATGTGCATATCGGCCAAAGCAGCGGACGTGCCTGCACTTGACGTGGACGAGAATTTCCTTAAAAACACAACTGCAGAGATTCTTCAGCAGGTAAATACCGCACTGAGAGAGCTCGCACTGCTGACTCAGAACAACGATGACCTGTCCGACAATCCGCTTCATCTGTCTCATCTCTGCAAGGTTCCTAACGGAGCTCCGGATATCAGTACCGAAGACATGGTTACTGCCGGCACTAAGGCTGGCGAGGCCGAGGACAGAGCAGAAAGCATTCTCGGCATTCCTAAGAATACTTTGAGCATATTCGAAACGGCAACCGCAGCAGGCAGAATAAACAAACTGATACAGACACCTGACATAAGTACGGAAATGCTAAGTTCGGCAAATCTTTCAGTGCTTTCATCCGACATCGGTGATACCGTAAAGAAATTCCGAAGAAAGAAGGAACTGGCCGCCATCCTGGGTAAAAATGCCGATGATGTACTTTCCGTTGATGTTCACGGGCTTATAAAAGAGTGGGAACTTGACGAACAGAAATTTTTCATAGGCAGGTTCCTGTCACACAGAAACAGTGTTTCCGTACTGCAGAAGGCTCTGGGTGCAGACATAAAAATCACATCAGACAATTTTCTGGAAACAGCTCAAAAGGCTGAAGAATATTCTGAGATATGCAAGGCTGCTGACATCAGCTTATCAGCCTTAAGCTCTTCATGTCCTAAACTTGCATCCCTGTTTAGCACGGATTCTGAAAGAGCATGTACATATGCTGAAAACACTCTGAAAGTCGCTGAAGAAATAAAAAACATAGAGAAAGACATCAACGGCATTCCGGTGCTTTCAAACATAACTTCAGCCCTTAATCATGCTGAAAATTCACCGGATTCTGTTATTGCCGGGATCAATGAAATCAGTTTAGCTCTTGATGCAATGGTTGACGCCGTGCATAAAATCACCGGATATTTCTCAGTTAACGAAAATGACCTGCCGACAAATATTAACGACGTAACAAATATCTCCTGCGGTCTTCTCGAAAACAGGAATAATATCGGAGAGTGGACGGAGCTTAACTCCCGCCTCGAAAAAATAGCGGCAGCCGGATTCGGACAAATGGCGGAAAGCATAAGACACGGCAAAATAAAATCATCCGTCGGGGATCACTATGCGGATCTTGTTCTTGCAAAGACCATCTGCAACTACTACCTTAACCATGACAGCAGTCTTGCGGGCTTCAGGGGAATACTGTTCACTGACAAGATGACCCAGCTTGGAGAAAACTCTTCAAAATTCAGGGATGGATGCAAAAACACACTTCTTACCGCTATGCAACACTACCGCAGAACGGCTGAAAATGATGAAACCCTTAATCAGGAAAGAACATTCCTGACAAAAGCCATCAAAAACCACGGAAGAAAACAGAGCATACGCTCCATTTTCGACAATATAGAACACCTGCTTCCGAAGCTGTGCCCATGCATGCTGATGAGCCCTCTGTCCGTTGCACAGTATCTGTCACCTGACAAATATGAATTCGATCTTATCATTTTTGATGAAGCATCTCAGCTGCCTACGTCGGAGGCTGTCGGTGCCATTGCAAGAGGTCACCAGCTTATTGTTGTCGGAGATCCGAAACAGATGCCGCCTACAGACTTCTTCTCGGCAAAACAGACAGACGTACCTGATGAACTAGAGGATCTGGAAAGCGTGCTTGATGACTGTATGGCTCTCGGAATGCCGGTAACAACCCTGAACTGGCATTACCGTAGCACTCATGAAAGTCTGATTGCCTTCAGTAACATAATGTACTACGAGAACAGACTGTGCACGTTCCCATCCCCAGACGACCAGCAGTCCAAAATAACCTACATTGAGGTAAACGGTCTGTACGATCGCGGAGGTTCAGGAAGAAACAAAGAAGAAAGTAAACAAACAATAGAATATCTGGAAAACTTCCTGAGTAATGATGAAAATCTTAATACATCCATAGGTCTCCTTACCTTCAACAGTCGCCAGCAGGCTCAGCTTGAGGATGATCTTGAAAAACTGTACAGAAGAAGACCTGAGCTCGAAGACAGGGCATTAAAGCTTCCTGAACCGATCTTTATAAAGAACCTTGAAAACGTTCAGGGTGACGAAAGAGACATTATCGTGTTCTCAATTGGTTTCGGGAAAGACTCAGGTGGACGAATAACCATGAACTTCGGTCCTTTAAACAGAGCCGGTGGCGAAAGACGTCTCAATGTGGCAATTACCAGAGCGAAGAAAGAAATGGTCGTATTTTCTTCACTTGACCCTGATTCAATGCACCTTACGAATCTGTCCTCAGAAGGAGTCAGAGGCTTAAAGTCATTCCTTACCTATGCAAAGAAAGGCTACAGGTACCTTCCGAACCGTAATACAATGCACTCCTTTAAAAACGACAGACTTATAGAGGTTCTCGCAGCCAGACTCAGGGAACACGGATATGAAAGTACTCCAAGTCTTGGTACCTCCAGCTTTAAAATTGATTTGGCGATCAAAGATCCTAAGAATCCGGCCAGATACATAGCCTGCATAATGAGCGACGGTTACGGCTTCTCCGCTGATTATGCCGTGGCTGATAAATGTTGCGGTCAGCCGTCAGTTCTTGCAGGTCTCGGCTGGAAAATAATCCGTATCTGGAGCTGTGAATGGTACAGGAATCCTGAAACTGTTCTTCAGCAGGTATTGAAACAGCTAGAAGACATTCCAGAAAGCCGTTCCTGCTAAATTTGAAATGTTAAACGGGAGATCTTATCGGTCTCCTGTTTATTTTTCCAATATCGGTGCAGTTTTTGATAGAATAGTAAGTTAGGAATGCCTTCTGCGGCATTCCTAACTTGCTATTGTTGTTTACGCAGCTCAAATCTGTTTTACCGACACTGAATACGGATGTTTACCATGTCGCTTACAAGATTAACCCCTTACGGTACTATTTCCGAAGCATTAATGGAACGAATCAAAAAAATCAGAATTCTACTCAGCGATGTCGACGGCGTACTGTCAGACGGCAAAATTTATATCTCAAATTCCGGCGATGAAATCAAAAGCTTCAACACTAAGGACGGATTCGGCATTGTGGCCATACAAAAGCTGGGTGTGGACTTCGGAGTTATTACAGGCAGAGAATCAGAGATAGTAAACATAAGAATGAAATCCCTTGGGGCAAAATACGTTTATCAGGGAATCGGTGATAAGACGGCAATTCTTCAGGAAATCATAAAAGCAGCAGGAATTACGGCTGAAGAAGTTGCGTACATCGGAGATGACATTGTTGATATTACGGTATTCAACGGTTGCGGTATGTCATTCTGTCCAAGAGACGCACATCCGGTTGTACTGGCAGCAGCTGATTACGTATGTCACCTGGATGGCGGAAACGGTGCAGTGAGGGAAGTATGCGACCTGATTCTCACTGCCAGAGGAGCCATGAATATCATTGGAGCCAGTATCTGATATGCGCAGAATTCTGAAAATCACCCCATTCATTGTCCTGTTAGTATGTTCCTACTATTTCTACGATTGGGTAAGCGTACAGGAACAGACGGAAAGAGACAAGCTTCTGGAGGTTCAGCCGGTTTTTTCAGCGCGCAACATCTCAACCAGGCAGTATAATTCCGACGGAATGCTTTACGGCAGCATTAAGGCTGAGGAAGCCGAATATTTTGATAGTCTGGATCAAACGAACTTTACGCACCCAATTGTTACTTATTCTCCGGCCCTTGATAAAAATAACAGGGACATTGAAAAACTCAGTTCGGAAAGTAACGGAACCTGGAAAATAGAGGCGGAAACAGGCTCAATGACAGGTTCGGCAGACACTATTTTTCTGAGGGGAACCGTTATTGCAAGTTCCTCAGGGAAAAACAGCATCATAAGGGAAATTCGCACTTCATACCTGGAAATAGATCTGGGAACTGATGAGGTCAGAACTCCTGAAGAAGTGCATATCATCGGTAACCAGTTTACTAATCACGGTAAGAAATTTAAAGGCCAGTTAGCCTCAAAATACTTTGAACTATCAGAGGATTGTCATGCAACATACACCGGATTTACTCAAAATAAATAAGTTTACGGCAGTCTGCCTGTCATTCTGCTTTATCGGTCTGCTTAACGTCGCCGAAGCAAAACAAAATGACTTTAAGGAAACAATCAGCATCAATTCAGGCAAACAGATAGCTGATCTCGGTTCAAATAAAATTACATTTACCGATGAGGTCGAAATAACCCAGGGCTCCATTAAAATCAGGGCTGACAGGGTTGAAATAGTTCGCAATGAAAAAGGCCAGATAAAAAGTGCCACCGCCTTTGGCAAGCCTGCCGTGTTTTCACAGCTTCTGGATAATGGCAAACCGGTAACGGCAAAAAGCCACACAATTGCATACTATCCGACAAAACAGACCGTTGAACTTAAAAACAACGCGTCCATCGAGCAGGGTTCATCCAAAATAACCAGCGACAACATCGTCTACAATATTGCTAAAGAGAGGATTGAAGCATCCTCAAACGAAACATCTGGCAAAAAGGGAAATCGAGTTACAACGGTCTTCATTCCGGAAGAGCTGAAAGCCCAGATTGACGAAAACAAGGCAGAAATTCAGAAAGAAACGGACTCAGAAAAACAAAATGAATCCAAGAATGAAGATACCAGAAAAGAGTAACCCAAATGAGTATATTAAGAGCAGAGCATCTCTTTAAACAGTTTAAGTCGAGAGTTGTGGTTAATGACGTATCCCTGACAATCAATAACGGAGAAATCGTCGGACTTCTGGGACCTAACGGTGCAGGTAAGACCACTTCATTTTATATGATTGTCGGCATCATTAAAGCAGATAACGGTCATGTGTTCATTGACGATCAGGAAATCACTCATAAACCGATGGATCAGCGAGCTTCATTCGGTCTGGGGTACCTGCCTCAGGAAGCGTCAATCTGGCGAAGGCTGACCGTAAGGGAAAACCTTATGGGAGCTCTTGAACTGAATAAAAAGATTCACTCAAAAACTGACAGATACAACCGAATGCAACAGCTTCTGAGTGAGTTCAGAATCGAACACATAGCGGGAAATACGGGAATGAGTCTCTCCGGTGGTGAACGCAGACGCGTTGAAATAGCAAGAGCTCTGGCTTCAGATCCTCAATTTATCCTGCTGGACGAACCGTTTGCAGGTGTGGATCCGATAAGCGTCGGTGAAATCAAAGGAATCATTGAGCAGTTACGCAATCGTGGGATCGGTGTTCTCATCACAGACCATAACGTAAGAGAAACTCTCGATGTCTGCGAAAGAGCTTACATTGTTAATCAGGGGAACATGATCGCCTACGGCAAGCCTGAAGACATTCTTAACAATGAACTTGTAAAGAAGGTATATCTGGGTAACGACTTCTCCATCTGATATTTTTTGTCTCAGAACTTAACTTCATACATCTGGAAGCAGGTTCCATGTACCAATGCGGTATATGTTGCCTGTTATGTGAAGACATATGTTTCAGAAAACATATAATATCTGTTGCCGGCCGTAAGGCCGGCTTTACGTTTTGTGGAAATCTGCAGTACATAGTACATAAAGGTACTACATGACCTTTCTCTGACTTGAAGGAGGGATATTCAGTGATTCACGATACTTAGCTATGGTTCTTCTTGCCACCTGAATCCCCTCATTCTCCAGAATCTTGGCCAGCTGGCTATCGGAAAGAGGCTTCTTCTGGTTTTCTTCACTGATAAGCTTTTTAATCTTAGCTCTGATAGCTGTGGATGAAACCTCATCGGAACTGTCCGTAGAGCTTACGTGACTGCTGAAAAAGTACTTCAGTTCAAAAGTCCCCCTCGGAGTATGAATATACTTTTCGGTAGTTACTCTCGAAATTGTTGATTCATGCAGCCCCGTTTCCATGGCAATATCATTCAGAACAAGCGGCTTCATGAACTGTTCCCCCCGTTCAAAAAAATCCTGTTGATGCAGAACAATGCACGATGCTACCCTGTAAAGAGTCTCATTGCGCTTATTGACGCTCTGAATGAATGAATGAGCTTCCTGCATATGATTACGAATGTACTGATTTTCCTGAGGATTTCTGACATTACTGCACAGCTGACAGTATGTTTCGTTTAACTTGATTTTAGGAATTGCATTCGGATTCAGTTCAGCCACCCACACACCGTCTTTCTTGTGAACGGAAACATCAGGAATAACATATTCACTCTTTTCCTGAGGAATACAGTTTCCAGGTCTTGGTTCAAGTCTGGTAATTATATCTATCGCATCCTTTAACAGATGACTGTTTCTTTCCTTTATTTCAAGATTTTTGGCAAGAGTTCTGAAATCCTTCTTTCCCAGAATTTCAAGATAATCAGAAACAATGACCCTGGCGAGACGCACATTATCATCATCGTCGAACTGACTCAGCTGAATAAGAAGAGACTCCTGCAGACTGCGGGACGCAATACCCACAGGATCAAAATGCTGAACAATATTTAAAACTCTTTCAACATCACCCATGGTTATATCGGGAAACTCAGGCCTTACTGCGGAAATGATGTCATCCAGAGACTCGGTAAGATAACCGGATTCGTTAATTCCGTCCAGAATAGCCTCGGCTATCAGATGATCGGAATCACTCATCGGCGTCAGATTCAGCTGCCAGCTCAAATGCTCGGCAAGACCATAACTGGTAGCTCCCTGGTAATCCTCCAGTTCGTCACCGTCTGAGTTATGAGTACGCCTCGATGAAACTCCGGCACTGTACGATTCCTGCCAGAAATCAACTTCACTGCCACTGTCAGTCATGGTACTCCCGTCTTCACGGGAAATGGAGTTATCACCGCCCTCTTCACCTTTTAACGGGGTATAGTCGTTGTCTCCGCCGCCGTCAACATACGGCGCATTGTCCAGCGAAACCGTTGTATCGTTATTAAAAGGAGTAATATCGTCATTCCCGTTTTCCAAGCGGTACTCTTTTTCTCTGATCTCATCAAGTGACGTAACATTGCTGGAACCGGAGTCATTCTCCTCCATTTCCAGAAAAGGATTCTTATCCAGATTCTCCTGTATCTCATGCTGAAGATCTATTGTTGAAAGTTGCAGTAATCTTATTGCCTGCTGCAACTGCGGAGTCATTGTCAGAGTCTGAACATTGACTTGATTTAGATTTAATCCGGCTTTCATAATACACCCGATAACAAAGTTAATATTCCCGTATTCAATGGGGTCGATACTACAACTTAAGTTCGTTAAGCTTCCGGCTCTGTTATTTACGGCTCAATTTACAGAAAAAATAACCGGTACGTTCTGGTAAATGACTATTGCCTTTTAATGCATTCATTTTTCGATGTCGGAAAAAATTCCCTACACTGTCATAGTCGATTTTATAGTTTTTATTCTGATGTGGCAAATAACTTTTTCTGTAAACGGCAATAACCAGGTTCTGATATCGTGAACAAACACCTCAGACTGGCCGAACAAAAAAACTAACTTGTCTGGCCACGGGAAGATCAATTTATTGCCATTAAATCTGTATTTTTTAACGTTACCTATGTAAAAGAGAATAAAATTCATCCATATTCATTATGATTAATTAGTCAAAATACCTATCAACGGCAAAATTCGTTTATTTTTTCTACAAACATGACTTAAAAGATGGTATCTAGTCACTATTCCATAAATTTATGGTAGATAAAGTAAAAAATCGATCATAGAATTAAATTAAGTAGAAAGCAGAAGAAAGCTATTTTTTACTTATTCAGGCCACCGGGCATAACACACAGATAACAGATAGGCTGTGGCTCAGATGCCCATCACAAGTGGCACGTATTTCTTATGTAATCTATCCTATTATTAAGGAGTGTGCCTATGCAGATTACTATCGTTGGTCATCACGTTGAAGTAACCGATGCTCTTCGTGATTATGTTAATAGCAAAATGGATCACCTCAAGAGACTTGAAGACTACGTTAAGTCAATTCACGTAACCCTTAGTATTGAAAACCAGCAGCTTCAGAAGGCCGCAGCCAAGGTTACCGTAACCGGCAACGATCTCTTTGCAGAATCAATCGAAGAGACCATGTACGCATCCATTGATGCTTTAGCTGACAAGCTTGAACGTCAGCTGGTTAAGTATAAAGAAAAGCTTACCCAATAATTCAGAATGTCTCATTTTTTGAGTGAATTACTAGAAAAGGACAGAGTGTTAAGCCCTGTCCTTTGTTATAGTAAAAAAAAGACTTTTGAAGTCATTGCCACGGCGGCAAGCAAAAAAGTCGGCATTTCCACAATAAATCTTTTAAAACTGCTTAATGAACGTGAGAGTATGGGCAGCACCTACATAGGCAATGGTTTTGTCATGCCTCACGCCATTATTCCTGATGACACTACAGAAACAGCCATCATGCTCATTCTTGATAAGCCTATCTGCTACAGTGTTGAGGACAATGCTTTTGCAGATATCTTTCTGGCTTTTTTTCTCCATGAAAACACTGCCACCGAGCATGCTGAAGATCTTGAAATAATCAGCAGGGATCTAAGCGATTCCATAAAAGTAAAGCAGCTTCGCTTTATGAAAAATATCTCCACCCAGGTTCATGGCTCAGTTACACGTTATTTTGAGTCAGTTCTTAAAGATGACTCCAAAAAATAAAAACCGGAGCTATGCTCCGGTCTCATTCAGATCTGATACAGAATTTTAATCAGCAGCTTCAAGAGAAGCCTTAATCTTTGACATGGTAGCCTTCTCAAGCTGTCTTACTCTCTCAAGTGACACGCCAAGCTCTTCCGAAAGCTCGCTCAGCGTAGCCTTGTCACTGTCAAGCCAACGTCTCTTAATGATATGGTAGGATCTGTCATCAAGTTTACCAAGAACATCATTAAGACGTAACATCATAGCTCTGCTTGAATCCGCATGTTCATAATTAAGACTGAAGTCTGATGAACTATCGACAAGATAATTTGAAGGAACGTTCTCTTCCTCTTCCTCACCATCGACGGAATAACCATCAAATGCCACGTCATTGGAATTTAAACGAACTTCCATTTCATTCACGTCATTTGCAGTAACGCCCAGTTCATCCGCAACCTTGGCAGTATCATTCATATTCAGCCAACCGATTGTTTTTCTTGTAGCCTGACGAAGCTTAAAAAACAGTTTTCGCTGAGCCTTGGTGGTGGCAACCTTTACGAGGCGCCAGTTTTTAATCACATAATCGTGAATCTCTGCTTTAATCCAATGTACCGCAAACGCAGCCAGACGAACGCCCTGACTTACGTCAAAACGCTTTACAGCCTTCATTAGGCCCACGGTACCTTCCTGAATTAAATCAGCGAGAGGAAGTCCGTATCCAATGTAGCCCCTTGCAATACTTACGACAAATCTAAGATGAGCAAGAACAAGCTTTCTTGCTGACTCGATATTGCCGTTTGAATGAAAATCAACGGCCAGATCATGTTCTTCCTGTGCCGTAAGTAAAGGAATAGCATTTACAGCACGAATATACCCGTCAATGTTACTGCTAGGAACTAACATCATCGAATTCTGATTCAGTGTCATTTCACATTATCCCTTAACAAAATCTTCTACATTCGTATACGCCTGAAACCTGCGCACGACGTTATTAACGCAATCCGACTGATTATGATACTCTACAGCAGACTGTTTAACCATTCTCTGTTAAATATAGACAGCTCACTTCGTGATTAGTTTCAAACTTACATACTCAATAATAGATCAATTTTGTTAATATTTCACTTATTTTAGATAATTTTGAAACTATATATCTTCTAAACACCATAAATTAAAATCTCTGATGACATCTCTTACTGAACATCAGGTTATTGGGAATATCATTATCCAGTAAAATTTTATGAATATCCGCAATCTTCTGTGCATAACCGGTTAAATTCATTACTGAATTCTGTAAAAATAACAGAAATTCACAACTTTACAGGAAATCCCTAAATCAAATATAAGAAAGAATAACGGGGAAGTTTTCCCGAAAAAAATCAAATCTTACAGAACTGCCTCCTGAAGGATATTAAACATGTTTGAAATCAAAGGTAAATACTGCACGGCCATATGTTATGCATCCGTTGCCGATTCCTGTTCAGTGGAACAGATAAGAAGAATGTGCAATCACGTATTCACCGATGGGTCCAAAATCAGGATAATGCCTGATGTTCATGCAGGAAAAGGATGTACAATAGGCACCACCATGACCATAACCGACAAAGTTGTTCCAAATGTCGTCGGAGTCGATATTGGCTGCGGTATGTATACCATTAATCTTGGGAATACTGATATTGATTTTAGGGCTTTCGATGCCGCAGCGCACAGACTGCCTTCGGGAAGAAACCTTCATCGAAGCCCTGTAGAAAATTTTAATTTCAAAGAATTGCGGTGCTACGCAAATATTCAGAATCTGCCCCGACTCAATGCCAGTCTTGGAACGCTGGGCGGAGGTAATCATTTCATTGAAATTGACGAAGCCACTGACGGTACAAAATATCTTGTTATCCATAGCGGCAGCCGTAATATCGGCAAGCAGGTTGCAGAATACTATCAGAATCTTGCAATCAAACTCAATTACAATTCCAAAATACCGGAGGATCTCTGTCATCTTAGCGGAAATTACCTTAATGACTATCTTCACGATGTTAATGTTTGTCAGCTTTTTGCTCTGAGGAACAGGGAAATCATGGGAGATATTCTGCTTAATGAATGTGGCCTTAACCGAGGAACCACCTTCCACACTGTTCATAACTACATTGATACAAAAGAAATGATTCTGAGAAAAGGAGCTATTGCCGCTCATAGTGGAGAGATGGTTCTTATACCAATTAATATGCGTGACGGGAGCATTATCGCACGGGGAATTGGAAAACCGGAATGGAATTACTCAGCGCCTCACGGAGCAGGACGAGTGCTGTCTCGCACCCAGGCTAAAAACACTCTAAGCATGGATGAATTCAGAGAAACAATGCAGGGCATTTACACAACATCAGTATCCTCAGCCACTCTGGACGAATCTCCAATGGCATACAAATCCATTCATGACATTATCGATGTCATTAACGACTCAGTGGATATAATAGATGTACTAAAACCTGTGTACAACTTTAAAGCGTAGAAGAGTACCCGCACTCCTCCCCTTTCAGATAATGGACAGCTGAAATTAATTCACCGACCAATGTACAGAACAGCTACTGCGGACGTATTCTGTTGATGCTGCTCCTTGCACTTATGAAAGACACAAGCATGCATATAAAGGTACTTATGACAAACATCATAAGCAGCTCCCTGAAGTTCAGCCCCCTGAACATTATATGGGTTCCATACGCCTCAGCCACATGATTTAAATATCTTTCAGTAGAAAAAATCACAATGGTTCCCAACCACCATGACACAAAACAACCCAGAAATCCGAGCCACATGCCAAGATATACGTAAGGTCTGATGATGTAGAAATCAGTTGCCCCCACCAGTTTCATCACCTCAATTTCATTGCGATGAAGTAACACTCTGTTAGAAACGGTATTTATCAGGGTAAACACCAGCGAAAGCAAAAGTATGGCGGCCATAACTGCAGTAATATAGCGCATGGCATCTGTAATAGAATTGATTTTCTTGAACCAGTCACGGTCTACCCTTACCAGTTCAACGTACTTGTTATTCTTTATTTCCTTGACCAAAAGATCAAGATTCTCTGTACTTGCTTCTACCTCTTCGGAAGGAATAAGCACAACCGCATGAGGCAAAGGATTTTCAGCATTCCCCATAACTTCATGCTCACTGATTCCCATTGATGAGGCAAAAGATTTAAGACCATCATCCTTGGTAATCAGCTCGGCTGATTTAATTCTCCCGTCTGACTGCAGGTCATCCTTAATCTGAAATGCAACTACCGAATCAACATCATTCTTCAGATATATGGTTATGTTTCTGCCAATTGTGAGATCTGATGTAGACTCCTTGAAATTCTGCATAAACACATAGAATATTGACGGAATGGTAAGTGTCAGAGCTATTACGGCTATGGCAAGAAGCGTTCCCGTGAAATTCACGCTTACCAGAGTGTTATAGACATAATGAATATCTCTTAAGTTACGTCTTATGAAACCTATCAGACTTCTCATACCTCACCATCCTGCCTGTAATTACCGAAACTGACTGAATTCACCGTCATAAACAAGATGTCCTCTGTTTAAAACCAGTGTACGGTGAGGTTTAGTTGCCAGCAAATCAATGTCATGACTTGCCATAATCACGGTTGTCCCGTCCTGATGCAGCATCTCAAAAAGATCCAAAATATCCAGTGACAGTCCTTTATCCAGATTTCCGGTAGGCTCATCGGCAAGTATCACGTCAGGATGAGCCACAATGGCTCTGGCAATTCCAACACGCTGCTGTTCACCGGTACTCAGGCAGTATGGGTAGTATTCATCCTTATGTCTGAGACCAACCTTATCAAGAACCTGCCTAACGAGATCCATGGATTCTTCCTCGGTGTAATCCCTTATAAGTAAAGGCAACGCCACATTCTCTGCCACTGTTCTGTTCATCATCAGATGATGGTCCTGGAAGATCATGCCTATCCTGCGTCTCAGAAAAGGAATCTTTTTTAAGGATATATCAGTAATATCCTGATCATTGAACAGAATCTGTCCAATGCTTGCCCGCTCAATAACGGCGATCAGTTGCAGCAGAGATGTTTTACCAGCTCCGGAATGTCCCGTGAGATAGACAAATTCACCGGGATTTACCTTAAAACTTATATTCTGCAGGGCTATCTGCCCCTGCTGATATATCTTGCTAACTGATTTAAACTCAATCATTGAACCGTACCATGACCAGTTATGGTCTACTCTTCATCAAAGAGAGCCTTAACGAAATCATCCGCATTGAACTCTCTCAAATCATCTATTCCCTCACCGACACCTATATAACGGATAGGAATCCCGAAATTATCGGCAATATTAAAGATTACCCCGCCCTTTGCCGTGCCATCAAGCTTGGTAATATTAATACCGGTCAGCGGAACGACATCGCCGAAAAGTTTTGCCTGACTTATCGCATTCTGTCCCGTTCCGGCATCTACCGTCAACATAACCTCGTGCGGAGCATCAGGATCAATCTTCTGCATGACACGTACAATTTTCTGAAGCTCCGTCATCAGATTGGCCTTATTCTGCAAACGTCCGGCAGTATCTGCTATCAGTATGTCATATCCCTTGGCTTTGGCGCTCGCCAGAGCATCATAAATCACTGAAGCACTGTCAGCTCCCGTACTTTGGGCAACTACAGGAATGTTGTTACGCTGCCCCCAGACCTTTAACTGCTCAACGGCGGCAGCTCTGAAAGTATCACCGGCAGCAAGCATGACCTTATGCCCCTGCGATTCAAACAGTTTCGCCATCTTGCCGATGGTTGTGGTCTTTCCTACCCCGTTTACGCCCACCATCAGAATGACAAAAGGCTTTTTGGATGTATCAATGACAAGAGGGGTAGATACCTTGTCCAGAATACCGTGAAGTTCCCCCTTAAGACGCACAACGAGACTGTCCGCATCGGTCAGTTCCTTAAGTGAGGCTTCTGCCGTCAGCTTTTCTATAAGCTTTTCCGTAGTTTCAATGCCTATATCCGCCGTAATCAACGTTGACTCAAGATCTTCGAAGAGCTCATCATCAATCTTTCTGCCTTTAAAGAGAGCCTTAATGCCAAGACCAAGGTTTTCTCTTGTTTTTTTCAGGCCAGTGACGAGTCTTTTAAAAAACCCCGGTTTTTCCTTAGGAACAGGGAGAGGCTTCTCATCCTGCACCAGTGTCGCATCAGCGGAATTTTCAGGGGCTGCGGTCTCTTCAGTTTCGGCCGCAACATTTTCAACAGGTGTTTCTATATGTTCTGCACTATTTTCATTAACCGTTTCGGAAACGTTAACGGAATTTTCATTCTCCGGTGACACAACCTTATTTTCTTCTGACTGTTTTCCCTTACCAAACCAGGAAAACCAACCTTTCTTAGTCATAATGTTCTTCTTTATACTTTAGTGTTATATTTGTTAAAAGATTTCAGACTGACACTCCCGGGACACTGATCCTGGGATTCCTGCTTCAACCTTCGAGGCGCAGCAGGGCTGTGTCTTACACGAAGTCTAGGAAGTACGATACTTCCAGCCTACGGCGCAGGCTTAAATTTCCGTATGTCATACGGTATTATCAACAAAAACACCGGCAGTAATTCCCGGAAGAAATCCTGAAAATATTCCGCCTGCCGTGGTTTTAGGTTAAATCTGCGAATAGAAACAAAGTGACTACAGCAGATCATCAGACGATAAAGAGTCTTTTATTTAAAAAACATTATTATTTTACCCAAATCGTGTTCTAAAATATACAAATAATTCAATAGGCTTCAGGTATAAAATGAACAAAAACAAAACATCCGGCTCAGCCAGCGGAATAATCAGAATCATTTCCGGACTGCACCGGGGCAGAAAGCTCCCGGTTCTCGATGCACAGGGACTGCGTCCGACCACGGACAGGGTAAAAGAAACCCTGTTTAATTGGCTAATGTTTAAAATTCAGGATAAAAAGGTTCTGGATGCCTTCAGCGGTGCAGGATCTCTTGGTTTTGAAGCTCAGTCAAGAGGAGCATCGGAGGTGGTCATGCTTGAACTCAGTCCTCAGGTAGCTGACCAGTTGAAGAAAAATGCTGACACTCTCAAATGCTCAAATGTAACAATAAAACAGACAGACACCATAAAATATCTCAAAGGATGCAACCGGAGCTTTGATATTATTTTTCTGGATCCACCTTTCAGAACAGGACTGCTTGAAGAGTCGCTGAAACTTCTTAATGACACCATCGCTCCACAGGGATGCCTTGTTTATGTTGAACATGAAAAAGAAAACGAGCCGGAACTACCGAAAAAATTCAAACTGATTAAGGAAGGTCATGCCGGACAGGTAACGTATTCCCTCTATGAAATCGTAGCCGACTAACAGAAAACATCTCAATGTTTTCTGTTGCATGCCAACGACTGACTGTTAGAACATGACGTCTACCCCAGAATCATCTCGGTATCCCGTTTGTGACGATTTTCCTCTATGATGCCGAGATATTTGATGGCCATAACCTGGCCATTCTTCAGTTCCCTTTGGCTTAGGTGAGATAGCAAACTGTTTTTGAAATTTATGGCATCCCTGTATGTATTATCAAATGACAGACAGAGAACCGTCCACATGTAGGCATCAACATAACTTCTGTCCACACCGGCTCCGTCCCTGTACATTTTGGCAAGTTCAAGCTGGGCTTCGTGATCACCGCATTTGGCGGCTGTTGACAGAAGATCTCCGGCACTGAAATTATTGATCTCACATCCCAGACCAAAACGATACATTTTACCGAGCAGGGTTGTGGATTTTAAATGATTCTGCCCCACGGCTCGCTGGAGATAGCCGATAGCCTTGGAATAATCTCTTGGAAACAGATTTCCCTCCATGAAAAGACATGCCAGGTAATACAACGCATCCGCATAGTTACGTTCAGCAGCCTCTCTTATCAGTTTCAATCCGTAATCAACAGAACTGTTTCTGACTTTTTCCTCCATGTGAAGAATACCAAGTCGATATGCGCATTCAGGAATATTTTTCTTGGCACCTATGTACAGCCACTTTTCGGCCTCATCATAATTTATCTGGATGTTGGAGTTATTGCGAAGATATACATTGGCCAGCAGGGAATATGCCTTATCATAATTGGCATTCACCAGAATACGGTAATAATTCGCAGCCTCATGATAATCACAAACTCCGCCTATCCCCTTCTCATACATCTGTCCAAGTGCAAGATATGCCTTCAGATACCCCAGTTCTCCGGCCTTACGGAAGTAATTAAATGCATCTCCTGTTTTGGAAATCATTCCAATGCCCCTGTAACAGAATATTCCCATCATGTAGAGAGCTTTCACGTAATTCTGCTCAGCAGAGTCATTTATGAGTGAAACAGCTCGACGATAATTACGCGGTACTATTTTCCCTTCGTAATAAATCATCCCCAGCTCATAAAGAGCCTCCCGATTACCCTCTGCAACAACCTGTTCCAGGAGCTTAAGCCCCTTCTCAATATTCTTAGGAACCTCACCTCCGCTCAGATAAAGTCTACTGAGTATCAGCATGCTCTGTGAATGGCCGAGTGCAACCTCCTTTTCCAACAGATTCATAGCCTTTTCAGGAGAACTAACGGAACTCTTGGGATTCATGTAAAGACTGGCCAAAAGATCTACGGAATTGTCACTCCCATGCTCCACTGCCTGACTCAGATATTTTTCAGCCAGTGACTCATCCCTCATGCAACCACGGCCGTTGATGTAACATATTGCCAGTGATTCCATTGCCGGAATATACCCGCTTTCGGCAGACTTAACATAAAGTGAAAACGCCTTGGCATAATCCTGCTGGACGCCTCTTCCGTCAAAATACATCTTCCCCAGCCTGAACAGCGCCTTTGCATTCCCCTTATCGGCGACCATTCGATACCACTCAACGGACTTCTGCAGATTTACATCCAATACCTCGCCTTTGTCATACAGTTCGGCCATATAAAGCTGGGCATCGAGATCTCCTGCATTTGCAGCCTTCTCACACCACTGAATCGATTGAGCAAAATCCTGTCTGACACCTTCACCCTTTGAGTACATTTGTGACACCAGATACTGTGCCCTTGGTTCGCCTCCGAGAGCCGCCTTGTTCATATACTCAAAAGCTTCATGATACTTCGGCTTGTAATTGTCATATTCTTTAAGATATTTATATCCATGCTGCTTGTCTGGAACCTGCTGAACCAATCTGAAAGAACTTGGCATTATGTCCATATCTGCAGGTCGTGCATAATTCTGAGGAAATGATTCTGCATCAAGCCTCTCCTTCAGCATGGATGCATATTCATACATTGCTGCAATATGCTCATGATCCGCCGCCTTCTTATACCAGACCATTGCATCATCGGTAAGTCCCCTTTTATGGTATATGCAAGCAAGCTTATACTGCGCTTCAGTAAAGCCTAACTCTGCAGACTTACTGTAAAGTTCATAGGCGATGTCGGAATATCCTTTACCTGATATGTCTCCGATAATGCCTGAAAGCATGTCGGCAGCCGCACCTGATTTAAGCAAATCAGTTGCTACTCCCTCACCTGCCGTTTTTTCTTTATCATCGACACTTTCATGCTCATTAACTGACTTAATTGTCTCATTTTTAAAGGATGATGATTCAGCGGACTCTCTTTCCACTGTCGTCGTACTGACATTTTCATCGGATTTCCTGTCCTGAGCATCATCAGCCTGCGTATTTTTCGAACCTGACGGTCCGCTGGCATCGGATTCTACATTCTCATCGTGCTCATCAGCTGAATTTCGCCGGTTATCAATAACCTTATCAAGCGCCTTATTTTCACCGAATCTCTCAAAAATCAGAGCGAGAAGATAGAGTGATTCACTGTCCTGTTTATCGGCAACATGCTTAAGAAGTGGAAGAGCATCACTGTACTTTCTTTCCAGAATGTAAAGTTTGGCAATCTCAACGTATGCTCCTAGCACACCCTCAGCCTTAGCCTTTTCCAAATATTCACGCGCCTTTTCGGCATCATACTGAACAATGTCATCACGCAAATATATCTGAGCAAGCATCATATACGCTTCAGGACACAGTTCCTTCACCTGATTTAAAAGTCTTACGCCTTCCTCAGGAGAATAAAACTTATTCTTTCTGTCGGTATAAATCTTTGCAAGTTCACAATGAGCTCTGTAAATTCCCTGTTCCCTGGCGCGGCCAAGCCAGAGCAGAGCCATCAAATCATCCTTCGGAACACCTTCACCTCTGAAGTACAGACATCCAAGCTCATACTGAGCCATTGCATGTCCCTTCTGAGCGGCACGACCAAGCCAGAAAGCCCCAACTTTAAGATCCCGACTTTCCTCATCAAGGTTTATCATGCCGTATTCATACATGGCATTTACATACCCCTGATTAGCGTAATAAAGCACTGATTCCTTGCGTCTTTCAATCCCGAGATCTACGTTCCCGCCTTTTAAAAAATCCTCCTCGGTATATTCTTTGGGAGGAGTGAGATGTTGGGAATCCAGGGTCATTGCATCATCAATACTGTCTTGAGTCTCCTTTAGACTCTCCAAACGGTACTTTGCCGGAGGAAATCCCATGTCTGCACTTTTCTGCAAAAGTTTTTCCGGATCTTCTGATGTCCTTGGATTAATAACCTTGTCCAGAATCATGGTAGCGATAAAACATAAAGCCTCCGCATGATCATTTCCCCGGCACTGTCTGAATAGAGATGCAGCTTCCTCACAGTTACCTGAACGGTACAGAGCCTTTGCTTCAGAAAGGAGTGGAGAGTCTGTTGCTGTTTCTTCCCGATGCATAACGAATCCCGCCGATTTATCTAGATATCTGTCCAACGCATTCCGTGACATGTGCATGCCTTCCGACAACCAGCAGGTCGGAACCATATTGCAGAGCACAAAGACGGAAAGTCTTATAAAATCTTAACACATGCCGTGTAACGGCATGTCAACTTAATGGTAAATTTATGAGATTCCTAACCTAAAAACAGGAAAGGATACAGACGAACAGCACACAGACCAATTTATTCTGAATACTGTCAGAAACATGGACCTGACCAATGAAAAATGTAAGATGATAAATGATGCCGTTTAGTTCACTGCAGGTCATTCGCGCATTACTGCTCTGAAGAACGGACAGGACTGTAAATGTCAAAACGATGATTCTTGGTTACGACTTCAGCAACTTTTCCCTTTTCATCCAGAACCTCTGCCCACTTAGGATTTTTCATGACAACTCTTCTTGAGGCCATGTTACGTGCAGCAGTTAACAACTCATGACGATCGTCATCAATACCTATAAGATCATGAAAGGTTCTCATCTCCTTTTTAACAAGAGCAGATTTCTGCCTTTCGGGATACATGGGATCAAGATAAACAGTATCAGGTATAACTGGGCCGGTGTAGGATGCGATATCAGGAACGTTTTCCATAATCATTCTTTCCCGATAAATTTCAGGATCACCAATCTTTGCAGCCCTTTCAAGACCATTCTTGAGAAGCAGACGCACCACCGGATTTCTCTCGAACAGATGAACGGTCGCCCCCAGATATGCATTTACAAAAGCATCTCTGCCAAGCCCTGCGGTAGCATCAAAAATAACAGGTGCATTCATGTTGCCGAAACAGGCTCTGGCAACGGCTTCTGACTTTTTTCCTCCGCCAAACTGTCTGCGGTGAGCCATGGTTCCACCGGTAAAATCCACAAATACCAGCCCCTGACGCGGCTCATTAACACTACCAAGGCCAACGACTCCATCTGCCAGTTTTAAAAAAAGAGGGGAGAAACACCATACGTTCCGGCAAACATCCAGATCCTGCTGACAGGCATGCGCCAGCGCAGTGTCCTCAACAATAATCTGAAGCCTGTACTTATTTTCAGAACTCATGCAATTTTCCTGTTCCACGGAGAAAATACTGCTGATAACGGCATTTAGAGCTGATTTCTCAGAGCCTTGAGCACCGGAGCAGGATCTGGTGCGACCCCGCGCCACAGATTAAAACTGAGAGCAGCCTGTCCAACCAGCATGCCTAATCCATCCGACACCTCTTGAGCGCCATTAGACATGGCATAGTCGGTGAATACCGTTGCACCGGTCTTGCCATACATTAAATCATATGCCAGTACATTACTGTACATGCTTTCGTTTATCCTTGGGACTTCACCGTTTAAACTAAGAGAGGTGGCGTTCACGATAACATCAAACATCCTTCCTTCAGCCAGGAGTCCGTCATACGTAGTCACATTTATTTCATTGAATGACTGCTTTATCAGCTCAGCCTTTTCAATTGTTCTGTTAACCAGAAGAACAGATTCGGGCTTTTCATCGAGAATGGAACCGATAATACCTCTTGCGGCTCCGCCGGCACCAAGAACCAGAATGTTCTTACCTGAAAAATTCCAGCCGAGACGCTTAATGTCATAAATAAAACCGGCGCCGTCGGTATTGTCACCTATCACGGAACCGTCATCGCAAAACTTTAACGTATTTACTGCTCCAGCCCTTTGAGCTCTGTCAGTCAGTATGTCAGCGTAGGCAAAAGCCTGTTCCTTAAATGGAACAGTAACATTAAGCCCCTTACCTTCTTTCCTGAAAGCATCAACAGTCCCCTTAAAATCATCCAGCGGACACAGAAGTCTTCCGTATTCCATGTTCTGTGATTCCGCTTCCGCGAACATTGTATGAATAAACGGGGAGCGGCTGTGATTTATTGGATTGCCAAGAACGGCATACTTATCCATTATCTATCTTTCCTCTTAAAACTTCTGCTGTAAGCCCATTAATTATGGTGCTTGGACCAACTCTTCCGTCAGTAGCTCCGCAGACAATATAATCAAGTCCGTCGGCAAAGCAGGACACGACTTCCTCATAACTGTCAAGCGAACGTTCACCGCTGAGATTGCAACTTGTGGATACAACAGCCCCACCATATGCAAGACACAGTTTTCTGACGGCAGTGCTTGCACTCACCCTAACGGCAATTGAGTCTCTGCCTCCGGTAAGCAGTTTAGGAAGAAGCGGATTGGCGGGAAGAACCAACGTATACGGCCCTGGCCAGAACCTGTTCATAAGCTCACGACTCAAGTCAGTGAGCCTTTTTTCATCAATGAAGGGGACAACCTGACTAAAATCAGCTGCTACGATTATCAGTCCTTTGTCAGGATTTCTTTTTTTTAGATTCAGAATCCTGCTTAAAGCCTTCTCGTCAGTAGGATTACAGCCTATACCGAACACGGCCTCAGTAGGATAGGCTATGACTCCCCCCTGCCGCAGAACTTTTGCGGCCTCCTGAAAAACATCAGTATTGTCCATTATGCGAATCAGCCTGCAAGCTTGGCCTGAAGAGCCTTATCCTTTGCCCTTACGGCATCAGCGGCTTCACGACGCTGTTCCTTAACTCTGGCAGAAAGTTCTTCATCGGACACGGCAAGAATCTGAGCAGCAAGGAACCCTGCATTTTTAGCACCGGCTTTACCAATGGCAACGGTAGCAACAGGAATTCCGCCAGGCATCATAACGGTTGAATATAAAGCGTCAACGCCATTAAGTGGACCGCAGTCAACAGGAATGCCGATTACAGGTTTAGTGGTTATTGCGGCAACAGCTCCTGCAAGATGAGCGGCGAGACCTGCCGCACAAATAAATACACCGCAACCGCGATTTTCGGCATCAGTTACAAAATTATGGGTGTCTTCAGGAGTTCTGTGGGCAGAAGTAACCTTAACTTCAACCCTGATACCAAAATCCTTAAGTACATCTATTGCATTCTGAACTATCGGTAAATCAGAATCAGACCCCATTAAAATTGACACAAATCTATTAGACACAGTAAAACTCCAGTTTCAAGAGTACGGAAATGAAAACATAAAAATGCAGCTCTGCATTCCTGCCTCCAATTCTATCATATTTATCATAAATTGGTTGTTTCCGGGATATCTGTCAGACACTATTCATCAGCCTTACACCTGTTACCGCAAACCGCACACACGTATTTTCTCCCTGTTCTCATTTTTCTGATGACATGCACCTCGGATCCGCATACCAGACATTTTCTGTGAATGGGCTGATGCGCCAGATTAAACCTGCATTCAGGATAATTACTGCATCCCCAGAACACCTTGTTGAACTTTGTTTTTCTGACCTGAAGCACACCGGAACCGCACTCCGGACAGGGAATCTCCTCTGCCATTTTGTCTTTATATACGTAATGACACTCCGGATAATTGCTGCAGCTTATGAACTGACCGTATCTGCCGCTTTTAACCGCCATGGGATATCCGCATTCCGGGCATCTGGTATTTTCAAGAACACGCTCCACGGTAACAACCTGTTTCACAACAAAAGGAGTCATGTAACGGCATTTTGGGAAACCGGAGCATCCAAGCATCAGACCTCGTCTGGTGGCAATAAGTTTAAGCTCACTGCCGCATTCAGGACAGATACCATAACTTTCACTGCTATCCTCCCCGGCAACAACCTGTTCATTTTCAGAGGGATTTTCGGGGCTTGTCTGATTATCACCTTTTTCATCTAAAGGCATATCATCACTAATTCCTAGCATGTAATATCCTATAATCAGAGTGTTGCGTCAGCAACAGACTTTACGAATTGTAAACAGGCATCTGAGTAACGTCTGTTCTTTCTTTAAGATATGCAAAAAGGACACGCATCAGCGTGTCCTTTTATTCTACATAAATTTAACTTCTTCGTTAACTCTTATGGCTTAAGAAGAGGGTATCCCTTGAATATGGCATCGGAATTATTCATGATAACCGCAAGAGAAACATTATCGTATGTGCGATATACCATAGCCTGTCCAACTGTATCATCTGGCAACACGTTATCCGCAGAAGATACCAGTCTTCTGCCCATACCTGACATGCTTGCGTATGCGGTATCATCGGCGCTGTCACCTACAAGCTTAGCACCAGGTCTGCCAATTACGAACACATCACCAACTGACACACCATCCTTACGACCCCTACCAACTATTACGGTGTCATACTGACCAGCAACACTGCTGCTTTCTTCAGCCAGAGCGATGATTGAGGCATCTACGGTCGCAGCCTTAGGAACGAAGTACAGACTATATCCGTTATCATCGTTCAACGGGAGAACATAGTCACCATTAAGCACGGCATCCTTATTCTTAACAAGATAAGCTCTGTTGAACTTGCCATCCTGATTACCACCGACTACAACACCAGCAAAGATGGCATGGTAAGCAACCTTCTCACCGTCATCATTAACAAGAGCCTGACCCTTATGATAAACGCCATACTGCTGTCCCTTGTTTAATTTACCGTTAATGTAAACATCCTTGGTTTCAGCAAAAAGACGACGTTCCTCATTATTACCGGCCACAAATGGCAGTTTGTCAAGTTCTGACTGAGCGTATGGAAGAACCACATCATTTCTTAAGAAAGTCTTGACAGTTTCGGCATTGATGGTAGGAATAGGACTATCCTTATGGGTAGAAGCTTCACGCTTGATGTATGGCTTGCCATCGATCCAAACCAAGGTAAGAACATCACCCGGATAAATCCAATGAGGATCGCTAATCTGAGGATTAACATTCCAAATCTTTGGCCAGTACCATGGTTTTTTCAGGAATTTTCCTGAGATATCCCAGAGAGTATCGCCCTTTTGAACTACGTATTTGGTAGGATGATTCTCATTAACTTCCAATGTATCAGCCATAGATGCTGTTGCAAACAGCACTGAGGCCATAAAAATTCCTAATTTTTTAAGTATCATACTGATCCCTGCTACTTTTATTCAGTCCATGCCGTACAAACAATCAATACTTCGCTTGTACGAATTTTTCTTCAGTCATTCGCATCCCAGCATGAATTCCGTCAATGTCAGCATCAACCAATCTTGCAAGATCACCAAAATGACTCTAATTTAATCATAGTATCTAATAGATTAAATTCATAATGTTTAAGTCGCAATAAATACTACTTTTTTTTAAATTATCGATCACAGTTTAGAATTAAAATACAATTTTATATGCATTTTTTGCATTATATGAGTATCACACGGAGCATGAAAATTTATGATTAAGTTTCGCTAATACGGCATTATGAACCGCAAAAACATGTCTGACTCTCAAAATGTCACTAAAACAGCAGTATCTGACACACCCTAAAATCCATCGTACACTCTATAACATCATCTATATGCTATAATGAATTTGATAGTCGTTCTGTACGGCAACAGACTTAATAAACACGTAGCAGAACACTGTTCATATTTTCCAGAATCAGACATTAACAAGGATTCCTTCCATTCATGGCTATTTTAGAACTGCTTTACTATCCTGATGAAAAGCTCCATCAGGTTTCCGCCCCAGTAACCGAATTTAACGATGAACTCAAACAGCTTGTTTCTGACATGTTTGAAACAATGTACGCAGATGAAGGCATCGGTCTGGCGGCCCCACAAATAAATGTATTTAAGAAAATTGTGGTAATTGACGTTGTAAATGAAAAAAAGCCTGAAGATCAGCTGGTCCTGATAAATCCGGAATTCACACATAAAGAGGGTTCCACCGGAATAGATGAAGGCTGTCTGTCTGTGCCGGGACTCCGGGGAAAAGTTGAAAGAGCGGAAAAAGTCACCGTAAAGGCACAGAATCTAAACGGTGAATTCTTTGAGCTGAATGCCGACGGTCTTCTAGCCATCTGTCTTCAGCATGAAATCGATCACCTGAACGGAAAACTCTTCATCGATTACCTGTCCCCTCTCAAGAGAAACATGTATCGTTCAAAGGCTAAAGCTCTTGCAAAAGAAAGGGAAAGACAGAAAAAACATCAGGATTGATTTTAACAACCGTGCCTCCTTAACACATAGAGAGGCACAATGCAGTTACATACACTCAAGAATAATGCCAGACGGGGTTATCCACACATGAAAATTATATTCGCCGGCACTCCGGATTTCGCCGCAGTACACCTGCAGAAACTCATAGATTCCAAAGCTGACATCTGTGCTGTTCTGACACAGCCGGATCGCCCAAAAGGGAGAGGTCATCATCTGGCTCCGTCACCGGTAAAGGAAGTTGCACTTCAGGCCGGAATTCCGGTTTACCAGCCTGAAAAACTGCGCAATAACGATGAAGCCATCCAAACGATTAGGGAGCTTAATGCCGATCTGATGATCGTTGTGGCATACGGTCTGATTCTGCCTGATGAAGTAATTTTTGCTCCTCGCCTCGGTTCCATAAACGTTCACGGCTCTATACTGCCGCGCTGGCGCGGGGCTGCTCCAATACAGCGTTCACTCTGGGCGGGAGATGCCGAAGCTGGTGTAACCATCATGAAGGTTGCTCCGGAACTTGATTCAGGAGATATCATAAGAATTGCCTCTGTTCCCATAACCGGTGAGGACACTTCTCTGTCACTTTATGAAAAGCTGGCCGAACTTGGGGCTGCAACCATATGTGAAATGATGCCAAACATTGAGGAACTGCTTGGACAGTCAATTCCTCAGGATCCGGCATTGGTTACTTATGCCAAAAAGCTCACAAAGGAAGAAGCCGTCCTTGATTTCAGTCTTGACGCAGAAACCCTTGAGAGATATGTCAGAACTTACATTCCATGGCCTCTTGCATGCTTCACTCTCGACGGAAATACAATAAAGGTACACAAGGCCGCGGTTCTGCGTGAGAAAACAGAAAGAGCTCCGGGAGAAATTGTCAAAGCCGGACGTGACGGTTTAGACATAGCCACTGCTAATGGAATTCTGCGAATCACTGAACTGCAGCTTCCTAACAAAAAAGCGATGCCTTTTGCAGACGTATTCAACTCAAAGAAGGAAATGTTCAGCACAGGCAGGATGGTTAATTCATGATTAGTTCCAAGAACCCGAGAACTCTGGCGGCAGAAATAATCACAGAAGCACTTCATGACGGTCAGCCTCTGATGGCCACGGTCAGGAAGAAAGCCAAAGCCATGTCTTCACAGGACGCATCTTTTCTTAAAGAGCTGGTTAACGGCATCCTCCGTCACAAACTGTATCTGGAAGGTATTCTTGACGCCCTCGTTGAAAAACCTTTTAAGGCCAAAAACATCAGGGTCAAATATGCCATTATGGCAGGACTCTACCAACTGGCATTTTTGAATACCCCTCATCATGCCGCCGTAAACGAAACAGTAAAAGCTGTCGGAGAGTTAGGTTTTGACACACTCAAAGGACTGACAAATGCAGTAATGCACGGCTACCTCAGAAAAAAAGAAGAGCTTGAACAGAAGCTTTATAAATCATATGAAACCAGATACTCATTCCCCCAGTGGCTGATTACCGACATTAAAGCAGCGTATGGCAAGTCCCTTGGCATGGTTCTGGAAAATCTTAACCGCCATCCTCCGCTGACAGTAAGAGTTAACACAGCAAAATGTCCTATGGACGAATACATAAAGCTGCTGGCTGATAATGGTCTTACCGGGACACCTGTACCAACGGTACCGTGTGCACTGGTTATTACTCCTCCAGTCAATACCGAAAAGCTCCCTCTTTTTGACAGCGGAGCTGTTTTCATTCAGGATGCGGCGGCACAACAGGCCGCAATCTTTCTAAACCCCCAGCCAGGCGACATCATTCTGGATGCATGCGCCGCTCCGGGCGGTAAGACAACCCATATTCTTGAATTATGTCCGGAAGTAAAAGACCTGGTGGCCATGGATCTTGACGAAGGCAGACTGATGAGGGTTAAGGAAAATCTTCAGCGGCTCCGTCTCAAAGCCAAAGTTATTTCAGCAGACGCATCATCAAGGGATCATTCATGGAGTCCATATTCCGAATATGACAGAATACTTCTTGATGCTCCATGCTCGGCAACAGGTGTCATAAGACGTCATCCAGACATAAAATGGCTGAGGACTCCTGACGAAATTAAGAGTATTGTAAAACTTCAGCGACAAATATTGGAAAATATGTGGCAAATGCTGAAACCTGATGGCATTATGCTCTATGCAACATGTTCAATCGAACCTGTGGAAAACACCCTCCAGATAAAAAACTTCCTTTCTGAACACAGTGATGCGGAACTTATACCGCTCACTGAAGGAGAAACGGCAGAAAATCCCGGACTGCAAATTCTTCCGGGACTGAATGACATGGATGGTTTCTACTACGCAAAAATGAAAAAGAATTGCTGATTCATTAAATAATCACACCGGAGTACAGCCATGAAAATCATTATTTTAGGTGCCGGACAGGTTGGATCCGGGCTAGTGGAATACTTGGTTAATGAAAATAATGAAATAACTTTAGTAGATGAAAACTACGAAAAACTTCAGGCAATAAAAAACAGATTTGACATAAAAGTAGTGCAGGGATATGCATCATACCCTGCCACGCTGAGAAATTCTGACGCCGATAATGCGGATCTTCTGGTAGCAGTTACCGATTCAGATGAAATAAACATGCTGGCCTGCCAGCTTGGTTACTCCCTTTTCAAAATTCCGCAAAAAATAGCCAGAATACTTAATCATGACTACGTAGCGGAAAAAGATCTGCTGTTTAATGATAATGCCATTCCTGTAGATAACATTATTGCACCGGAAAATCTGGTCATGCAGGAAATCGTAAAGCTTATCGAGTATCCCGGTGTAACACAGCTTGCGGAGTTTGCAGGAGGACGACTCTGCATGACTTCCGTCAAGGCATATTATGGAGGAGCCATTGTGGGTTCACCACTTGGTAACCTGTCAAAATATACCAATAATGCCATTGTCAAGGTTGTGGCAATCTATCGTCAGGACAAACTTATCAACATCAACGAGAATACCGTCATCGAAGCAGGTGATGAAGTTTTCTTCATTGCAGCCAAGGGCCATGTACGACTCATGACCTCAACACTGCAGAAGCTTGAACCTCCATACAGACGCATCATGATTGTTGGGGGAGGTAACATTGCCAGAAATCTGGCTCTTAACATCTGTAGCAAATACAGTGTAAAACTGATAGAAACAAATTCAAAAAACGCTTCCGTTCTGGCTGATGAATTTGATAAAACCTCAGTGGAGGTATTCTGTTCTGATCCTTCAGATCAGAACTTCCTTACGGAAGAACACGTAGACATGATGGATCTTGTTATCTCGGTAACCGATAATGACGAAACAAACATTATGTCAGCCCTTCTTGCAAAGAAACAGGGAGCCAAAAAAGCGATAGTACTCATCCAAAAGTACGCCTATATCAATCTGCTGTCAAACAATGCCATAGACATTTACATTTCTCCTGGCGATGCCACCATTTCAGCACTTCTTACAAATATCCGCCGCAACGGAATAACAAACGTAAAGACGCTGAAACACAGACTTGCAGAAGGTCTCGAAATAAAACTAACTGGCGATTACAATCACAGCAATGTAATAGGCAGATACGTAAAGGACATCAAGTTGCCTCTCGGCATATCCATATGTGCCATAGCTCGAGGTGACGAGATGCTTATTCCAGATGATAAAACAATATTTCAGAATAATGACACCGTGGTATTTTTTGTATCTGAAAAGAAAAACATTCGCGATCTCATTAAGCTGACATCGCCGAAGGCTACTTTCTTTTCCAGCAGGACATCAAAGAGCAATTAATACTATTAAGGACGGATGAAAATGATTAACTACCGCATAATCCTTTCATTTTTAGGCAGCACCATGATTCTGCTGTCGACCGTCATGCTCATACCACTGATGTATGCCTTCATCACTGTATCCCGAGGCAGTGCGGAATTTCTGGCAAGCATGACCATAACCATGCTGTCAGGACTTCTTATAAAAAACCTCACCAAAAACCACAGCACCAATATGACAATTAAAGACATGTTTCTCTTTACATCTCTGCTGTGGATTACAATTGTCATATTCGCAGCGATCCCGATTCACCTTATAATGAGGACTGATCTCCTTTCCTCATGTATCGAAACTGCAGCCGCAGTCTCCACTTCAGGTAATACCGTTATCGGCAACGTCGATCTGATACCCGGTTCCATACTCATATGGCGTTCCATTCTGCAATATCTCGGAGGAATCGGGTTCATAGCTGTGGGTATTGCCATTCTTCCAAATCTGAACGTTGGTGGTATGAAGCTGTTCAGTACCGAAAGCTCCAAGGAATCCACTGACAAGGTCATGCCAAAATCCAAAACCCTGGCCTCGGGCATGTTGCTTACCTATCTGGGACTCACTGCTCTTGCCTACATAGTTTATTATCTGCTTGGTATGTCATCATTTGATGCATTCAATCACGCTCTTACATCCCTATCCACCGGAGGCATGAGTACTCACCAGAGCTCCATGAACTATTTTCCTGATACGATCCACTGGGCCGTAATAATATTCATGTTTCTGGGTGCCCTGCCGTTCCCTTTGGTATTCCTTGCGGTTCACGGCCATATCAAAGAACTTCTGAAAGATGATCAGGTAAAAGGTTTTATCGCCATAATAATAGTGGTATCTTTGGTGACCGCCGCCAGTCTGGTTTTCTCTGAAGATTACTCCATAGCCGATGCTGTCAGAATCAGTCTGTTCAACACAGTCAGCGTAATCTCAACAACCGGATATTCCCTTGAAGATTACAGTAACTATAACGACTTCATCACCATGCTGTTCTTTTTCCTGATTCCTATTGGAGCATGCTCAAGTTCAACATCAGGAGGACTCAAGATATTCCGACTTCAAATAGGCTTCATACTGTTTAAAAGACAGATAAAACAGCTGATGCACCCTGCTGCCATTTTCCCGCAGAAATACAACAGTCAACCGGTAAATGATGTCATTATTCGTTCAATCATTACATTCTTCTGTGCATACTTTATAGTTGTATTTTTCAGCTCACTGCTCTTATGTCTCAGTGGTTTTGGCATGCTTGACGCACTATCTGCAACCATGGCCTGCATGTCTAATTTGGGAATAGGACTTGGACCAAACGTCGGTCCTAACGGAGATTTCAGTATTCTGACCAATTGGCAAAAGATTATTTTGTGCTTTGACATGATCACCGGCAGACTTGAAGTATTAACAATACTGATCTGCTTCCATCCCGGATTCTGGAAGGTATAACCTCAAGTCTATACCTGTACCTTCCAAAAAGTCAGCAGGTGCGTACAATGCCATTTTTCTGCCGTCTTTAGGATGATAAAACGAAAGATAGCACGAATGAAGCTCCAGTCTGGCCGTGCATTCATCGTCAGCATTGCCGTAAAGTCTGTCATTGCAGATAGGATACCCGAAAGTCTGAAGATGAAGCCTCAACTGATGCGTTCTACCGGTGTGAGGTTCAAGCATAACCACCGTAATTTTTCGTGCGATATCGCGGTGAATAACCCTAAAAAAAGTTAATGCCTTTCGACCTTCGGCATAGTCGACCCTGTGAATGGGGGCGCTTGTGAGAGCAGCCTGAGTCCAGTCACGACTCATAGGATACGCCAAAGCACCACTGTTCTCCTTGATTATCCCTTCACACACTGCAACATACCTTTTTCGTGGAATGCGATTCCTAAACTGTTCACTCAAAACTGCATTTGCGCTTTTATTTCTGGAAAACAGGATTATTCCTGAAGTTGAAGTATCAAGACGATGAACAGGATTTACTCCGGGATACATTTCACGAAGTCTCAGAGTGAGAGAGTCGTCAGAATGCTTTCCGGGAACGGTTAAAAGACCAGACGGCTTGTCTGCGACAAGAATATCTTCATCGACGTATATTATCTTTGGCGGAGTATCCGGAGGATTGTACGTATAATGCTGCTTCCCGGTAATCATCATGTTCCTTTCTATGATAAAAAGCACAACAATAATCGACCTGTATCAGATCGTTACTGATAGCTACTGTAATAATCAAATACCATATAATCATCCACCACATTAAGGATGAACAATAACATGTATGTTAATAAAACACACAACTTTCGGCAATGGCTATACTGAAAAACATTTCTCTGTTGTCCAAATAGAAAAGACCTGCTTTTGCAGGTCTTTTCTTCTTCCGTAAAATGTAATCTTCTTACACGGATACTCACCCCTTACGATTAAGAGCCAACTGCATATCACGTTTTCTTCTGCGATCTGCCCTGACTCTGCTCAGCCAATACACAAACGTACATACCGAAACGATAAATACAATTATTGTGGCCAGTGCATTAATCTCAGGATTCAAACCTCTTCTAACCTTGGAAAACACCAGTACGGGCAGGGTTGAAGAATTAGGACCTGCCACAAACTGAGTAATAACCAGGTCATCCATTGACAGGGTGAAAGCCAGCAGCCATCCTGACACAATAGCAGGCATGATGGAAGGAAGGATAATGGTGAAGAAGGTCTTTATCGGACCAGCTCCAAGATCAAGTGCGGCCTCCTCTATTGAAGTATCCAGTTCACGCATACGGGAACGAACAACAACTGTTACATAGGCAGATGTCAGGGTAACCATGGAAATCCATATTGTAACCATGCCCTTCTCCGGCCAACCAATAATATTTGACATTGCCACGAACAGCAGGAGCATGGAAAGACCAATAATCACGTCAGGCAGAACCATTGGTGCCGTAATGAAAAGGGCAAACATGGATTCTCCCTTGAATCGACCTATCTTAACAAGCACAATCGCCGCCAACGTACCGATAATCACTGACATGGATGCGGAACTGAAAGCAATAATAAGCGAATTAAGCACCGCATCAATCATCTGTCTGTCACTCAAAAGCTCAAAATACCATTTTACTGAAAAGCCGCTCCATATGGTAACAAGCTTTGATTCATTAAATGAAAAGACAATCAGTGTGGCAATTGGCAGATACAGAAACATGAATCCGAAAAACAGAAAAACGAACTTCAGAATACTGCTTCTGGTACATCTCGGATACTTTCGAACCGTCTGCACAATGGTTTCTGCCTGAGCGGCATTGTTTTCTTTTACATCTTCCGCCATTATTTTGCTCCCTGAGTAATTTCTTTACGCTGGGTCTTGTAGAACAGAACAATCGGAACAACAAGAATCAACAGCATGATGGTGGCCAGTGCAGCCGCAAGAGGCCAATCTCTGGTCATGAAGTACTCATCCCAAATGGTGCGTCCGATCAGGTTGGCTCCCGGTCCTCCGAGAAGTTCAGGAATAATATACTCACCCACCGCAGGAATGAATACAAGCATTGAACCTGCAATGATGCCACTGTATGTCTGAGGAACAAAAAGTTTAAAGAAACATTTTGCCGGACGGCAGCCGAGATCATAACCAGCCTCTATAATGGTGTAATCCACGCGCACGATTGCGGTATAAAGAGGAAGAATCATGAATGGCAGATAGGCATAGACAATACCGATGTATACGGCGAGATCAGTATGCAACAGCTGAAGCGGCTCATCGATAATATTAAGCCACTGCAAGAAACTGTTAAGATATCCTTCTGGCTTCAGAATTCCCATCCAGGCATAAATTCTGATAAGGAAGGAGGTCCAGCTTGGCATGATAACCAGCATAAGCAGGGCATTACGCAAAGAGCTTTTCGAAGTTGCAATGGCCCAAGCCATGGGATAACCGATAAGTAAACATAGCAGTGTTGATATGAAAGCTATTTTTATGGACTTAAGGTACGAATACAGATAGGTTGAATCGTCAAATATGGCCGCATAGTTGCCAAGATAAGCACTGAAATTTAGCTTTAAATCCTCAGAATCAAAGGAAATCAGGGATGTATACGGAGGTACGCTGTCATCAATACTCTCCGCAAAGCTTATTTTCAGAATTATCAGGAATGGCACAAAGAAAAACAGTGACATCCAGAGATAAGGCAGTGCTATGACGGCATACTTATGCCATCCGCTCAGCTTTTTCTGTCTTCTGTTGATTTTATAGGTTTTATTCTGCATATCCGGAGATCCGCTAGAAAGTTAAGGTCACGCAGGATTCAGGGTCCCAACTCAAAAATACTTTATCATCCCAGGTAGGAAGCCCCTTGTTGAAACGGTCAACATTAGGAAGCGTTGAAATGACAACCTTACCGGAATTAAGCTTTACATGATAAATGGATATATCACCCATGTAGGCAATTTCGGTAACCACACCGGTGGTGTAATTATCCTTCAGAGGCTGACCGTTCTCATCAACCGGCGAAGTCTTTTCGAGATAAATCTTTTCCGGTCTGATTGCCACGGTTACTTCCATGCCGTCATCAAGATCGACATCGATATCAAGATGAATATCATGCTCAAGATCCTTACATCTGATCACAGAACCTACTTCAGGTCCTGAAGTAACCAGGGTTGACTCAAACATGTTAACGGAACCGATGAACTCAGCTGCAAAACAGCAGTTCGGATTTTCATAAATCTGTCTAGGAGAACCAACCTGAATGAACTCACCGCGATTCATTATGGCAATGCGTTCGGCCATGGTCATGGCTTCTTCCTGATCATGGGTCACCATTATGCAGGTTACACCTACACTTTCAATTATGTTAACCAGTTCAAGACGCATCTGTTCCCTAAGCTTTTTGTCAAGAGCTCCCATCGGTTCATCGAGAAGCAGAAGCTTAGGCTGTTTGGCCAAAGAACGTGCAAGAGCCACACGCTGCCTCTGACCACCAGACAGCTGATGAGGCTTACGGTTAACATATTCTTCCATGTGAACCAGCTTAAGCATCTGATTCACACGTTCCTCAATGACTTTTTTAGGCAGTTTTTCCTGTTTTAAACCAAAAGCAATGTTCTGAGCCACGGTCATATGCGGAAAAAGTGCGTAAGACTGAAACATCATATTCAGATGACGCTTATAAGGAGGAACACCTATTATGTCCTCCCCATCAAGAATAATGCTGCCACTCGTTGGATTTTCAAATCCTGCAATCATACGCAGGAGCGTTGATTTACCGCACCCAGACGACCCGAGCAGTGCAAATATCTCTCCTTCGTAAATAGTGAGATCAACATTATCCACAGCGACATTTTCACCGTACTTCTTGGTAATGTTCTTAATTTCCAATAAAGGACGACGAACCTTTTTTACGGGCTCACGGTTTTTATTAACCGCAGTCTTCTCACTTCCCGTAACCTTTTCATTATCTTTAAGCAGTTCAGCCAAGATACTATCTCCATAAAAAACGGAATTAAGAGGGCTGCCCCCCTTAATTCCATGAGTTTAACCTTAACGGTGTTTTCTATATGCAGCTGACACCGACAGAATCTCCATAACCATAAGCTAGCTTGCTTTTACACGATTCCAGATTTTTGTCATTTCCTTATTAATCTTACGAGGATGAACTTCAGGAACCCACATCTTCTTCAGCTGCTCTTCAGGAATATAGATATTTGGATTGTTTCTTACCTTATCAATTACCATAGGAACGGCAGCCTTATTGGCATTATCGTAAGATACATAAGATGAATTCTTGGCTGCTATATCCGGACGCATGATAAAGTTCATAAATTTATAAGCATTTTCAACATGATCAGCATCCTTCGGTATGGCAAACATATCGTAGAACATCAGAGCACCTTCACGAGGAACAAGGTACTCTATCTCCACGCCATTCTGAGCCTCTTCCGCCCTGTCTGCCGCCTGAAGAACGTCTCCGGACCAGCCGAGCGTAATGCAGATGTCACCATTTGCCAGATCATTGATGTTCTGTGATGAATGGAAATAGGTAACATTAGGACGCATTTTAAGCAGTAATTCCTCAGCCTTCTTGTAATCATCAAGATTTGTTGAGTTCGGGTCGAGTCCAAGATAGTTAAGCGCTGTAGGAATAACTTCTGTCGGAGCGTTCAAAATAGCCACACCGCAATCCTTCAGTTTGGAAAGAATTTCCGGTTTGAATATAACATCCCAGGTCTTCATGTCGAAATCCTTACCCAGACGTTCTTCTATCATTTTCTTGTTGTAGGCAATACCTGCGGTTCCGACAAAATACGGGATACCGTGAGCATTATCAGGATCAAGTTTTGCCACAAAACTGAGCTGAACCGGATCAATATTTGCCAGGTTAGGAAGCTTGGACTTATCAAGCTGAAGATATACACCGGCCTTCTGCTGACGGGCCATAAAATCAAGTCCCGGAGCTACAATATCGTAGCCCGTTTTACCTGAAAGGATCTTTGCATCCAACACTTCGTTGCTGTCGAAAACGTCATAGACCACCTTGATTCCTGTTTCCTTTTCAAACATTGGAATAATCTCAGGATCAATATAGTCACTCCAGTTGTATATGTTAAGAATCTTTTCCTCTTCAGCGGCTGCTGAATTAAAACCACTCACAACGGCAACTGCAGCCACGGCGACTGCTGTCAAAGTTTTTTTGAACATCTCGTAAATCCTTATAACGTCAAAAGGTTCATACAAAAAAACTGCTCCGGAGAGGTTTCAACATAATTAGGTGATAACCGACCGGCAAGGACAATTGTAATGTAAATTGTTCATAATTTCGCAATTTTTTTATTATTAGCAAATTATTTTTTCCTCTTTTGGTCTCCTTCCTTTTTATCGGTCTTGCCCTTATCAGAAGTCTCAGAAGTCACAATCCCTTTACCATCAGGCGTTTCGTCTTGTTTTACGTTTTCCTGAGGAGGGTTCCTGTTCTTTTTCGATTTCCCATCCAAAAGCTCATATGCTTTGGTATAGGATATGTAAAACTGAGATATGTTCTTAACGTAGTTAACTGTTTCCAGAGCGTTGTGCTTTACAGCTATCTTCTCCACATTGTTAAACCAGACATTATCCTTAAGTCCGGCATCCTTGGCCTCCATACGGTATCTGGTTATCCTTGACGGTCCGCTGTTATATGAGGCCAGGGCAAACAGAAGTCGATCACTGTTACTTATCTGAGGATCACTGAAAAAGCTGTCAATCATGTAGCGCATGTATTTTGTTCCTGCATGGACGTTGTTATCCAGGTCAGAAACACTGCTTAAATTGATATACCATTCACTGGCAGTACTCGGAAGAACCTGCATTATCCCCACGGCACCGCGTCTGGACACTACCGACTGGTTAAGTGTAGATTCCTGATATGCCTGAGCCATCAGGAGCTTCCAGTCAAGATTGTATTGCGCTCCGTATTTTTTAAATATAGTGATGAATTTTTCCAGATCATCAGGGGTTATTCCCAGCCAGTCACGCCGTTTGGCGTAGTGAGATTCATACACTGGTGACGTACGCATATAGCGGTCATATATCGGTGTACCTTCCTTTGTTCCGTCTCTGTTTTCCCTCAAAAACATGTTTATGGCTTTATAAAGCTCAGGGGAATCATGTCTGATGGCCCAGACCAGTGAAGCATTAACTTTAATTGGAATATCGGTGGCATACTGTACGTTCTTAAACAGCCTGCGCCAAACAACAAGTTTGGAATTATTAATAACCGTGGCCTTAATCTCTCCCTTGTCGACCATGTCCACCAAATCCGCATCTGTCAGATACTCATCCGCATAGACAATCTTAACCGGAGGGAGCCCCATCGCACTGAGGTAGGTATTCACATTTTTAAGGCTTTCGGCATAACTGGAACTTTTTCTGACAAGAAAATATCTGCCTGAAAAATCCTTCAGTTCCTTAATCGGCGCCTGATTTTTCGCCACGACTGCTATTTCCTGAACCCACAGCTTTTCCGGAATGGTAAAGTCCACATAGCGCTTTAAATAATTGGTGGCCTGCATACCTACGGCGATGTCACCGTAACCATCGGCAATGTATTTGACGAACTCATCCTGCCTTACGGGAATAAAATAAAATTTCAGATGCTTGGCTTCAGGATATTTTTCTGAAAGAAATTTTTTGAATTTATTGAAAAGCGCAACATACAATCCGTCAGGTTTGCCTTTATTGATAAAAAAACCAACCTGATCGTATGCAACTATAACCCTTAGGGACTTGTGTTCGACCATTGAGGTCAGATCCCCAAGTCGTTGCTGCGGTTTACCTTCGTCCATCAGCACGCCGTGCGCATTTGTGAATAACGCAAGGAATGCCAAAAAGACGAACATTCTCGTGAAAATCAATTTAAACATGGCGGCATATCTTCTGAAAAATATTACAGATAAATATCCGTGTTACAATTACATGTCAGAGAATGTCAGAGTGACTTAGCCCGCAACTGGAAAATGATGTTTTCAGCAGTACATGAGAATTCAATTCTAACCTTTTTGGTCAAAATACCGTCACTTTCCAAATCCTCTGATGTCACTACTGCGGACTCACAGACTTTTTTTGCCTCTTCAACATAGCGGCCGAAAGTACCTTCTACTGAAGATCTGTCGCCTGTAAGCTCACATTCAAACACGCAGTCATTGTCATTGATTACTGTACCGATTTCCATGGTACAGCCGCATTCGTTGCCACAGTCTTTTAATATGTCTTCTGCCATAGCCCCACCCCTTTAATCTTCCGTATATATATATATATATTCAGTTACAAAATTTTCATTCTGATAATCGGAATGATAACAAAACAGCTCCGGTTATAGATTCATACTAACATAAATAAACAGACAGATAATAATGGTTCGCCATCATGAAAACAGTTTTGAGAATAAACTCCGAAAATAAGAAAAAACGTTCCGTAAAAAATCCTTTTACGGACACGGATCACGTTTAAAGGCTCAAAAACTGACTGTCATGACAGGATTTCAGCACAATGCCATGGCCGCACCGCATACAATATTGGCAACAGCGGCCCCCAATGACGTCTTCTTAAGCATCGGATCAAGCATCTTTCCAGAATGTGCCGGATTTATGCAGTATATGGAAGCCGCAATGACAGGAATCATGGAAATAAGTACCAGATATCCTGCGGATGACTTGTCGCTGAAGTGAAAAGAAACAGCTCCGGTCGCACTCAGAACAGAACAAAACAGAAGCCATGCATGGTATATTCTTCCGCCCCGCATCCCCATCATAACAACTAAAGAGCGCTTTCCGTTAACCCTGTCACTTTCATAATCGCGCAGATTATTGACATTAAGTACAAGTGTAGCCATAAATCCTGCCGCCGCACCCCACATCATGCTTTCCGGGGTAACAGTCCCTGCCAGCATGAAACAGCTTCCCATAACAGAGACCAGTCCGAAGAAAATGAATACGGAAATATCTCCCAGCCCCTTATAGCCATATACAAGTCCGACCGTATATGTAATGGCTGCGACAACTGACAGTGCCCCCAGAATCATGAATACAGCCATGCTGGTATAATCAGAACCGAAGGCCAGGATCAAAGACAGAAAACCGGAAATAACGGATGCAATGGCAACGGCAACAATCCCTTTTTTCATTTCGGACATTGTCATATCACCACTCTGAATGGCTCTTCTCGGACCAATCCTGTTATCCCCGTCCACCCCGGAAACGGCATCTCCATAATCATTGGCAAAATTGGATAGAACCTGAAGAAGAACAGCTGTAACCACGATAAGGAATAGAATCAGGGACATCATGACCGGTGAAAAATGACTGTCAGACATTCCCAGAAAACACCCCGCAAGTACGGCAGACAGGGAAAGAGGAAGTGTTCTGAGTCTTGCCGCAACGATCCACTTTTTTATATCCATTATCATTTTTCTCCATGTGAAGAACCGGATACGGCAAATGTCGTATCCGGCCCTTTGTATAGCTCACGACAGCTGATGATTATGATATGCGAACAGGAAGTTCCCCGATAATGGCACGGCTGTCATTGATTTCCACAATACGTACCTTTAACTTCTGCCCCAGGCGAATCACTGTCTTTTCACCATCCAAAGTCACTACCCCCAGTGTATTGTTGCCCTCTATACGTTTTTTGTCGATAGCAATCATGCTTGAAGGAACAAATACTCTGGCTCCGTTATCAAGAAGCATCACCTTGATACCGCCCCTTGACACGTCCATTACCTCAGCATCAAAAACGGTCTTATTGATATGCGGTCTGAGATAATCCATGTAAAGCCAATCCTTTACCTGACGTTCTGCGGCACGATTGTTCTTTTTGGAAAGATTCATGCTTTCGATAACATCATCACTAGGAATTCGAGGTTTCTCGGTATTCGCAATGGCACACTTAATCAGACGATGATTAATCATATCTCCATATTTTCTGATTGGAGATGTCCATGTTGCATAATAATCAAGCCCCATGCCGAAATGAGGTCCCGGTACCGGAGACATTTCCGCAAAGGCGGTACACTTGTGAATTCTGGCATCTAAATAGGCTGAATCTGAATCATAAAGCCATCTCTTGAGCTTGCAGTAGCCTTCCATTGTTTCAATCTGCTCGATATCATCTATTGGGTACCCGCTTTCTTCAAGCACCTGATTTACATCAGCAATCTTTTCATGGTCAAGACCACTGTGGGTATTGAAAATACCGGCGTTGAAATTTTCAGCCAGAAATCTTCCTGCACAGGTATTTGCCAGAATCATTGCCTCTTCAACAATGCCGTTCGCCACTCTCTTGTGTACAACCTTAATTTCCTTAAGACCGCCTTTCTCATTGAGCACAAATTCATATTCCGGCTTATCCTTAAACACGCAGGTGTGGGTTTTTCGATAGTTGTATCTTGCAATGCTGAAATCCCTAAGCAGGTCTATCTGTTCCCTGATAACAGGTGATGGTGCGAATGCAGTTTCCTTACCCTCAAGAAGATCCGAAACCTCGTCGTAAACAAGCTTTCCCTGAGACTTGATTGAGGCCATCATAAACTCAATCTTCTGATCACTGCTGCCATCAGCCTGAATATTGAATTTTCCGACTAACGCATAACGTTCTTCATTTTCCCTCAACGAACAGAGATCATCACTCAGAGTTCTCGTAAGCATAGGGATATCCCTTCCGGGAAGATATATTGAGAAAGCCCTCTTCGCAGCGTAGCTGTCAAGTTCGTCATTCTCATGAATGTACCCTGTAGGATCGGCTATCGCCACCCAGAGACACCATCCGCCATCTGGAAGCTGTTCGATATAAAGAGCGTCATCCATATCCTGTGTTTTTGCGGAATCAATGGTAACAAACGGCTTATCAGTCAAATCTACTCTGTCTACAGAATTATCTTTGTACTCATATGACGGCAGATCGTCAGGAGCACTCTTAGGCAAATCAAGTCCGCGAAGAACAACCCACCATGGAGTCTGTTCGTCATCGGCATGTACAATAAATTCCGTTACTTCAGCCATATGACCGTTTCTGTTTCCTTCAGCCATTGCATGTTTTGTCAGTACCGCAATGACCCAATCACCTTCACAAAGAGTAATACCGCCGGGCACATGATTTACGGCATTGATGTTCATATTGATACACGGATGATCCGGTACCACGGTCAGCTTTCCACCAACATAGGCAACCCTTGCCACAAATCTTGAAAGAAACGGTTCAATCAGACTGATTCTTTCAACACGTGATTTCTCTCCCTGATATACCACGTATCCGCTGATCTTATCTCCATGCATAAGACCACGCATTTCCTTTGGCGGAATGAAGAAACTTTCACGGGATTCGCTTTCAAGAAAACCAAAACCGCGTTCATTAGCCTTAACCACGCCCTGTTCCAGAGTTGAATCGGCTTCAGGAGAGATCCTTGGCTTCTGAACATTCTGTCTTATCTTGTGTTCCCTGTGCTCACTGCGTTCTGAACGAACATTCTTCTTTTCGGTTGCGGCTTCGATGAATTCACCTTTTGCCTTCTTCTCATCGATGCTCTGCTTTTTAAGCTGCATCAGTATAGGATTGTCTTTTAATAACATGTACCAACCTAAATAATAAATTTATATTGTAGCGACCGCATGAAAGCCCTTATTCTGACGGCATTCTGTTTTATCTTTCCCAGCATCTGTCATGCGGCAATGATTATGAAAATCCAGTTTTCTATTGATCTTCTTTCTTTATATGATTTATTTAAAGTTTTTTCCTTTCCAATGAAAGAGTGATTTTATCATATTTCAAAAATCGCCATAACAAATTTATGGACAGTGAAAAGCATGTGCGCAATAAAAAATAACCGGCAATTATTGCCGGTTATCATAAATACACCACATCATGCATTGAACAGAGTGGAATTCACGGTTTATTTTCTGATTATGCCGGAATGTCTCAGCAGAGGTTCGACAGAAGGCTTACGTCCCCTGAAACTGATAAAGAGCTCCATAAAATCCTTTGAACCGCCATTGCTTAAAATAGTTCTGACAAAGTCATTTCCCACTTCCGGATTAAGAATTCCTTCTTCCTCGAACCTACTGAAGGCATCTGCGGAAAGAACCTCTGCCCATTTGTAACTGTAATAACCTGCAGAATACCCACCGGCAAAAATATGGGTAAAGCTGTTCTGGAATCTGTTGAAATCAGCCACAGGAATCACGCATACGTCATTTCTGACTTCTTCAATGAGTTCCTGTGCAGGCTTGCCCATCTTGTACTCAAGGAAACTTCTGAAATCATAAATGGAAAATTCCAGCTGTCTGAGCATTGCCATTGCTGAATGATAATTCTTGGATTCCAGAAGTTTTTTCAGCAGATTTTCCGGTAAAGGTTCATGCGTATCCACATGTCCTGAAATCATGTTCAGAACTTCAGGCTGCCAGGTAAAGTTCTCCATAAACTGGCTTGGAAGTTCCACGGCATCCCAAGGAACCCTGTTGATGCCGGAAACCTGGCCAATATCCACGGTGGTAAGCATGTGATGCAGTGCATGACCGAATTCATGGAAAAGAGTTTCAACCTCATCATGATTGAGCAGTGCTGGTTTGTCACCTATAGGAGGCATAAAATTGGCAACTATGTAAGCGATCGGCAGTTGCAGGGTTCCGTCAGCCTTGTAGCGACGGTCTGCACAGTCATTCATCCATGCTCCGCCCCTCTTATTCTCTCTGGCATAAAGATCCATATAGAATCCGCCAATCAATTCCCCATTACGGTAAATGTCATGATATACCACGTCAGGATGCCACACGGCCACCCCGTAATGCGGTCTGACTTCAACACCGAATATTTTATAAACCAATGAGAATAATCCGCCCACAACCTTGTTTAAAGGGAAATAAGGACGAATCTGCTCATCGGTAATGGAATATCTTTCCTGCTTAAGCTTTTCACTGAAATAACTAATATCCCACGGCTCAAGTTCATATGTAACCCTGAGTTTTTGGGCATAATCACGTATTTCTGCTATTTCCCTGCGTCCCTGTTCCTTTGACTCATCAACCAGACTGTAGAGAAAATTCATCACTTCTTCAGGAGATTTGGCCATCTTTCTGGCAAGTGACATATGTGCAGCTGTCGGGAATCCCAAAAGCTCTGCCTGTTTGTCAGACAATGCCAGTTCTTCCTCAATTACGTCGGTATTATCAAAACGCCCGGCATCTGGACCAAGTTCGGAAGCTCGCGTTACGTATGCCCTGTACATTTCTTCCCTGAGAGCTCTGTTGTCCGCATACTGCATTACGGGAATATATGACGGATACTGTAGTGTAAGCACATAACCTTCAAGATTACGGTTTTCAGCTTCCTGTCTGGCCAAAGCCTTGGCACTTTCCGGCAGACCGCTCAGTTCTCTTTCATCCGTAATGTGTTTTATGAATGAATTTGTCGCATCAAGCACATTGTTGCTGAATTTTGATGACAGTTCTGACAGCTTTGCCTCTATTCCGCCGAAAACTTCCTTTTCATCATCAGGAAGAGAAATACCGCATAACTCAAAATCCCTGAGTTCCTCTTCTATGGCTTTCTGCTGTGCCTGACTTAAAAGGGAAAATGAATCGGAGTTCTTTAATCTCAGATATGAGCTGTACAAATCCTCGTTCTGTCCCAACCAGGTATAGAACTCTGAAATCTCAGGAAGAAGCTCATCATGAGCCTGACGCAGTTCCTCGGTATTAACCACACTGTTCAGATGTCCAACCACGCCCCAGGCCCTTGACAGTGCGTCAAGGCTTTCTTCTATCGGCTTTACCAGGCTGTCCCACGTAGGTTCTGTTTCCTCGTCAGAATTAATATCGGTAGTGTAAATAACCGTATCCCTGCACTTGTCAATCAGCTGTCTTATCGCCGGACGGATGTCGGAGACCTTAATCTTGTCAAATTCAGGTAACAGCTTCATATTTAATAAAGGATTTGCCATAAATTCCTCACAGACAGTAATATTTTTCTCTTCTCGGCTGATTATATCAAAAAAGATTCAGACTCACGTCATTAGATGAACCGCTGACGTTAATTGTCAGCGTTTTTGCCGACGCTCTCATGCTTTTTGAAACATTACTCATGATAATCATCACAAAACAGCCCAGAGATGCATAATTTTTCAATATTAGAGGAAAAAGACTATAAAATACGGTGAGGTGCCATGAAACACGGTCTTATTCAAATCACCGTCATCGTGCAACACATGTTATTATTCAGAACAATCCCTGCTGAAAATCTTATGATTTTCAACCGGACATGAATATCGGTATTTAATTGAAACACGGAAAATAAGGAAATCGGACATGTACCAAAAACCGCATCTCTATGCCATCGCCGTCATAGGTCTGATTATAGTCGCATGCACAATCTGCAACATTTTCAATAACGTACACATTCTTGATGCCGGCAATATTTTTCTGCTGATACTTTACGTCTGTTTTACGGGAGCCTACATTCTCATATACAGAAGAGTAAATTTCAAATTTGCCTACTCCTGGATTACAGGCATTGTCTGTTATCTGCTCACAATCATATTTTCAGGACTTGCACTGTATAATAATTCATGGAACGTAGACTCAGTGTACTACCTGATTCCATTTATCATCGCAATAACTCTCACTCATATATGCTTTGTGAATTTTTCTGCGACAAAAGGTTTCATGCGCAATGCATTTACCCTGTTACTGAAAATCACGGCCGTAATTACCGCCGTATCGGCAATTGCTCTGCTTTTTACAGAAAATCCCGATAATCTGGACTTTATGCAGAAATTCACGGCATCACTCGTCATTCTGCTGATTTTCGGAGACTTTATGGTTTTCTACATCAATTATTTCTACACTCTGGAAAATAACAATAATGATGTCCTCACCCTGTACAAATCGGATAAGGAAACAATTTACGCCGACAAATTCGGCAAACTTTATCACGTAATTCCCGATGAAACCGGATCAGAAAATAATAAGGGTTAATAACATCTGACGGAGACGTTTACTAAATATGAACGAATACAACACTGCAAACACATATAACAAAAACTCTCAGGATGTCTATGAGGCCGACTCAACCAGACTGGCCCGTGTGGACAGGCTGAGAAAAATGATGCGTCATCTCAATCTGGATGCTCTGATTATTACCAGAACTGACGAACATTTAAGCGAATACCTGTCACCTGATCGGGAACGACTGGCCTATATTACCGGATTTACCGGTTCTGCGGGAACTGCGGTAATTCTCGAAAATGAACATTTGGTCGACAGATTAAAGGATCACAGTGTTAAGAACAGCGCCAACAGGGAAATTTTTCTTAAGAATTCCGCCGCAATTTTTGTGGACGGAAGATATACAATTCAGGCCAAGATTCAGACAAGCCCAACCATGTTTGATGTTTTCCATTTTACCACGGTGAAACTGGAGGACTGGTTAATTACGGTTCTTGGCAGTAATGCTCGTATCGGAATAGATCCGAAATGTATAAGCTACAACCGTTTTACCTCAATAAAATCAGCTCTGGCTCCATATCAGCTGGAACTAATCTCAACGGAAACAAACCTTATTGACGACATATGGAATGACAAGCCAAAATACGAACCTTCACCAGCTCTGATTTTCGAGGATCATTACAACGGAAACCCGAGCATTGAAAAACGACACCTTATTGCCCAGATTCTAAAAGAGAAAAATATAGATGTTACCATTATCTCCAACAGCGAATCGGTTAACTGGCTGCTCAACATAAGGGGGCGTGACATTCCAAATCTTCCGGTTGTAAAATGCTTCGCCGCAGTATACAGCTGCGAGGAAATCGAATGGTTTGTGGACTTACGAAAAATACCTGAAAACAGGATTTCTGATTTTCAGCATCATTTCGGCAATATAACATACATGGAAGAAGACAAACTTGAGGATCTCATAAATCGTCTGGCAAAACACAAATACTCAGTCTATATAGACGAAACCTCAACTAATGCCTGGATTATTGAAAAGCTCAAAAAAAGCGGCATTCCTCTGACTTTTGGCCCGGATCTCTGTGAATACCCTAAGGCCTGCAAAAATCCGACAGAACTGAAAGGAATGAAGAGATGTCATCACAAGGATGCTGTCGCCATGTGCAGATTCCTGTCCTGGCTCGATCACCTAACAGAAAATCTCATCAACGCCAGCAGTGAACTGAAACCTCAGGCTCTTGAGATAATAAAAGCTCAAAACGAAGCCACCCTGAGCAGTCAGCTTCTCAAATTCAGAGAGGAACAGGACGGTTTCATTGAAACAAGCTTTGACACAATATCTGCTCTGGGGCCTAATGCCGCAATCATTCATTACAATCATGTCAACCTTAATAAACCAAGAGCACTTGGACAGGATCCTCTGTATCTGGTAGACAGTGGCGGACAATACAACGAAGGCACTACCGACATCACAAGAACAGTGTTGGTAGGTCCCGGACTTACTGATGAAATGAAGGAACGCTTTACTCTTGTTCTAAAGGGCATGATTGCCCTCCATCAGGTAAGATTCCCCAAAGGAACCTTCGGTGGAGCCCTTGACGTGCTCGCAAGAGCCCCACTCTGGCAGAAAGGGCTTAATTATGACCACGGAACCGGTCACGGCGTCGGGCATTGTCTGAATGTTCATGAAGGACCTCAGGCCATTTCGTACAGATACGGACAGACACCGCTGGCTCCCGGAATGGTCACCTCGGTTGAGCCTGGATACTATAAGGAAAACGAATATGGTATCCGTTGCGAAAACCTGTGCGTTGTTGAGACCGTACATGACACCCAAAATCAGGCTGAGATGCTTGCATTTTTACCTATCACTTATGTACCATTTGACATTAGGCTCATCAAAAAAGAGTTACTGACGGATGATGAACGTACCTGGCTCAATAACTATCATCTCAAGGTAAGGGAAATTGTCAGGGAACATCTTAGCGACCTGGAAATCAACTGGTTACTTAAAGCAACGGCGGCGATTTAATAAATGAAATTATTAAACTCAATGCACTGCCTGTTCGGTAGTGCAAAATACAAAATCGGAAATTTATCCAAAATTGCGGTGAATGCCGACTCATACAATATTCTCGAAGACCCGAAAGTATTCAGGGAGCGTCTGCTTGCAAATATCAAAAATGCCAAATCACGCATCTGCATATGCGCTCTTTACTGGCAGAATGATGAAATGGGACAGGAAGTCATGCAGGCCGTGAATGAGGCCGTTGCCGCAAATCCGAAGCTTTACGTACGTATCTACGTGGATTTTCACAGGGCTCAGCGCGGACTCGTCGGAAAAACCAAACAGATTGTTAACAGCGATTGGTACAGGGAACTTGCCAAGAAACAATTAATTCACCCTATTATTTACGGCGTTCCCGTAAAACGCCGCGAGATATTCGGTGTCTTTCATCTTAAAGGTTTTATCATTGACGATACCGTGCTGTACAGTGGTGCCAGCATCAACAATGTATACCTGCACAGACTTGATAAATACCGCATAGACCGTTACCACGAAATAAATTCCCGGGAGCTGGCTGATTCCCTGTTCTATTATTGCGCCGACGTTTTCCACAGACACAATGCCGTTCAGGATTTTGCTCAGGACGCAATTCCTACTTCCAAGGAACTGAATCTAGAAATCAAGAAACAGCGCAGGGAACTGTGCAGAACCAATTACAAAATAAGTAATGCGGAAATCAACTCAAGACAGGTGGGAATTACCCCACTGGTAGGTCTTGGAAAAAAGAATAACATTCTTAACACATCCATAATTAATCTGATTGAGGCTGCAGAAGAAGAAATAACAATATGTACACCTTATTTCAACTTTCCTAGCCATGTGCTAAAGGCTGTAAACAAAGCTCTCTCAAAGGGAGTCACAATCACAATAATCGTAGGCGACAAGGAAGCCAACGATTTCTTCATCCACGATGGAGAACCATATAACAAGGTCGGTGCCGTTCCGTACATCTATGAGATGAATCTCCGTGACTTTGTCAACAGCCATACCAAGCAGATTAACGAAGGAATTCTGAAAATAAGACTGTGGAAGGACGGACTGAACACATACCATGTTAAAGGAATTTCCGTTGATCACAGATACCATCTTATAACGGGCAACAACCTGAATCCTAGAGCATGGGGACTAGATCTGGAAAACGGCCTTTTGGTTGATGACGAACACCACCTGCTTCTCGAGAAGATAACTCACGAAAGGAACTTTCTTTTAAGCCGAACAACTCCGATAACGTCTCCGTCTGAACTCCAGACCATAGATGACTATCCTGAAGATTATCGTAAAGTTATTCTAAAAGTCAGAAAATTCGGAGCACAATGGCTCCTCAGAAAGCTTCTCTGATGTCACACCGGGGTCGAATACTGTTTCGGCCCTGAAAGGAACAGTTAGTGCACGGATACACGGCAATATATGGATATCTCAGCTTTACCCATCAGTGAATTAAAAGGAATCACATCCAAACAGGTGTCAGCCTTAAATAAAATAGGGATTAACACTGTAATGGATCTTCTTCTGCACTTTCCTTACTCATATCAGGATCGTACAAAATTCACACCGATAAATGAACTGACAGAAGACTCGTATGCCAGTATCAGGGCAAGGATCGTCTCCCGTTCCACTGGCAGAAACAACATGCTGATTCTGACTCTTTCGGACGACACGGGAATACTAAGGGTAACACTGTTCAACTGTCCGATTTTCATAAACAGGGAACTCAAATCCGGAAACATTCTTATCTGTCATGGTAAAGTCAGCATTTTTCAGAATTGCCTGCAGATGACAAATCCGGAACTGAATCTTAAAGATACCGAACTTCCGGAAAGCTACACACCTGTATACCGCCTTACGAAAGGCATTAAAATGCAGTCGATGCGCAACCTGGTTCAAAAGGCTCTGAATGAACTGGAGAAAACCGGAGTCTGTGAAGAGCTTATCCCGCCACATCTTAATCATACAGGGATGACTTTAAAGGATGCACTTATTCAGGTGCACACCCCGAACATCGGCACGTCAATGAGCGATCTTGCACTGTTTATAACCTCTCAGCAGCAGCGGGTAATCTGTGAAGAATTAATATCACAGTACATATCCGTACTAACCCTTAAAGAAAGTAACAAACTGCTGAACGGTATTCCGCTGAAACCTGTTGACAGTCTTATTAAAAAATTCCTGTCAACTTTAAAATTCAGCCCTACAGGAGCACAACTGAGAGTGTTTGACGAAATAAGCAGGGATCTTACCCTTGCTCAGCCTATGAACCGTCTGGTGCAGGGAGATGTTGGTTGTGGCAAAACACTTGTTGCCGTTCTGGCATCTCTGCAGGCAGTGGGCAATGGTATACAGTCTGCAATCATGGCACCTACGGAAATACTTGCCGAACAGCACTTTTCCAATATTCAGAATTTTCTGGAACCATTGGGAATCAGAGTTGCATTACTGACCGGCAGCCAGAAAAAGGCCGAAAAGAACAAACAGCTGGAACTTGTTAAAAATGGAAACGCACAAATAATTGTCGGAACGCACGCAATTTTTCAGGAACAGGTTAATTTCCTAAGTCTGGGCCTTATAATTATTGACGAACAACACCGCTTCGGTGTTGAACAGCGCATGAAACTGCGCAGCAAGTGCAGTATAGAAAACAGAGTTCCTCACATGCTTGCCATGACAGCGACTCCGATTCCGAGAACACTGGCTCAGACCATCTATGCAGATATGCACGTATCCGTGATTGATGAGCTTCCCAAAGGCAGAAAACCCATTACCACCATAACCATTCCGGAAACACGCCGCGACGAGATTATCGAAAGAATAGGAATCAACTGCAGTGCCGGCAAACAGGCATACTGGGTATGCAGTCTGGTAAACGAATCAGAGGTACTGGAATCCCAGGATGCCATAAACGCCTGTGAATACCTAACAGCCAAACTTCCTAATCTTAAGATTGGTCTTGTTCATGGTCAAATGAAATCCACGGATAAAGATGCCGTAATGAGGGAATTTAAGAATGGGAATATAGACGTTCTTGTTGCAACTTCGGTAATTGAAGTTGGTGTAGACGTACCTAACGCATTCCTCATTGTCATAGAAAACTCCGAAAGATACGGTCTGGCTCAGCTTCACCAGTTGAGAGGACGTGTCGGCAGAGGTCAGTTGGATTCGTTCTGCTGTCTGATGTTCTCCGACAAGATAAACAGTATAGGCATGGAACGACTGAACACATTGAAAAACAGTAATGACGGTTTTGTCATAGCTCAAAAGGATCTGGAAATCAGAGGCCCTGGAGACCTGCTCGGCACCAGACAGACAGGCGAAATTGCCTATCGGGTGGCAGATGCGGTAAGGGACTACAGATCAATGGATAAATGTACTGTTATTGCCACGGAAATTTTCAAAAATAGAAAGGAGCTCTGCCAAAAGCTGACTGAACGATGGTTCCCGGACAGCGAGATAATGAGCGTTCTGTAACCAGATTTCAAAAAACGGGAATCTGTATGCTGACTCCCGCTACCTGTAAAATACCAAAAGACAGCTTCTAAACTGCTGCAGTCTCCTGTCTCAGCTGTATCTTATACTGCTTGTAGTCTGATATTGAAGCAGCAACCTCAGCTCCAATAAGAACAATGTACCAGTTAACATATGTCCAGACCATCATGAGAGGAAGTGCTGCCACCGCTCCGTAAATAAATGTATAACTCGTAAAATTCATGATGTAATGCGTAAAGAACTGTTTTAAAAGTTCCTGAAGCAGAGCCGCGAGCAGAGCTCCCACAACAGCATGGTTGAAATTCACCTTGGTGCATGGAACAGAAGTAAACAGAAGAGTGAACACCACAAACGTCAGAAAACACGGCAACATTTTCATACCTAACGTGTTGAGCCATATCCCGGCAGAACTATGACCAAAGAAATTTGATGCCATTATTGATGAAGAAACAACTATGGCACCGCCAAGCAACAGAGGCCCGAGAGTAAGAACTGTCCAATATACTGAAAATGTTGTTACTTTCGAACGGTTTACTTTTACATGCCATATCTTGTTAAGTGTTATGTCTATTCGTCTTATAAGGGCAAGAGCAATGATAATCAGAGTACCTACACCGACGGCTGTAGTTTTGGAGGCGTTGGCTATGAATGAATTAATGTTCTCTTTTAAAACATCACCCATTTGCGGCATCATGTTGTGAAGAATATAATTCATCATTTCATCACGATATGAACTGAAACTCGGAGACAAGGAAAAAACACTGAGAAGAACGGCGAGGACAGGAATCAGAGACATTATCGTTGTGTATGAAAGCGATGAGGCCAACACGTCTATTTCATCTCTCGCAACTCTCTTGGACAGATATATAGGATATGAAAAAACTCTGGTAAACCAAACTCTGAACCGTGATATATTACGTTTTATCAAAGATGTACGTACTTTGCTCTCAGAACCGGCGTTGCCATTAATGCAACCTGTATTTTCATAACGATCACCACTCACCGGTGTTTTTTCTACCCCGTCCACCATATCAGTTTCTGAAGTTTTAAGATTTTCTTCCACGATTCTATCCCCTCGAACCTAAAAAAATACCCGGCATCACCTGTTTCCTGTTTCATTATAATCAAAACAAAAACATCATTCTCTGCAATAACTCTCTAATCCGAAACATCTCATGCGGTGTCAGTGATTTATCCACGGCCTGCCAGTTATAAACCTTACCGTCAATACAAAAAACCCGTTACGGATAGGATGATCAGTAACGGGACAAAGTATTGATGCTTAATTTAAGGCGTATTTCAATAATCAGAAACTTCCTTAAACAGTCTGTTTGTTTACATGAAGTTATTTCTTAACGGCTCTGACTACGGCATCATGAAGAAACAACGTCATATTCTCCCCATGATTTTCCAACATCTTAGGGAACATGGAAATAGGTGTCATTCCGGGGAAAGTATTTATTTCATTAAGGAGAATCTCTTCATCTCCAACAAGGAAGAAATCAATACGGGACAAATCCTTAAGCTTTAATACCCTGAATGCTCTTGTGGCATATTCCCTGATTTTTGACTTAAGGCTCTCGGAAATATCGGCTTCAACAAGCGTTGTTGACTTTGAAGCACTGTCATATTTTTCCTCAAAAGTGTAAAAGTCATTGCTTGGTGTAATGATTTCACCAGGATTGGTAACAATAAGCTCTCCATTATATTCATACGCAGCAACTTCAAGCTCTCTAGGCCTTACTGCCTGCTCCAGCAGAACATCATTACTGTAGGAAAAGGCTTTTCTAATGTATTCATCAAGAAGAGATTCATCTGTAACTTTATAACAGCCAACTGATGAGCCCTGAGATGCCGCCTTCACAAAGATACTTCCATATCTTCTGAAAAATTCATGAGCCTTCTTTAAGTTTTCTTCACTGTCCGTATCAATGAAGCTGAAAGGCGTATTCGGAATACCGATAGCACTCAGCCACAGCTTGGTACTGATCTTATTGAAACACAGTTTGCTGGCTTCAGAACCGCAACCTAAATAAGGAAGTGAAACCATGTCGAGAAGAGACTGAATGTCACCTGTTTCTCCCGGAACACCGTGAATACACGGAATTACGTAATCAACGGGAACCGTTTTTTCACTGTCATCTTTGAAATATAACTTTTGATTGTGGCTGAGATTACACTGATTTCCATCCTCGTCTACCCACCTGTCCCTGTGAATAATAACCTTCAAGACATTAAATTCCGGGAATGTTTTTAACTGTTTTTCAATAAATGAGGCACTAACCAGTGAAATGTCGTGTTCTGACCCGTCACCACCGCACAAGAGAAGAATATTATACTGTTCCATGATTATAATTCCGTTATCTGGACCAACAGGTCCCATCTAAATACGTCAACAATTATACTTTCATGCCGTAGTCCTATCAATCCGAAAAAAACAGTGGAAATGGATAATTTGATGAGCAATTGCACAATTTTTCTTATTTTCACGATAATGCTGATACAATAAACGTCATGTTCATCAGAACTTAATGTGGGATTTAAAATGAGTTTAAACAAATTTTTAGCAGGCCTTGCGATAACCGGACTTCTCTGTACGGGTTGCGTAACAGTCACAGCCGACGGACGACCTATCAAGGAAAACGGCAATACAACCACGGGTAAAACCTCTCAGGAACTGTCGCAGATGCTCAACACTGCAAAGGGCGAATACCTGGAACTGGACACCCAGAAAACAAATAGACTGGTTCAGGAAGTAACGGAAGGTAATCTGGATACCATCAAAAAGGTTATGGACAATCCTAATGACTACGAACCTCCCGTACTTTTTGCATATGCCGAACAGGTATATAAATCAGGACACTTTGATACAGCAATGTTCTGGTTCTATACGGCTCAGCTCAGAGCAAGATCCGATGCCAACAAATCCCTCGACAATACGGTTCAAGACGGAGTAACCAGACTGAGTTCCGTATATGGTCAGACCATTGGACGCTACGCTCTAGAACACCCTAACGAACTGGAATCAACAATGAATAAAGTGTTGGAATGGGACAGAATATCGCAAAGGAACTACAATCCAAAATGGGTAGCCGTTCTGGGAAATGAATCTAAAATAAGCGATACAATCAGGTTTCAGGATCCGGAAAAATACAAAGCAATTGATGAAGAAGTAAGACGAGGTTGGAAAATCGGTTTTGATGCCGCACTGAAAAAAATCCGCGAAAGCAAACTTGAGGTGCCTGAGGAATAATCCTCCGAGTCACATTTCAGCCAATGATAATTAAATATATCATAGAGCACAGTAAAATCCCGCATTGGGTACAGCGGGATTAACACTCACTGAATAATTTCCCGGGTTCAACAAGGGAAATTCCATTCATCATGCAATGGACTGTTCAATAAATTCCTTTAACTTCTGCTTGTTGAGTGCCCCAATCTGCTTGCCAACAAGCTCGCCATTCTTAAAAACCAGAAGAGTAGGAATATTCTTGACACCGTACTGAGCCGCAAAATCACGACTCTGATCCACATTAACCTTAACAAAGGAAACTCCGCTCATCTCGGCGGCCAACTCCTCAATAACTGGTCCAACCATCTTACATGGACCGCACCACGGAGCCCAGAAATCAACCAGAACAGGATTCTTACTGAAAAGCACCTGTTCTTCAAATAATGCGTCATCTATTTCTTTTACGAAATCGCTCATTTTTATATCTCCTCACGTTACTTAAAACGGGTTATACCGTTTTGCGACGACATACCACTATAACATATTGACAGTTCGTTTCAGAGTTTAATTCCCTCAAATCAGATTTTTTCTCCATTTTGTGAACGTCAACATGATTATGCTTAATGCTGTTATTAAAATCGTCTCTATCAAGGAGTTTGCGAATCAGAAAGAAAATCTTTTAGAAAAAATCAATAACTTCCGCTTACTTTTTCACAAAAAAACGAAACGGCATACAATATCAATTATCCGTTACTGAATATCAGATGGTGAAAAACTTTATATAAACACAAGCCTGTACATATATTGTATACTTGTAACATACAACATCCGAACTTCTAATACTTGAGGTTTTTCGTGTTATCCGGGAAACACATTAAGCATGAGGAAAAATGGATTTAAGGAATAAACATATGCCGGGTTCTTCTCCTTTATATGCAGCTATCGATTTAGGATCAAACAGCTTCCACATGCTGGTTGTCAGAAATGTCTCAGGGGCCGTCAGAGCCGTCTCACGTGTCAAGCGAAAGGTCAAGCTTGCTCAGGGACTTGACGAAAACAACCTCCTTTCAGAAGAGGCCATTCAGCGAGGACTTGACTGTATCCGACTGTTTGCGGAGCAGCTCAAGGACATTCCGGATCATAATATCCGCATTGTGGCCACCGCAACACTACGTCTTGCTAAAAATTCATCTGACTTTATTCAGAGAGCTGAAAAAATACTTGAGCACGGTATTGAAATTATCAGCGGAGAGGAAGAAGCACGCACCATATACCATGGTGTAGTCAGCACCTCAAGTGCATCAGGCAATATTCTGGTAATAGATATCGGCGGAGCATCAACCGAACTTATAATCGGTGAAGGTCTTAACGTTAAGGTTCTCCACAGTACTCAAATGGGATGCGTAACATGGCTCAACAATTTTTTCGCAAATGACGAAATAACCGAAGCCGCATACGATAAAGCCATTGAAGCTTCAATCGAAATACTGTCTCCTCTTGCAGACGAATATCTCAGAGAGGGTTTTTCAACCTGTGTCGGAGCTTCAGGAACAATACAGTCCCTGCAGGAAATTATGATTTCCAACGGAGAAAGTGAAGTCGTTACCCTTGAAAAGCTCCTTCATCTAAAGGAAATGACAATTGAAGCTGGATGCTTTTCAAAACTTAATATTGCCGGCCTTTCAGCCGAAAGACTTACAGTTTTCCCTTCAGGACTTGCGATACTTATTGCAATATTCAGGATTCTGGACATTAAAGGCATGACACTTGCCGGTGGCGCTTTGAGAGAAGGTGTCATTTACAGAATGCTCGGTGACTACGCTCCCCGAAACATCCGAACCAGAACCGTGGACAGTCTGATTACCAGATACCAGCTCGACCGTGAACAGGCAGAACGCGTTACCAAGGTTGCGCTTAACGCATTTGACAGTCTGAAAGAATCCTGGGGACTGAAAGATCCTTCTTCAAGACCGGTTCTTAAATGGGCGGCAATGCTGTACGAAATTGGTCTGTGCATTGAGTACAAAAAAGCTCCTAAGCATGCGTCATACATAATTGACAACATTGAAATGCCGGGTTTTACCAACGCTCAGAAACATCTTCTGAGTGCTCTACTGTTCAACGAAAGAGATGCCTTTAAGCTTGATGTTCTGAAGAACCAGAGCGCCGTTCCGTATGAGGAAGCATGTGCACTGGCAAGACTCCTCAGACTGGCGATAATCATCTGTGTCAGACGAAGTCCTGATGCGATTGACGGTGAAATCAAATTTGAAATGACGGAACATGGCAAACTGGAACTTGTTACCACCAGCAACTGGATGGATAACCACTACCTTCGTGCCACACTACTGAAGGAAGAATGCCAGAAGCAGCAGGAACAGGGATGGCTTATGTCCATTAGGGAATGCTAGAATGCCTCTTAAATCAATGCTTCTCGTAGCCTTAGGCGGAGCCGTCGGCGCACTTCTCCGTTATCTAACCACTAACTGCATCTCTTCTTGGATGGGGCGTGATTTTCCGTACGGAACAATTTCCATAAACATTGCCGGCTCATTTTTAATTGGGCTGTTTACAACCATTCTCTGTCAGAATGCCATGGAGCCCCAGTTAAAACTTCTGCTTATTACGGGGCTTCTTGGCGGATTTACCACTTTCTCGACATTCTCTCTGGATACGGTAAACCTCATAGCTTCGGGCTACTGGCTGAAAACATTTTTCTACGTTGCCGGCAGTCTGATTCTGAGTCTAACAGCAACTTTTGCGGGTATAGCCATGGGCTCAGCCATTAAAGCAAATTAAACAGCGCTGAGACATAATATGATTCTTGTTTTTTGGCATATCTGCAATTACCAGAACAACAATACATAAAATAGGATTCTACATGAGCACAAATACACAGCTGGTACTTATAGACGGTAATAACTTTTTGTACAGAGCTTATTACAGTACGGCCAGATCCGCTCTCTCCAACAGTCGCGGTGAACCTACCGGAGCCACAAAAGTTTATATCAGCATGATCCAGAAACTGGAAAAAACATATCCAAAAGCACAAATGGCCGTGGTTTTTGATGCTCATGGTCCATGTTTCAGACACGAACTCTATTCAGAATACAAGGCTACCAGAAAACCCATGCCTGACGAGCTTAGGGCTCAGGTAGAAAACATAAAAAAAATAATTACAGCCATGGGGCTTCCTCTTATCACTGTAGAAGGCGTCGAAGCGGATGACGTACTCGGTACATATGCCCGACTCGGCTCTGAAGCAGGAATGGACGTTTATCTTGCCACAGGAGACAAGGATCTTGCGGCCATGGTGAATGAACACGTATTCATAGTCAACACCATGGATGATTCCGTAATGGACAGAGATGGCGTAATTGCAAAATTCGGTGTTCCTCCGGAGCTCATCAGTGATTACCTTGCGCTTAAAGGAGACTCGGCAGATAACATTCCCGGGATGCAGGGTATCGGTGACAAATCAGCCACTGCACTTCTGAATTCCATAGGAAGTATTGAAGACATTGCCGCAAATCTTGACAGAGTAAAGGATCTGAACTTTAGAGGTTCCAAAACATTTGCTGAAAATTTCATTAAACAACAGGATAACGTAAAGCTGTCAAAGATTCTCACCACTATCAAGACAGATGTAAAGGTTCCGGTTAAACCTCAGGAAATCCGACGCGGAAAGGTTGACCACAAGACTCTTTTGGACATATACACATCCTGTGAATTCACAAAACTCATAAACTCGGAAAAAGCGTTTCTGGAAAAAGAAGCCTTAGGAGATTCCGGTGATCTTTTCTCTGCCGACGGGGAAAACACGTTCAATAATTCAGCAGAAAATGAAGAATCTTCAGATCAAAAAACATCACGAACAGTTGACCGGAAGAAAAAATTTATCGCCGTAACGGTCAATAGCGAAACCACGCTAAAGATGCTCGCAGCAGAGCTCCGTGCATCAGAAAAACCGGTATTCTACCCTTTAAGAACAGTAATTAACGCAGTCAATTCACGACTTACCGGACTTGGCATAAGAACCGTTAACTGCGATTTCTATATTCCCCTCGGACATTCATATCTGGGAGTCCCTGTTCAGCTCAACCCTACGGATGTATTTTCCGTTCTGGCGGAGATTGTGAACAATGGCGGTAAGGAAATAACTGCCTATGACATTAAGGATCTAATGCATACTCTTGACGGATACGGCATCAATATTGAAATGCCTTATCAGGATGTACTTAATGAACTTCACAGTCTTGATTCAGCCATGGAAACGGATCTGTCGAAGGCAGCGGAAATTCTGCTGAACCAAACACTGTCGGATGAACAGGAGCTCTGTACCGTGACAATACAGGGAAGCAAACGAAAACAGAAAATACCAATGGAAGAGGTAGAAATAGACACATGTGCCGCGTTTACCAGTCAGCACCTTGATGCGGTACAGCAACTTCACGAATATATCAGTGCCAAACTCAGACTGATGCCGGAGAATGAGCGAGCCTACCTCACTCAGGAACTTCCTCTAATCAAAGTTCTCTACAAAATGGAATGTAACGGATTCTATCTGGATCATAATGAATTCTCCAAACAGAGCATTACCCTGAACCAGAAACTGAAAGACGTAAGAGACAGTATAATTATGCTTGCAGGTGAGGAGTTCAACATAAATTCAACCAGAGAGGTTTCACACATTCTTTACGAGAAACTTGGTATTGACTGTCCAAAAAAAACCCCTACCGGACAACCATCAACATCTGAAGAAACACTTTCTCTCATTGCCGAAGATTACGAAATAGCCAGACTTATTCTTAATTACAGGGCTCTAACAAAACTTATCAACACTTATGTTGATAAGCTTCCGGGAATGGTTGACGGAGCCACCGGCAGAATACATGGTATGTTTAATCAGGCCGGCACATCAACAGGCAGACTGTCTTCTAGTGATCCTAACCTGCAGAATATACCTGTAAGAACTCCCGAAGGCAGAGCCATCCGCGCAGGTTTTGCAGCAAAACCAGGCTACAAAATTCTTGCTGCAGATTATTCACAGATCGAATTAAGACTCATGGCACACATTGCCGATGAACAAAACATGATCAGATCATTTAATGCTCATGAGGACATTCATGCATCCACAGCATCCCAGATCCACAATACGCCACTGAGTGAAGTGACTCCGGAAATGAGAAGATCTGCCAAAGCCATAAATTTCGGTCTTATATACGGCATGAATCGTTTTGGTCTGGCAAAACGGCTTAATATTTCCAACGACGTTGCAAAAAACTACATTGACAGCTATTTTGCAAAATATCCCGGCGTAAAAACCTATATGGCTGCAATCAAAGAATCGGTACATGAAAACGGGTATGTTACCACCATAAGTGGCAGAAGGCTTAACTTCAATGCAATTAAAACCGCAACAAAGATGGCTGTTTCCGGAATAGAAAGAGCTGCGATCAATGCTCCTATGCAGGGCAGTGCAGCGGAAATCATCAAAACAGCAATGATAAAGATTGATGAATGGATGAAAAATCTTCCTGAGAATAGTATCAGAATGCTTCTGCAGGTACATGACGAACTGATTTTTGAAGTAAAAGAGGAATTTGTTGAAGAATACGGAAGAATAATTTCTGAAATCATGACAACCGTGATAAAACTTAAAATACCACTGGAAGTCAGTGTAGGAGTAGGACAAAACTGGAGTGAGGCCCATTAAAATGTTAAAGAAAATTATATCTATCATGTTGCTTGCAGGACTGACATCCTCTGCTTTTGCAATAGATTTAAGCAAACCTCGTAGCGAACAGGATTATCAGAATGAAATGGCTATGGCTTTGTTGTATGCCCCTTTGCCTGAAAGAATTTATGACATCAGGGCTATGGTAATGATCAGCAACACCCCGGAAGAACTGGCGAAATACTCAAACGATCAGATCAAGCTTAAAAGTATCAATTTTGATGAGGATAAGCTGGAGCTTGTGTACAACTTTGAACTGTACGTACCGAAATCAGATGATCAGGACACCAATACGGTTATGGATAAATATGCTCAAAAAATACGCAATGTAATGAATAAAGAAGACTGTAACGTACTCAATTTCACTCATGAAGACGTAGCAAACCATTATTTTATCAGGGATGCCGAAACTAAAAAGATTCTAGTTGATTTCAAAACAGCTCTGCACTACTGCAAACACAACGTACAAATTCCATACGCACACTGATAAATCAGATTAAACCTTCATTCCATGTCAAAACATACTGAAATGAAGGTCATACATTGGGATTACCGCCCGGAAATTTTTCTGCGTTCAAGTGATATGACAACTTTGTTACCCGGTGTGGCATTACCATACTCAATCTTCACGAAAGAAAAACCGGATGACGTCCAATCTCCTGTATCGACTATAAGATATCTGTCATCAGGTCTCAGCTCCTCAGCGTTATGGGTATGGCCGTGAATCAGTACGGACACGCCATACTTTTTCATGAATGACAGCGTCTTGACAGGATTAATCATTCTCCTGACATAATTTGCAGCTTCAAATTTTTTAATGCTTTTAGCCCTCATTTTCTGAGCCATTCCAATACGGTGTCGGTATGAAAAAAGAGTATTGAACATACACTGAACACAGGAGAGACGACTGAACAGACGGAAACATCGGTAGCCCACCGTCTCATCACAAAGTTCATCTCCATGTACCATCAGAATCCGCATATCTCCGAAAACCAGCTGATGAACGTCATTTAACAGCACCATTCTGAAAAAATGCGCATCTTTACGGTTCAAAAGAAAATCCCTGTTTCCATGAATGAAATAAACTCGCCCACCTCTCGAACATATGGAGGAATTAACCTCTCGTACAGCTTTGTGTGCCGGATTCTCGGGGTTAATACCAACATAGTAATTAAAAAGATCTCCTACTATGTACAGTTCATCGTCTCCGGATACCATGTCCGCAAATTTTCTAAACGCATCCGTGAGTTCCGGAGCTTCCGCCGATAAATGAAGATCTGCTATAACGTAAGCTGTCACCTGGTTACTTTACCGTTACTTCTGAAATAACAATATCTTCCACAGGTACATCACCGTATGGTCTGAACTTATTGGTTGTTTTTACTGCTTCAATCTTATCCACAACGTCAAAACCATCAACAACCTTACCGAACACACAGTAACCCCAGCCGCGAAGATCCTTGCCTGTATGATTCAGAAAATCATTGTCTTTGGTATTAATAAAGAACTGTGAAGTGGCTGAATGAGGATCCATCGTTCTGGCCATGGCAATAGTATACTTGTCGTTCTTTAAACCGTTATCAGCCTCGTTTTCAATCGGAGCTCTTGAGGAAGCCTTGTCCTTAAGACCGGCAGTTAAACCGCCCCCCTGAATCATGAACCCCTTGATCACACGATGAAAAATGGTTCCGGCATAATAGCCTTCCTTTGCATACTGAAGAAAATTCTCAACGGTAACCGGGGCTTTTTCCGGATTAAGTTCAAGAGTGATATCGCCAACATTTGTTTTAATAATTACCATAGCCATAGCCATAACTGGTCACCTTATGATTAAACAATAAAAAGATTCAACTGCGGTTCCTTTTACTGAGCCACACCGGAAGCATTATAACACATTAAAAATAAGCTTCCTCATACCCGACAGCGCCCATGAAACAAAGATTTGAAACCACAAAATCTCCCAACAATAACTAAAGAAAATATGAATATGTCATGTATAACTCAAATTATCAAACACTGACTGTAATTCCTCAGAAATTATCATAATACGCTCTGTAAAATTATTAAAACATCACGAAATTAGTAATTTTCCATAGTAAAAGATAATAAAATCATTAAAAAACGCATATTTTTGTATAAAATTATATCTTTTGCTATACAGATCACATAAATAAATGTACAATAGCCCCGAATTTTAGTAATAGCAGAGGCTGGTATGTTAGAAAAACTTCGTAATATTGCCATTATTGCTCACGTAGACCATGGCAAGACAACTTTAGTAGACAAATTATTACGTCAGTCCGGAACTCTCGACCGTTCCCTGGACGGACAGGAACGCGTAATGGATTCCGGCGATATTGAAAAGGAAAGAGGCATTACCATATTAGCTAAGAATACTGCTATTGAATGGAATGGCTACAGAATCAACATCGTTGACACCCCGGGCCACGCAGACTTCGGCGGAGAAGTTGAACGTGTAATGAGTATGGTAGACTCTGTTCTTCTTCTTGTTGATGCCGTTGACGGTCCTATGCCTCAGACCAGATTCGTAACTCAGAAAGCATTTAAGCAGGGACTTAAGCCTATTGTCGTAATCAACAAGATTGACCGTCCAGGTGCAAGACCAGACTGGGTTATTGATCAGGTATTCGATCTCTTCGACAACCTTGGTGCCACAGATGAACAGTTGGATTTTCCTATCATCTATGCTTCCGCATTAAACGGTTACGCAACTCTGGATCCAAACACTCCGTCTGAAGACATGACTCCGCTTTTCCAGGCGATCATCGATAATGTTGAACCACCTAAGGCTGATCCTGACGGTCCGTTCCAGATGCAGATTTCCCAGCTTGACTACACTTCTTACGTAGGTGTTATCGGCATCGGCCGTATCACCCGCGGTACTGCAAAACCTAATGCGGCCGTGACAGTTGTTAGTCCTGACGGTTCAACCAGAACAGGCCGTATCGGACAGGTTCTCGGCTATATGGGACTTCAGCGTTCAGAAGTGTCCGAAGCAAAAGCCGGTGACATTGTTGCCATAACCGGTCTCGGTGAACTCCAGATTTCAGATACCGTATGTTCAAACGAAAAGGTTGAAGCTCTGACTCCGTTATCAGTTGATGAACCAACCGTAACCATGACCTTCCAGGTTAACACCTCTCCGTTTGCAGGACAGGAAGGCAAGTTTGTGACTTCAAGAAACATTTGGGAAAGACTTCAGACCGAACTGGTTCACAACGTAGCTCTCCGTGTTGAACAGACACAGGATCCGGATAAATTCAAGGTTTCTGGCCGTGGTGAATTGCATCTGTCAATTCTTATTGAAAACATGCGTCGTGAAGGCTATGAGCTCGCTGTATCCCGTCCTGAAGTAATTCTGAAGGAGATAGACGGTGTTAAGATGGAACCAATGGAAAATCTTACCATCGATATCGAAGAACAGCATCAGGGTTCCGTAATGGAACAGCTTGGTGTCAGAAAGGCAGATCTTAAGGATATGGTTCCTGACGGAAAGGGCCGTGTAAGACTTGACTACGTAATTCCTTCAAGAGGCTTAATCGGCTTCCAGACCGAATTCATGACACTTACCTCAGGTACCGGCCTGATGTACCATACCTTTGACTCCTATGGCGAATGGCGTGGCGGTAACATCGGACAGAGAAAGAACGGTGTTATGATATCCAATGAAACCGGTAAGGCTATTGGTTATGCAATATGGTACTTACAGGATCGCGGCAGAATGTTCATTGAACATGCTCAGGAAGTTTACGAAGGTCAGATCGTTGGTATTCACAACCGTGAAAACGACCTCACTGTTAACTGTCTGAAAGGAAAGAAGCTCACCAACGTTCGTGCGTCAGGTACCGATGAAGCAATCGTACTGGTTCCACCTGTTCGTCTCTCTCTCGAACAGGCTCTCGAATTCATTAACGATGACGAACTTGTTGAAGTAACTCCTTCCAGCCTCCGTTTACGTAAAAAGCTCCTTACAGAACTTGATCGTAAGAGAGCATTCAGAGCAGCAGGCGGCAAAGAAGCTAATAACGAGTAATAACGAGTTATTAAACTGATTACATTAAACGGCTCCTCATAAAAAGAGCCGTTTTTTTATAAAAAATTACGATCAGTATTCAGAAAGTTAACAGAAAATACAATCTGATGCCTGTTTTTTTATATAATTGCGCTAAAACAGAAATTAGGTCACTCTAAAACTTAATGAACAGATGTAAAATAGTAAAATACCATTTTATTTACTAACTGTTGCTTTACATCCGCGACTTATCCACACCCAAAGTCAACAAAGCAGCAATTATTCAGAATAATCGTGTTTGAAGGTCTGATATGAATTTTCACTTTAAGAAATATGTCTCTGTTATCTCCAGTGCTCTGATTTTAGCAGCTCTCCCTATGACTGGATGGGCGCTTGATAACTATTATGGTTTGAGAACCGTAAATAATGACATTACCGCAACAAAGCTGGAACACAAAGCTATTGACGGATACGACTACGTTTTTTCCGCAGCCTTCGTAACAAAGGGAGCCTGGGGATTTGACAATCCCAACAACTTCACCAGACTGCTTGCCGTAATGGATAAAGCGCAGAAAGAAGGCGAACTTACCACAGAAGGTACAGCATTCTACTCCACTCTCTTAAAGTTAAAACCCAAAATTTTAAACAGTTCAAACGACGCTCTGACCATGTCAGGCATCAATGCCGTTAATCACTTGGGTACAAGCTATGCTCAGAGCAGAAAGAATCTGATGCTGAACAAGAAATACGAAACCAACATCAACGTCGTTTTTGCTTATGACGGAAGCAATATCGCACTGAAAACCGGTGAACAATTTGTTCTCGGTATCATAAAAAGCTTTTCAGATGGCAAGATACAGATTGAATATGTTCAGGATGAAATGCCTGACGTATTGGCCTATTATGAAACCAGAGAATACAGAGACTGGCTAAACTCATATCCAGATACACACAGGCAATTAGGACAAATTAAATACAGTTCTCAGCAAAAATCAAACCAAACACGAAATTATGTGGATAATGTGTTACAGCGTATCTTCAAGAAAAAATTCCTTGGTTCCATTACCGGTAACACGCTTATTCTAGAATCCCGTGTTGAAGGCAGGGATATCGTAGATGCCATATTTGATACCTATAAATTTCTACCAAGTCTGAGTATCCAGGAGGCAGAGGATTTTAACAAGACATTCGGTGACATCATGAGAAATGATGAAAGACGACTTTTCAGTGCCATCGACAATGCAACCCTGTTTATTTCAGTAGGACCTAGCGTAACCGGACAGATTCAGACGACAGAGCAGGGACGAAGACTTTTCAACGATCTGCACATTACACTCCAGGACTTTTTGGAAACCAAAGAAGAACCAGTTAAATTTTACTTCATTGACCCGAAAGCAATGCTCTCATTCCTGACCCTACTCGAGGGTTCAAAGCTTGGAGAAACACTCGGACCTAACGAGAATTACTCATATCAGGATGACGTATTTAAGGTCTCAACCCTAACTCCGCTCAACTCAATCATGATTTGGGACTTCTTCAGTAACAAGGATGGTAAAATTATGGTAAGAATCAACCATAATGGCAAGATACTAACCCTTAAAGATAAGTGCCAGCCTGTTAACGACTCATACAACTGGAATGACCTGACAAAGTGTCTTGCTGATTAATCGTTATACCTAAATATTCGCTGTTTTCCTTCAGAAGACAAAAGCGAGAATTCTGGTTGATGAAAGACCATTTCGATTTCCGTTATCATATTCAATAAAAGCGGGGGAGAGATGGTCTTTCTTATTCCTGATATAAAAATCAGTTTTGGATTCTCGACTCAGCAAAATCAGTCATGACGAAATTCTTATTTTTGAGCCATTGATGCAACTTAAAGATTCATATCAAATACGTCAAGCCATCACAGAAATGCGTGTTACAATATGAAAAATGAATAAAGTCGGGAGATATTTTATGTATTGTGGAAATATAAATGATTTACCATCGGAAGAATATGACACTCCATTGGTAAAATACATAAGACAAGCAATTAAACTAAATGGTTCAGGAAGAGTTGAACTGGAAAAAGACATGGTCTTTGCCAATTTTGACACCAGCAATACTGAACTGAAGCAGCATCGCAAGTTCGAATACCATAAAGATTTTCTTGATGTTCACGTCATTCTTACCGGACGTGAAACAATCGGCTTTACTCCAAAAAAATTCCATGATAATTCAAATATAAAACACACCTTTGATACCGATAAGGATTTAGGCTTCATTGAAGAAAACCTTCCGTGCTGCTACGCATCATTGGAAGTCGGGGACTTTGCCGTGTTTCTACCAGGGGAACTTCACAAGCCATTATGCGCCACCGATGACATTCCCATGGAAATCAAAAAAATTGTTTTAAAAGTACACAAGGATTTCTACAGACACTGTCTAAGCATCAGCGTTTAAACTCTTTTGCTTGATCCGTCTGCAGGTTCTGGTTATTGCCCCGGATAACATCCGATGAAATATACTCCAACTAAATATAAACTCTGCATATAAATTAAAAACACTAAACAACGGACGAAACAATGGATATCACAGACAAACTGAAATACCGACTCAGAGGCCCAAGAGCTCTTTACGGAGAAGATGCAGTAAACAAATATGCACACAGCCATGTATGTATTGCAGGAACCGGCGGCGTTGGTTCATGGGCCATTGAAGCACTGGTACGAACCGGTGTGGGGCATATTACCATTATAGACAATGACACGATAGACGAATCCAATACCAACAGACAGCTTCATACCATGCAGAGTACCTTGGGGGAATACAAGGCCGGGGCGATGAGCAACAGGATGAAAGACATCAATCCTGACGTAAAGATTGATGTCATTACCAATCTGCTTACCGTTGACAACATACCAGGCATAATAGCAGGGATCGATGCTGATGTTTACATCGATGCCATTGATGACCTTATAGCAAAAGCCTTTTATATTCATCATCTTCATTCACAAAACAAAACCGTAATTATATCTGGTGGAGCAGGCGGTAAAACGAATCCGTTGCTGGTAACCAAAGGGGATCTTGCCGAAGCCGCAGGAGACAAACTTCTCTCAAGACTACGCACAAAATTACGCAAAGAATACGGTTACCCCGGAGCAGGAAGAAAAATGAAGCTTACGGCCGTATACAGCACCGAACCGGCCACTATGTCGAAAGATGTTAACAGTGCCGATGACCTTCCGGCATTCGGGGCTGCAGTTTGTGTAACGGCAGTGGTTGGACTTAATATTGCCGCACTGGTTTTGGAAAAGCTCAGAGGCTAAGTATGGACCGTGAAGAAACCAAGCAGAAACTAAAGGGATACCTGACTCATTATTTATCAAAGTACAAGGGTATCAACTGCAATGATTATTTCTCTTGTCTGAATCCCAATCATCAGAACTCAGGAATGTCTATGCACTTTAATCCAAAGGACAATACAGTCCACTGCTATGGATGCGGATGTACGTATGATATTTTTTCACTTATCGGCATGGACTTTAATCTGCCACACTATCAGGACCAGCTGAACAAAGCCGGTGAGCTTTTTCTGGAAAACAATAAAATCAACACTCCGAAAATAACACGCAATGAGATTAGTAAAATGTCTGACGGCGGAACAAAAATTGTAGATTACACTTCTTTTTTCAGGGTATGTGCCAAGCAGGCAAAAACAACTGAATATTTTCAGGAAGCAGGAATCACTGACGAAACAATCGTAAGATTCAATCTGGGATATGAACCTGAATTCTCTATCGGCAACAACCAACAGATAAAGGCCATGATAATCCCTAACGGACCATACGGTTTTTGGGCAATTAACACGGAAACAGATCCTGATGAGGATTATGTTTTTTACTACGGCAAGGAATCGCTGTTCTGTTCACATGTGAACGAAAATACAGAAGACATTTTTATCACGGACAACATTATCGACTCCCTGTACATGTCCCAGAACGGTGTCTGCTCTATTGTTATCGCCAATGAAATTCATCTCAATGAATTTGTATATTTTCTGTCTCAACAGGTTAAGAAACGTAATTACTATGTCACTTCTCAGACAGAGAACCGCCTTACGGGACTTATTATCAGAGAACTGATAAATTATGAGCAGCCAAATCAGCTGATTGATCTTGCCTATCCTGCGCAGAGCATCGGGGATCTTATTATGGCAAGCCCTGAAAAATTCAGGGACAGAGTCAAAAACATCAAAAAACTGCTGAGTGTGACTCCAAGAAAACTCCTTGCGAGGAAAACCTATGATCTGGTAACTGATGACGCCTCTTTCAGTGAAATCTATTATTCAAAGGGAGTGTACGGAATCTCAACAGATGTCATAACTAAAAGAAAACTGCAGTCAAACTGGATTATCGATTCTTCTGCCGACACAGATTTTATTTATCATACCTGCATGGCTGAATGGAACATCCTGAGTGTAGAACTTGATGCCAGAACGACGGATATCAGCAAATCATACTACTCACTTCTGCCAAAAATAGGTCTTTCTGAAAACACAGGAGACCCAGAACATGATGCCGGAAATCTACTGACCATTTTCGCATCAAAAAAAATACGAAGGCAGGAAGGATGTGTTCTGGTCATCAATCTGCAAAACTGCAATGCCGAATACATTAGAAGGTTTGTAAATAAACTGATGAGTGAACTCAGAAATTACATTCACTCAATCATCTTTTTCTGTCTGGATGAAAACAGGACACTGGTTGATGAATTCTGCTGGCAGACTTTTACGGTTCATAAGGACGTAACGTCTGAAGAAAATGAAGATGATGACTTCGACAGTCATGATTATAAAGTCACGGCATCCAATGCTGTTTCAGGGAAAATGTTTTTCTATACTGTTCTGGAGTAGCCCGTGCACCTTAATGATCAGCAGCTTGAATCAGTTCACTACATAAGTGGCCCATGCCTTGTTCTCGCCGGGGCAGGTTCGGGAAAAACCCGCGTTATCACTGAAAAAATCATACATCTTATTCAGGACTGCGACTATAAGCCATACAATATCTTTGCCGTTACTTTTACCAATAAGGCGGCAAAGGAAATGAAAGAAAGAATCTGTGCCTCACTCAGCAGTGACACCATTAAAGGACTTCACGTTTCCACATTTCATTCTGTGGGCCTGGACATTCTGAGGCAGGAACACATTTATGCAGGCCTTAAGCCTAATTTTACCCTCTTTGATGAATATGACCAGATGACCGTCATAAAGGAGATACTGCAGGAGCTTCAGGGTACCTACGCAGATAAGGAGCATTTAAAAGACGAATGCATGTTCTGGCAGAATAAAATAAGCGGCTATAAGAATGACCTTATTGGATACGATGAAATAGATACGGACATCAACGACGTCAATCAGCTCGGAGCCATCATTTATAAACGTTACGAAGAAACGCTGAGAGCCATTAATGCCGTTGATTTTGATGACCTTATCTATCTGCCTGTACGTATGTTCCTTGAGCATGAGGCCGTTCTCGAAAAATGGCGACAAAGAGTACGATATCTTCTCGTCGATGAGTATCAGGATACCAATGCCAGCCAGTACCAGCTGATAAAGCTGCTGGTAGAAAAAAGACAGCGTTTCACGGTTGTTGGTGACGATGACCAGTCCATTTACTCGTGGCGCGGAGCCAGACCTCAAAACATCAGCCTGCTGCGTGAAGACTTCCCTGATCTAAAAGTCATAATGCTCGAGCAGAACTACCGTTCGTGTGGCAGAATTCTTAAGTGCGCCAACAGACTTATTGCCCAAAATGAACATGACTTCGTAAAACAGCTTCACTCGCAGTTAGAATTCGGCTCCAAGATTAATGTAATAGAAATACCTGATGCAACGCTTGAGGGCAAAACAATTGTTACAGAACTTCTGGCTCATCACTATATAAACAGAAGCAAATACAGTGATTACGCAATTCTTTACCGCGGAAACTACCAGTCACGAGAGATTCAGAAAGCCCTGCAGGAAAGTAATATTCCTTTTAGGGTTATTGGCGGAACCAGCTTCTTTTCTCAGGCGGAAATCAAAGATTTCATGAGCTACCTGAGACTAATAGCAAATAATGATGACGATAAGGCGTTTTTACGAATTATAAACATCCCTAAACGGGAAATAGGCCCGACATCCCTGAGTTATCTGGATCGGTTTGCCAAAAAATACTGCATATCCCTCATGGATGCCTGTAACCATCCTGAGCTAATTAACGAGGTCAAACCAAAAACCGCAGGGATATTCAAAAGCTTCCATGACCTTATAGAAAACATAAGAAAGGATCTTAACGGCACCGATTGGGAAAAGCATTTGTCCGAACTTCCTGAGCGTCTTGGATACACTGACTGGCTTTATCAGGACTCTGGCAGTGAAAAGGCAGCTGAAATACGTTTGGATAATGTCAGAACCCTACTCAAATGGGTTAATAACGCCGTAACCGGAGATGACAATGGATTCATCGGTGACATGCTGATAAATGACGCCATCAACAGATTATGCGTAAGAGAACTCCTTGATCGTAACGAAGAAGAATATGATCTGGAGGAAGTTCAACTCATGACACTTCACTCCTCCAAAGGACTGGAATTCCCATATGTTTTTCTTATAGGCATGGAGGAAGGTCTACTGCCTCATGAAACCAGCATCGAGGAAAATAATGTGGAAGAAGAAAGACGTCTGGCATATGTGGGGATAACCCGAGCCCAGAAAGAACTCTTCCTCATGTACTGCAAAAACCGAAAATCCAGAAAGCGGCAGGAAACCAAGGTTGAACCCAGCAGGTTTCTCCTGGAACTTCCGGAAGAAGATCTTCATTGGCCGGCAAGATTAAAAGACACCAGAACTGAAGAAGAAAAGAAACAGACAATGGACAGCCTGTTTGAGCAATTATTAAACACTTTGAAGTAAAACAGACATACTGAAGCTGAAAAATTATCATATTTGAGACGTTTTAGCCCATTTATTTGCAATCATCTGTTGACATGTCGTCATAAGTATTTATAATTATAATCCGTTGACTACTTCCGTAGCTCAGTTGGATAGAGCATCGCCCTCCGATGGCGGAGGTCGCGGGTTCGACTCCCGCCGGGAGTGCCAAAAAAAATCAAGACAATGCGAATGTGGCGAAATTGGTAGACGCGCTAGGTTCAGGTCTTAGTGCCGCGAGGCATAAGGGTTCGAGTCCCTTCATTCGCACCACTCTCTGACAGATCTCTTTCATATCCTTCATTTTTGTTTTTCTGACAAAATATTTCGTTATTTTCTGTTATCGTATGTTCAAGTCATGATTTTAACTATCCCTATAACAAGACAGAAACAGAAGCATGCAAAAATCGACCTATACCGCCCCTACGAACTTTTGCCTCTGATGAAACAGACTATATTTGAAAATGGGGAACAGATTCATCATAAAACCTTGCTCCTCAAACTCAAAAGTCTGGTCAGTAAACTGTACCCCTGAGTGTGGACACGGATAATTTGAGTCCACCTAAAAATAGACACCAGGGTTTTAGTGTGTCCCTTGTTTTGGACATTACCTTGAGTGTGGTATTCTTTAATTACAGGAGAGTTATCATGAGTAAGGTAAAGTTTTCATCTAAGCAACAGGAAATTCTGCGAAACAACAAGTATACCGTTCGCGTTACTGCGAACATTCTGTCGTTATCCAAAGAGTTCAAAGAGATATTCTATAGAGAGTATCTCTCAGGGGAAATTCCTAGTAATATTCTGCGTAAGTATGGATATTCTGTAGAGCTTTTGGGCGAGGACCGAATCTGGGGCATCTCTTATTGCATTAAGAAGGAATACGAAAAAAACTGTTCCTTCAGTGATATCCGTTCTGGTACATCTGGGAAAGCTTCACCATCGCAGTCTACCGAAAACAGTCTTCGGCAGCTTCAGGCAAAGGTTGACTACCTGACCCAGGAGGTTGAGTTTCTAAAAAAAATTTCATCAATCAGAAATACAAAGAAATAGGAGGTATTATCATGCATGATTCCTCCTTTGTATTCGCTATCATTGATCAAACAGTGCAGTCATCATCAAGGTCACTATCCGTGAAAGAGCTCTGCCAGATTGCCGGAGTCTCTAGAAGTGGTTATTATGCCTGGAAAAAGGCTGAACAGACACGTAAAGTTCAAGAGGAGCAGGATAGAAAGGATTTTGAACTGATCCTTTATGCTTATAAGATGCACGGCTTCACCAAAGGAGCAAGAGGTATCTACATGGCGTTGCTCCATAGAAATCCTCCGGTCATCATGAACCTGAAGAAGAGCCGCAGACTGATGAATAAGTTCAACCTCTTCTGCCCGATCAGGAAGGCAAATCCATACCGTATGATGGCAAAGGCCTTGAAGACCGGCAGGATTGCCGATAATCTTCTCAAGAGAGAGTTCGAAAACTACGCCCAAGGGAGGTTCTCTTGACTGATATTACATATCTTCCATATAACGGAGAATTTGCCTATCTATCTTCCATACTTGATGCATTTACCAAACAGATTTTATCGTATGTGGTAAGTGATTCCTTGGAAGTAGATTTTGTCCTCGACACAGTCACTAAGTTGATAAATAACCATGGCAGCACCTTACAGGCAAAAGCGATTCTGCATTCAGATCAAGGCTTTCACTATACTAGCTATAGGTTTATCGAAATCATACAGGACAAGAAGCTTCGCCAATCAATGTCGCGTCGTGGAAATTGTTGGGATAATGCTCCACAGGAGAGCTTTCATGGACATATGAAGGATCATATAGGGGACAACATAAAGGGCTGTAAGGAGTTTGCTGAGGTCAAAGAAATTGTCGATAACTACATGGGTTACTACAATAACAGCCGTTATCAATGGGAACTTGCAAAGCTCTCACCTAACTAATTCTTCCAGTTCTATACCACAGGAATATATCCATTGGATATTTCTAATAAGCCAGTCCCTCCTAAGCCGGTAAAGACAGCCTCGGAACTGGGAGCAGAACAAGTAGAAACAGACATCAGCAACGTAACTCAGACATGAAGATTCCCTAATTAGGGAGAGATATAGATTCCCTCGGTACTCTCAGCATGCTACTTTCGCTAATGGGTAACCGAGGACAAGTACGGGGGGATCCCGTAGTAAATACAGAGAGTACCTACCTCATAATTTAAAGGTATGTCCAATAGAGTGGGCACTTAATTATGCCATGTCTACTAAATGGGGTTACTGGAATTTTAGTTGTCCGAAATTATGAATAACTAAAATTTTAAATGTCCTTGACAAAGGGTACACTTCATAAATTAACAAAGTTACGGCTTCAAATATGAAGGAAGGTTTTTTCTTTTTGGCTGAAAATTAAGTTTTTTTTATGCTTCATGTATCTCCATCCTTACCTGTTCAGCGTAGGTAGACCCTGTATTACGTCTTGGTCAGGTTCATATAATCTTATTCAACCGGAAAAACATACTGTTTACCGACCCTAACTTAAATCTTTTAGTAATGCCGGTTAATCATCGTAGATTTATTTCTTTAATTTGGATATGCGTTAAATGTCTATCCATAGTTTGGTAAATTAATTATTTAAAAGACTATGGAGTATACGAAATTTAAAGTCTAAATGTTATTTCAGATATAAAAATAACACGTTTTTGTAAAAATTATAGTGCTTTTTTTAGAGTTTTATCACTAATTTTAAAAAAAACTATCATAATTCTGATCCCCCAAAAAAACAATGGTAAACTTTATAATAAATACAACAATATAAGTAAATGTTGGTTGTAGTAATAGATGATAACAAAACATTTTTATACACAGTAATACTTGGACTTTTTTGTTAGGATTTATCCTAGATAATGGCGGTTTGTTTGGTTGATTGATTCTTTCTTTCATTAAAATACTGCTATCTCTGTTTCATATCTTCGGAAAACTAGATAACGAAGTTATATTGCGCAAATAATTCATTTTAATCTGAGACTATTGGTTATGGGTAAAGTCAATAAAAAAGAGGTCATTTCTTCTTCAAATATTGAACAAGATAAGGACGATAATGCCAAAGCATCTGATTTTCTTTCAACAATAAAAGGTATTGATGGTGCTCAGACATATCTAAATAACCAGAATAACTGGAAGTCTTATGACAAGATTCCAAGTGCTGATGAAACCATCAGACAGAGATATGGAAGCCAATATAGTCAGAATTCAGCTAAGGATAGAGCTTTTAAAAAAGGGCACAAAGTCAGAGATTCACATACTGGCAAAGAACTGTGCAAAACCGTTGAGGAAGCAAAGAGTAGGTATGGTGCAGACTGGGCAGATCACGTAGCTGAGTCAGATCATGTGGTTCCAGTAAAGCATGTTTACGAAAAACATAAAAATGATACTTGGCTTACACAGGATGATATTAAAGAAGTAATTAATGATCCTGAGAATTTTCAGCAACTTTCTAAGAAAAACAATACTACAAAGGGTAGCAGGACCGAGAGGGAGTACCTTGACGATAAGAACAATGGCCTAAAAATTTCAAAAAAGAAACGAGAACGTATTATAAAAGATTCGGATCGGATCAATAACAAAATAGAAACTAAACTGATAATCAAAAAAGTAAAAAATATTACGTCAACGTTTCATGAGAGTGGTTCAAATTCAGTAAAAAACTCAGCTGCTGAAATCGGACTTCTTAATATTTTGACTAATCTGAAAGATGTTTTGGATGACCGAAAGACTATAAAAGATGCAATGAATGATGTATTGGTTGATACAGGTTCTGGTCTTGTCAAAACTTATACTTTTAGTGGTACAGTTACCGTAGCGCAGCGTTCCCTTCAAAACTCCGAAATTGCACTTTTAAAATGGGCGGCTAAGTATAATTTGCCAGCTAAGATTGTATCTACCGTTCAGGTGTGTTTTTCTCCAATAAAGAAGTATTTAAATAATGAAATCACAATGAGTGAATGTACCAAGCAAATTACTCAAGCATCAGCCGAGTTAATGATTACCGGGGAAGCTGCTATTATTGGTCAGACGCTTATCCCTATTCCTGTGGTTGGTGCTGTGGCAGGCACTCTTGTAGGCATGGCTTTTAGCAAATGTTTGTTTGGGGTTTTTGATTCAATGGCCACTAATAAACAGATTGCTGCCGAAATGAGGAATATTCAGGAAAAATATAAACAAATGTACGCTCAGTACCATGAATACAGGGTTGAACTGGAAAAAACTTTAGCCTCATATTTTGCAAAAGAAAAGAAATTCTATACTGGGTGTATGAAACTTTTGGATGAAGGAATTTTCTCGGATGACAACAGTAAGGTGTCAGAAGCTGCGAGAAATATAACACATCATTTGGGCGGTACTGATAGTATCGAAACAATTGATGACTTATGTGCTTTACTTGATGGTTGAACTAATACATAGGAGTGAACATTATGCCATTTCCTGCTTTAATAATTGGCGCTCTTGTTGGATTAGGAGGTATGGCCGCTGTTGGTGGTCATATTTCTGCAAAGGAAAAGAATGAAAAGGCTAAATCTATATGCGATTACGCAAAGAGAACATATGATGATCAGGTACAGGAAACTAGAAGTGACTATGACGACTTCACTGACGCGGTTTCTCTTGTAGGGGAATCTAAGGAATACCTCATAAATAACCCGGTGCGTGAGTTTAAACAGTCTTTGGATATGATAAAGCATCTTGATATCTTTGATATAGGCTCTGATAGTGGTGATTTAGTCCGTACATTTGATGATAAAGAATTTGATTCCATGATGGCATACGGGGCCAGCCTAGCGCATACTTTTTCTAGAGAGGCTGATAATGCGGATGCAAAAGGAGCTTTATTTGGAGCCTTAGGACCTGCTGCTGCCGCATTATATGGAACGGGAGGGGCATTGTTGTCCGGTGCAGGATTGGTTGGTGGACTAGGTGCTGGATTTGCTGCTGCTCTGACTTCTCCTCTTGCTGTTATTGCAGCCCCTATTTTCCTTGTATCTGCATATAAAGCAGATACTGAGGCGGATGCTAATCTTGAAAAGGCTAGAGCATATGAAGCTGAGTGTGAGGCTGAGTGCGAAAAGCTTAAGATTCAGAGTAACAAATTTCAGGCAATGCGAGCTCAGTTTTTAATTTATCATGGACTTATGGAGAAGATTGGAACCATATTCGAGCACTACATTAAAAAAACTTCCAAAATTATCAATGCCCATCGTAATGTTCTATCTAAACATCAAGTAAAAAGAACAAAAGAGATATTCAACACTAATGAATTGGAGATAATAAAGACCTCATTGAATCTCTTTAATACAGTTAAAACGTTGTGTATGATGAATCTGGTAGTTGAGAATAATGGAGAGATTGAGGTAAATTCAGATTTTAATGAAGAATTTATTGATGGCGTCCAGGCTATTGCTGACAGTCATACGAATATTCTGAGTTAATATCAATAACAACAAGGTCAGATGATGATATGCAGTTTAGGGGCATTATTTGAAAAATTTACATATGATAGTTGGTTTTTCCTCAAAGGAGGTTGAAAAGAATGCTCTTTAAAAATAACGAGTATGTGGACAATCAGTGTACCTTTAACTGTGATAAATGTGGATTGTGCTGTCAGCATCTTCGAGATTTTGGAGACCTTTATCATGATTTGGATGATGGTACCGGTTGCTGCAGATATTATGATAGCAGAACAAGGCTTTGTCGAATATATGAAATAAGACCTCTGAAGTGTCGCGTAGAGGAGGGGTACTCAACATATTTCAACTCAATAAGTTTTAGTGAGTATCTCGCCAAAACTCGGCTAGGCTGTATGTTTTTAAAGGAAAAATACGGTTCTCATGAACAGAACAAGGTTTAGTTTCAGCGAATGCACTATTGCACCGGATTTGCCTCAGCACATTTTGAAAAAATACGCTGTCAGTGAAGATATGCGTTCGCGAGCAGTACTAGGACTCGGAATTACCGACCTGTGTAATCTTAGATGTCCTTTCTGCTACTATCGACAAGATAGTTCTTCGCAAAAACACTCGGTTATGACTGCTGTGTTCCTTAAGCATCTTTTAGATGGGGTTGGGCGTGTAGGTACCATAATGGTAGGCCTTGAGGGGGAGCCTCTCTGTCATCCTGATTTCCCGACTATGATGTCGTTATGCGCTAAGCATGCCGACAATATCGTTCTGATTACTAACGGTTTACTGTTAAACGCTGATTCAGTACGTGTCTTGAATGACTGTAAGGTTTCTTCAATTATACTAAGTTGTGATGCGACTACATCAGAAACCTATAGAAAAATGCGTAGAGGGGGAAACTTTGATGACTTTACCAAAAATGCGAGGTTATTGGTAGCTTCTAGTAATGCCTTGATTTCTATTCATAGTGTGGTTACTAAAGATAATTGGCGCGAACTAATAAGAATGCCCGAATTTCTGAATGATTTGGGTATTACCCATATGAGTTTGACACAACTCAGAAACAATGAATGGTCCGAGCTTAACGGCATTTATCGTTCGTCATACGAGGAGATTCAAGAATTTACAATGTCTGTATGCAGAGAAGCAGAAAAGCGAGGAGTAACCATTGTTTTTGACTATCTTTATGCTGATAGAAAAATGTGGCATTGGTTACGAGAAGCTTTAGCTTCTTTCAGTTGTGTAAAGTCTGAGTTCTCCGAATCATGTATTTCACCTTGGATGTCTGTATCTTTGCTTTCGGATGGAAGAATATTTCCGTGCTGTGGTGATATAGAACCGGTATTTCCAGAAAATATTAATTTTGAGGGGATTTTCAATAACAAGGTACTCCTGAAACTCAGATATGTGTTATCAGGCCAAAATTTTCCTGAGGTATGCAGGAAATGTCTTAGAGGTGAATACATATGAATTTATAAGCTGAGAGTATAGAGTGATTGTGTATTCCTGATTTCAAGACGGTTTGATGATAGATCTGTTAATCAATAGGTCTAGTTGTAAATAAAGGGTACAGTTCACAGAAGTACCTGTAAAACCACATAAAGACGAATTTACTTTAATTGCGGCTGAAAAGCCCCGAAATTCCCATAATCAGCATTTTGAGCAGCTATATTCTGACGAATCTGCCTTCACCGGTGAAAGAAATAACAATAAAGCCGTTTTCCCGACACCATTTCTCAAGATACTGTAATCCCTTAAAATTATTAACTGCCGGCGGTCGATTAGATCCTTGTGAACCTAAAAGTTGGATAATCAGTACTCAAAATTTCATGCCTAGATAATTGATCAGGAGCCGGTCTCTTTCAGTTATCTCTGTTGACCATCTCCTGGAAC
>CACWVT010000002.1 GCA_902764345.1 uncultured Ruminobacter sp.
ACTACGATTTGACTACTTTTCGTGTACACAAAAGGCAGTATTTTGGATATTTTCGTCATTTCTGTTAATATTGCGAAAGGCAGTTCTGCATAGGTTGAGAGCCGGCAAACCTTGCAGACATGGGCAATCTCCGGCAATTCTGGACAATCAACAATGACAATTCGGGTGCTTTTCGTGTGCCACGGCAATATCTGCCGCTCCCCCATGGCCGAATTTATTTTCAAGAAAATAATCAATGACCGTGGAATGTCCGACGCGTTTGAAATCAATTCCGCAGCTACAAGTGATGAAGAAATATGGAATGGTGTCGGGAATCCCATCTATCCACCTGCGCTTGAACAACTGCGCCTGCACGACATTCCCTGTAACGGTCATCGGGCCACACAGATAACCGAAAGTGACTACAAATATTATGATTATCTCATCTACATGGACAAAATGAATTACCGGAACATGATGAGAATTATCCAAAAAGATCCTTTAGGGAAGTGTCTCAGACTCATGGATCTGACAGAAAAACCGGGAGACGTTTCAGATCCCTGGTATACCGGAAATTTTGAAAAAACCTTTTCCGATTTAATGTCAGGCTGCACTGCTCTTGCTGATTACATAATCGGGAAGAGTAAAAATTCATAATTCCGTATCAGAAAAAATAACAGGGTCCTGACCGCCAGCCACAAAAAACACCAGACGATCAGGACTGATTAAACATTACCATCTGAACCCATAATCATCCCTGCAAATCCGTTCCTTAAGACTTTGCATGGCAGTTGAGGAAAAAACCCCTTCAAACATAAACTCAATGTCATAAACCCCTGACATATTCCACCCGGCAAGCGACTGAGCAAACAGATGAGCACCGAAGAACATCCTCTTCATATTTTTTACATTTGAGGTATCCCATTTTTCTATCGGCCGGTTAAAGGAACAGGCCCGCTCAAACATCCCCGCCATGGACAAAACGCAAGAAGTGTTCCAGTCTCCTATTGGACTGTTAAAAGCTCTCGCATTTAAAAACATTTCCTTCATGTCCGTAACCGCTGACGTATCCCAATTGCCTATATTCTGATTGAAAACCGGTGCATCCCTGAACATACCGCTCATGTCGGTAACCTTTGAAGTATCCCAGTTGCCGATTGACCGATTAAAGCTTTCCGCCATTAAAAACATTTCACTCATGTCTGTCACGTTTGACGTATTCCATGAATCTAAGGGCTGATTAAAGGATGATGCCCCCATGAACATACCTTTCATGGAAGTAACCTCCGATGTATTCCAGTTTTCAAGCGGCTGATCGAATGATTTTGCCATGGCAAACATTCCCTCCATGGATACTGTCGCTGAAGTATCCCAGTCACATAACGGCTGATTAAAGGATAAAGCTCCACGGAACAGGCTTTTCATGTCGGTTACCTTTGAAGTATTCCAGCCGTTAACCTGCTGATTGAAAACCGATGCATTCATAAACATCTTTTCCATGTCAGTAACTGAGGAGGTATCCCAATCATTTATCGGATGGTTAAAAGAACAGGCATAAGCAAACATCTCACGCATGGAAGTAACTCCGGACGTATCCCATTTTTCCAAAGGCATGTCAAATACAAAGGCACGTCTGAACATTCTGCTCATATCGGTAACCGCAGATGTATTCCAATCACCCACCCACTGATTAAAACTTACTGCACAATCAAACATTCCGCTCATATCCTCAACCGCGGAAGTATCCCATTCACCTATCGGCTGATTGAAGAGAGAAGCATTGGCAAACATTTCTCTCATGGTAACTACGGCTGAAGTATTCCATTTGGCCAAGGGACTGTTAAAGCTACGGGCTCTGCTGAACATTTCGGCCATATCGGTAACACGCGACGTATCCCAACCTTCAACCTGTTGATTGAAGGACTCCGCTTCTTCAAACATTCTGCTCATACTGATAACTTTTGCGGTATCCCAGTTTCCTATAGGCTGATTGAAATGCGTCGAGCCCATAAACATTCGGCTCATATCGGTAACATTTGACGTATTCCAATTTCCTATCGGACGGTTAAACTGTTCCGCTCCCATAAACATAAGACTCATGTCGGTGACTTCGGAAGTGTCCCAGTCTGCTAACGGCTGATTAAAGGATAAAGCATGAAGAAACATTCCGTTCATGTCCGAAACATTTGAGGTATTCCATCTGCACAGAGGCTGGTTAAAGGATGATGCTCCATGGAACATGGTGCTCATGTCCGTTACTCCGGATGTATTCCAGTCACCTATCGGCTGATTGAAAACACTTGCCCAATAAAACATGGACGCCATGCACGTAACGTTAGACGTGTCCCATCCGCCTATCGGCTGATTAAATACTTTGGCAGAATAGAACATTCCGGCCATATTCGTGACCCGGGAAGTATTCCATCCTGCTAACGGCTGATTGAAGGAATCAGTTCCCGCGAACATTTCGCTCATGTCTCTGACGTTGGAAACATCCCAGTCTCCTATTGGCTGATTAAATGAACCCGCCCACATAAACATCCCGCTCATATCTCTGACATTGGAAACGTCCCAGTTTCCTATCGGCTGATTAAAAGCTGCTGCAGAGAGAAACATTTCACTCATATCAGTAACATTGGAGACATTCCATTTGCCAATCTCCTTATTAAAAGACACGGCCACATAAAACATTTCATGCATGTCTTTAACTCCGGACACATCCCACCTGCCGATGTTCTGGTTAAAATTCTCTGCATTTCTGAACATTCCATGCATATCAGTAACGCCGGAAACATCCCAGTCTCCGATATTCTGGTTAAAATTCTCTGCATTTCTGAACATCTCGTGCATATCGATGACGCCGGAAACGTCCCATTTACTCAAATCCTGATTAAAACTCTCGGCTGAGGCAAACATGTTGCTCATGCTTCTCACACTTGAAACATTCCACCCCCCCAAAGGCTGATTGAATGACGATGCAAGGTCAAACATAAAGCCCATGTTCGTGACGCGAGAAGTATCCCATTCTCCTATTGGACTGTTAAAGGATCCTGCCCCCAGAAACATTCCGCACATATCCGTTACCATGGACGTATTCCAGTTACCGATTGGCTGATTAAAAGAACTTGCACCTAAGAACATGAAAGACATATCCGTCACACAGGAAGTATCCTTCAGGTTAACATACTCCAGCTCACTCATGTCCCTGAAAGCATTGCTTAATGACTGAACATTCGGTGTGAGAATCACTTCAAATTCTATACGTTTTATCTTCTTCCTGCCGTCAGCTATCGCAAAGGGATTATGTGTAAGAAAAAACTCCTGCAGTGATTCATCCGTCTCATTCGGCTGACGACGTCTGGTAAAACAGTAATTCAAAGTCAGGGAATCAAGGTCATTATCAATAATTCTTCTAATCAGATCTTCTGTAATGTCTTCGTGGGAATTAAGAGCCGGATTACGTTCATCAGTCATGAGTTTTTCTCCTTTCCGTTTATGCTTCAGCACCTGAATGTTTATAATTTGTCCGTCACGGATGATATTTAAACTTATCTGTATACCGTTTTATATAATAAGCATCCTGAACAGACCTGCCGTTAAACCGCCGTGAAAAAAAAGAAAGAGGATCAGATTATCACATCCGCAATCCAATTGGAAGAGGACAATAAAATAATTTCTGTTTCTGGAGTAATGGAGACAAAAAAAGATTTACTGCAAATTCCCTTAGTCGTGAACCGGACTGCCTCCGGCACGGGACATAAGCCAAGAGAAGCCCTTGGCGGTTCTTTTGTCAGAATCACGGAAATGTCCTCCCTGATTCCATTCCAGAGTACATTCGGTTCCACCATCACACAGAATTGTCCGGGCCTCACCTATTCTGTCAGCCACTGATGCCATTACCGGATTACGGGTTCTGCTCTCACCGTCACCAAGACTAAGATATACGGCAGGACATTTAATCGCGTTTTTCCTCATAAAATCGGTAAACCCCGGGAACCATATCGAAGGAGATGCGGCGGCCACACCATTAAACAAATCCGTGCGGTATGCCGCCCACAGTGCAAAAAGTCCGGCAAGAGAGTAACCTCCGATATAGCGTACTCCTTCCAAGCAGGAACAGAACTTCAAAACCTCCTGCAGAGTTTCTTCCGCCCTGCCTCCGAAGTCTTGGTTGCCAAACACAGCCGGAGACTTCCATGGAGACAGGTCATCGTTCCAGTCATTCACCTTTAACGCTATCAGTCTGAAATTCTCTCCCGCCTCACGGCGAATGGCATCAGCTTCACTGCTCATCAGTGACAGGTCGTGCTCATCGGTAAGCTGAATCAGCACCGTGTCGGCATCCTGATTTCCGTATTCAAATACCTGCATAAAAACTCCTCTCATCGGTATGAATCACCTGTGTCCGGTAAAGTATCAGACTTATCATGTCATGAATTCCGAGCCTCGTCACCGAATACGCACTGATATATTGCATCCAACGCTGTGTTCATCTTTTCTGCACTTAGATTTGAGTAATTAATTAGGAAGCGGTGCAGATCATTGGCTGAAGCCCCGACGTAGTATTCCGAAAGTGCATGAATGTTCACTCCCTTTTCCAGAAGCTTTTTTCGCAGAACGTCATCATCCATGGATGTATTGATTTTCAGGATAAAATGCAGACCGCTGTCATTTTCTATTACCTCGCAGTGACGTGACAGTTTATGACTTCTGATGCATTCCAGTATGATTCCGTGCATTCTGGAATAATGAAGCCTCATTCTGTTTATGTGTTTTTCAAAAAATCTTCCGCTGATAAATCCTGCCAGAGCATACTGTTCAAAGTTGGAAACGGTGCATGAATAAAATGACAGTTTCCTGTAGAACAGATTTGCCAGATTACGCGGCAGTATCATGTAACTGATACGTATTGTTGAGGCCAGAGTCTTGGAAAAGGTATTTATGTGGATCACCCTGTCACAGCCGTCAAGACTTACAAGCGGAGGTATTGGCCTGCCCCTGATTCTGAATTCACTGTCGTAGTCATCTTCGATAATGTATCTGTCTTCCTTCTCGTTAGCCCACGACAGCAGCTCATATCTGCGACTAACCGGCATGGTGATTCCTGTCGGAAAATGATGTGTCGGACTTACATGTACAATGTCGGCACCGCATTTACGCAATTCATCAATAATGATTCCGTCCGAATCCATCCCGGCATGACGGCATTCGATACCGTTATTTGCATATATCATTTCAGATTTGTGATATCCGGGATTTTCCAGACAGATAGTTCTGTTTCTGCACATTAGCTGAATCAGCAGACCGTACAGATATTCAGTTCCGGCCCCGACTATAATCTGATCGGGATCGACCAGCATTCCCCTGAAGGATTTCAGATACTCAGAAATGGCCTGTCGGAGCTCCCTCACTCCGCCTGTAGGTGAAGGTTTCATAAGGACATCATACTTATTGGTAATCACGCTCCTCATTACCCGGCTCCATACCGAAAACGGGAAGTTGTCCGGGTTCGTACCGTTATCGGAAAGATCGACCTTTATAACATCGCCGGAATTTTTCTCAGGTACGGCAATGTCCAGACACAGGGAGCCTTTCTTTGTAGTGTTCGGAACCGCTGTTATGTCCGCAGCAAAATATCCTCTCCTCGGCAGTGCATAAACGAACCCCTCGCTCATCAGCTGCTCATAGGCTGCTTCAACCGTTATGGTACTGATGCCGTTGTTCTTGGCGAATGTTCTTTTGGACGGAAGCTTTTCACCTCTGGCAATGATTCCTGTCCTGATATCATCCTTCAGTCTGTTGTACAGATACTCGTAAAGCGGTACCGAAATATTGGAAAAATCATATGTAAGCATAGCTTCACTGCATCTCCATTTTCATCTGGTCATATGAATTTTGAAACAAATTGACCATATTTAAGGCCAGAAAATCCCCGTCCTTCTCCTAACACCAATCCGGGTTATGAACCTGCGGAAACGTGATGTGACAAGGGTCACACCCATATTAAAGGCATGCATGGATATTTAAATTCCTACCAAATAACAAGGAATTATAAAACATTAAAAACGTAGCAACTGGCATCTAAAATTATTTTAATCTGATTATTTTAATAATACCACCTCACCTGTACCATTAAAAGCACTTAATGAATGAGAGGTAAATATTATGAGCGAATCAAAGAATACAAATACTACTGAATTCAACGAACGTTATGGTCTCAACAAAGGCCTCGCACAGATGCTTAAAGGCGGTGTCATCATGGATGTTACCACCCCTGAACAGGCCAGAATTGCTGAAGCAGCAGGCGCATGTGCGGTAATGGCTCTTGAAAGAATCCCTGCAGACATCAGAGCTGCCGGCGGTGTTTCCAGAATGAGCGACCCTAAGATGATCAAAGGAATTCAGGAAGCTGTCAGCATTCCTGTAATGGCAAAGTGCCGTATCGGTCATTTCATGGAAGCAAAGATTCTTGAAGCTATTGATATTGACTACATTGACGAATCAGAAGTTCTGACTCCTGCAGACGACGTTTATCACATTAACAAGAGAGATTTCAGTGTTCCTTTCGTGTGCGGCGCAAGAGATCTCGGTGAAGCACTTCGCCGTATCAACGAAGGTGCATCCATGATCAGAACCAAGGGTGAACCTGGTACCGGTGACGTGGTTCAGGCCGTAAGACATCTGCGCAAGATGAACTCCGAAATCCGCAGAATCGCCTCACTCAACAGTGATGAACTTTTCGAAGCAGCAAAGCAGCTTCAGGTTCCTTACGAACTCGTTGCATGGGTTCATGACAACGGTAAGCTTCCGGTTGTTAACTTTGCGGCAGGCGGCGTAGCCACCCCGGCAGATGCTGCTCTCATGATGCATCTTGGTGCCGAAGGCGTATTCGTCGGTTCAGGCATCTTCAAGTCAGGCGATCCTGCAAAGAGAGCAAGAGCCATTGTTCAGGCTGTTACAAACTACAAAGACGCCAAGCTGATTGCTGAACTTTCTGAAGATCTCGGTGAAGCCATGGTCGGCATCAACGCATCCGAAATCAAGATCATCATGGAAGAAAGAGGTAAGTAAGAATGAAAATCGGGGTACTTGCACTTCAGGGGGCATTCCGCGAACATCAGGACATGATTCGCTTATCAGGAGCAGAATGCATTGAAATAAGACAGTTATCGGATCTTACCGGAAACTCTCTCGACGGTATTGTTCTCCCCGGTGGAGAAAGCACTGTTCAGGGCAAGCTGCTGAGGGAACTTGGAATGCTCGAACCTCTCAGAAACATGATTAAGGCCGGTACCCCTGTTCTTGCCACCTGCGCCGGACTTATCCTCCTCGCGGAAAAGATCGAGGGAGATCCGGTATCCCACCTAGGCACACTTCCGGTTACCGTTAAGAGAAATGCCTTCGGCAGACAGACGGGAAGCTTTGAATATACGGGTAACGTCGGTAAGCTCCAGAATTTTCTCATGACGTTTATCAGGGCTCCGATAGTCACAGCCCTGAACAGTCAGGAGGTTGAGGTTCTCGCAGAATGCAGGGAACAGATCGTGGCTGTTAAATACGGTAATCAGATTGGGCTGGCATTCCACCCTGAAATAAATGACGATCCGTCAATCCACAGAGAATTTCTGGATTTATGCGAAAAATTCCATAACGGAATAAAGTAACGGATACAGCCTCACGGATTGGACTCCGTACCGGTCAAACCTACAGAAAGGGAAAGCTTCACACATGAAGCTTTCCCTTTATTTTTCAGATTAAGAAACGGTCATCAGGAAAGAGCAGACACCGGCAAACGGCTTAGTTAACCTCTCGTAAAGGCAACTTTACTTGTTTGCAGCTATGGAATAATCGAGAAGCTCAAGATCGATAACATCCTCGAGGGATTCATTAATGTTGATTAGATTCTTCTCACAGAACTGCTGGAACATCTCATCGACTCTTGTTCCGCCGATTGTATGCTTCAGCACGTCCCTCAGATCCGTATAAGAGATAATGGGAATAAAGTGTTCCCCGTTACCGGTTTTAATGAAATAATCACCTTCATTTACCAGAATACTGGCCTGTTCGGCACTGAGATCCAGATAGTTTTCCTCACATCTCAGACACTCCATCGCTCTGTAGAAACATTCAAGAACGTCATCCCTCGTATAGATTTCATTGCCGGTCATGCCTTTATAAAACATGGCCCAGGCCTGTATTCTGCAGACTGATGTTCCTCTGTTTTTTCGATGAGAGCTCCGCTCGGAAACGGCAACGGGACGACCTCGGATATCAACGATATTTTCTTCGTAATCCGTCTGATCCAACTCATCGTCGGCCGTGTGGCTATCGTCATTCATAAAGATCCTCCCGGACACTGTCCATGTCTTGGTATTTGAGGTTTTATTAGAATATAAAAAAAACGCTATTAATTTAAATATATCATCTGAACCCGCATCATGAAAATATTTTACGATTAACCTGATTGTTTTTTAACCATGATCAAATTAATGAACTGAATTACTGAAATCAACTGACGTTTCATGACACAAAACCAAACCTGAAGAATCAGTTTTAAGGAATTCCTGATTTAACGGCAGACAGTCTGCAGTTCGGTCTGAGGACATGTCTAGTTTTTAATTTCCGCAAGCCAGCTGAAAAAACCCATAATGTCAGCGGGAATAAGAACAAGAAGCCATATACTTAAAGCCGTTCCGAGCATGAATATGATTCTGTCAAGAAAACCGTCATCCTCGGCAATACGGAGGCAGTATTTACAGAATGAGAACGGGTAGAAGAAATATATGTCATAGCTGTTCAGAAAATCCAGAAAGATATGCCCCATAAAGGCTATGACAAAAAATGGCACGGCCACAGGATCAACCAGAAAAACACAGAATGTCAGTGCCACCATTCCGAAAAAAGAATGCATGAAGGCCCTGTGCTTGATATTCATGCCGAGAGCACAAATCAGAACAAAGGCCAGACCTCCTTTTACAGGATCGGCAGTCTGCTCATTACCGGTTATACTGCGGTACAGTCCAAGATCGTATTCACCGTCAGCAACCACCAGACCGATTACAAGAAGAAAAATCAGGGCAATAATCAGAGTGGCCCTGCCGTGAGGTCTGGACATCCGCGAATCTATGTCTGAAACAGTCCCGCCGACAACGGCCGTCACCGCTCCGACCGCAAAAGTATGCCAGTCTGTCGGATGAACCAGCAGGAGCGACGATGATAATCCGACGACAAGATGGGTTCTGCTTTTCATTATGATGGGATGCTTATAACTTAACGATATATTCCGGAAAATTTCCGGCCTGAAGAGTTTAGAAACAGTGCTCTGCAACGTTTCTTCAACCGTGGCAATATTATCACAAATATTTATTAATGCAAAGAATTAAGCATCAGATCACGGTCAGCAGCATCAATTTAAATCAAAAGTTCAAAAAAACCCTGTTGACATTCTGAATTATCGGTGCAAAAATATAATTCATACCATATCAATATGTTTGATATGATATATGTTTAAAGAAAGAAATAAATAATAATAAACATAACAAAGAAAAACAGAAAACAACTAAACAATAATACAAGGAGAACACCATGATTTCCGGAATCACCGTTCTGAACAGAGCTCCTGTTCACAAAGTCTCCGCAAATGGGAATCTGCTATCTGCGAACACTGCAGCAATAAGCAACAGCAGGGACAGAATCCCTGACATGGGAAACACTCTGTCACTTAAATGGCAGAGGAGCGTTGACAGTGCGAATCCCGATAAACTCCCTCTGCTTCCGTTATGGATAGCCGACATGGACTTCGAGACCGTTCCGACGGTCAAAGAAGCGCTGCAGCAGAGACTTGCCAACGGAGTATACGGATATTCATACACTCCCGACAGCTACAAAGCTGCGGTATCAGAATGGTTTAAGGACAGATTCAATTACTCGGTCAGGGCAAATGAGATTATTCCTTTCTCCGGAGTGATTCCGGCAATAATAACGGCAATTCATGCTTTTACAAAGCCGGGAAGCGGAATAATACTTCAGACTCCCGTCTACCACCCGTTTTACAAAGCTGTGTCATCTACCGGCAGAAGACTTATCAGAAGTCCTCTTATCCAAGGGAAAAACCGTTTTGAAATTGATTTTGCCGCCTTTGAAAGAACGATTGAAGCGGAACATCCTGAACTGTTCATTCTCTGCAGCCCCCACAACCCTACGGGACGCGTATTTTCAAAGGATGAAATAACCGCTCTGACTGACATCTGCCTTAAGCACGGGGTCTTTATTGTTGCCGACGAAATCCATTCTGACATTGTGTTTCCGTCATCAGCATTTACTTCCGTGCTTAATCTGGAGAACGACAGACTCAATGACAGACTGATTGTATGCACCTCTCCTTCAAAAACATTTAATCTTGCCGGCATTGCCAACGCCAACATATTCATAAAAAACGCCGAAACAAGAACACGCTTTCTGGACACTGCGGAAAGTCTGGGTCTGCATGGACACGGTCCGAATTTCATTCAGAGCATTGCTACGGAAACAGCATACAGAACGGGAAGCTACTGGCTGAAGGAAACACTTTCCTATATAAAGGACAATCTCAGTTATGCCTACTACAGACTTGATGAGGAACTTCCGGACATCTGGCATTCAGCCGTACCTGAGGGGACATACTTTCTGTGGCTTGATTTCAGAAAATACGGATTCAGCGATGCTGAACTAGAAAAACTTCTGCTTACTGAATGCAGAATACAGGCAAATCAGGGGTATATTTTCGGAAAAGAAGGAAGCGGATTCGTAAGAATAAATGCTGCCTGTCCAAGGGCTATTCTGAAGGAAGCAATAGACAGGTTGGTTAGGGCCTTAAAATGCTAGGGACAAAAAAAATCGCCGTGGACTTATGCCGTCACACGGCGAAATTCTGTTCTTGTGCTTTGCATATCCCGCTTTCATCTTCTTCTTGCGGTCATCGTAGACTCTTGCGTGATTGAATTTAAGATCGTACCTGCATACAAAATTTATCACATTAGGAACTGCAGACTCACCTGAGCCACTCTTCCTGCGTTCTTTTCTGCTCATTACATAACTCCTGCTAATGTCAGCTCTTCAAATACAGTTAGTAAAAACGTTTCATTATCTGAAAGCAGAATCCGTCTTTATTCGGATTCAGTATTCCTCAGACCTGAATTTATTATAAATGCATAATGAATTATGGCATTTATTTACCTAAATTTATTGAATGAGAAATATTATACCTTTTTCTGAAAAAATCAAGATTTTTTCAGAAAAAGGAAACATGCCCGGAGTTCCCGGTCACCGCCCTCAACGTAAACAAATAACCGGATCGCCCTTTAAAAGCGATCCGGTTTTCATCAAGACTTATTTATAAAGGTGTTCTGCGCATAACGAAAATTATGCGATTTTAGGAGTACTGCATACAACATCAGCGCACTGGGCACGGTTACGCATGAAGTGATCCATCAGCGTAAGTGCCAGCATGGCTTCGGCAATAGGCACTGCTCTTATACCGACGCACGGGTCATGTCTGCCCTTTGTAACAACATCGGTAACCTCACCCTGCAGATTTATGGTCTTCCCCGGGATGGTAATGCTGGAAGTCGGCTTAAGAGCCATCTTCACGATGATGTCCTGACCTGTACTGATACCGCCGAGAATACCGCCTGCATGATTGGTGGTAAAGCCTTCAGGTGTCAGCACGTCCCTGTGATATGAGCCCTTCTGTCCGGCTACGGCCATGCCGTCACCGATTTCAACCCCCTTAACGGCATTGATACCCATCATTGCGTAGGCAATCTCGGCATCAAGGCGATCAAATACAGGCTCACCAAGACCTACAGGAACCCCGGTGGCAACAACTTCAACTGAAGCTCCGACAGAATCATGTTCCTTCAGGAGGTTGCACATGAAGTCCCTTACCTCTTCGACCTTATCGGGATCGCAGAAGAAAAACTCATTGTTCTCTCTTTCATCAACGACGCATTTTTCCGCCTTAACCGGACCTATTGACGTGGTATATCCTCTGATTTCCACACCAAGCTTTTCCTTCAGATACTTCTTGGCTATGGCACCAGCCGCCACGCGCATGGCGGTTTCGCGGGCTGATGAACGTCCGCCGCCCCTGTAATCCCTGATACCGTATTTCTGAAGATAGGTATAATCCGCATGTCCAGGTCTGAACATCTGTGATATTGCGGTATAGTCGGAAGAATGCTGATCCACGTTATCTATTACCAGACCGATTGGGGTGCCGGTTGTTTTGCCTTCAAAAACACCGGAGATGATTCTTACCTGATCCGGCTCTCTTCTCAAAGTGGTGAACTTTGAAGTACCAGGACGTCTTCTGTCCAGATCCTTCTGAAGATCCGCCTCGCAGAGCTCCAGCCCCGGAGGGCATCCGTCAACAATTGCAGACAGAGCCAAACCGTGACTTTCCCCGCAGGTGGTTACGGTAAACAGTTTACCAAAGGTATTGCCGGCCATTACTTTTCTCTCCTGTACTGCTCAAAATATGGAGCATATTCAATTAAATCATCATAGGTCATGACAAACACGCCGTCACCACCATTCTTAAATTCAACCCATCTGAATTCCACTTCAGGGAATTCAGCCTCAAGTGAAAGTCTGCTGTTTCCGACTTCAACAAAAATCAGACCGTCATCCGCGAGATAGTACGGAGCCTCGGCCATAATTACCTTGACAAGATCCAGACCGTCATTTCCAGCAGCCAGTGCCAACTCCGGTTCAGCATGATATTCTTCAGGCATATCTTCCATGTCGGCAGCATCAACGTACGGAGGATTGCAGACGATAAGATCATATTTGTCTTCTTCATTCAGAGCATCAAAAAGATCACTCTTAATAGGAATTACCACGTCTTCAAGACCATAGTTGTAGATGTTCCTTATACATACGTCAAGAGCATCCTCACTGATGTCAACGGCATCAATCGAAACATCCTCTGCACTGTATTTATTGGCGCATGCAAGCGCAATGCATCCTGACCCGGTGCACATATCCAGAATACGTGATGGAGTTTTTCTGAGATAAGGGGCAAAACCGTTATTGATGAGCTCGCCTATAGGTGAACGCGGAATGATAACTCTTTCATCCACATAGAATTCAATACCGCAGAACCAGGCTCTGTTGGTGAGGTAGGCAGTCGGTATTCTGTCCCTGACCCTGATGGTCAGTGCCCTTGCTATGTTTCTCTTTTCGCGATCGGTAAGCTTCGCATTCATGGTTTCCGGATCCCCAGGAGGATCAAGATTGATGAGGCAGAGAACCAGATAAAGAGCTTCGTCCCAGTAACTGTCGGTGCCGTGTCCGAGATAAACGTTGTTCTCAATCATGTAACTGGTAACGTAACGGACTACATCATTAATTGTTTCCAGTTCACTTACAATCTCTGCTTCAACATCTTCCGGAAAATTTTCCTTTCTGAACTTTCTCTTTTCTACTTCGCTGTCAACAATGTCATTCATACACAATTCCTAAGAAATAACGTTACACGGCACGTTACGCAACGGCTCGGGTCAGAGACCGTCACGGTATTAAAAATCTTCCACATTTTAACATCTGAACCCGGTATGAGCAATAAATTGCGGTCGGACGGCGGTATATTGTACAGTACGAGACAGTGAGAGTCCGTCATCATTATGATTACGGTTGCGAACTTCAAAACAAATCAAAAAGTAAAATAGGAACCCGAAGGTTCCTATTTACCGGTTAAAGACATACTCCCCCGCTTCATGCAGAGGCCCGATCTTCTCAGGTCTTACTGGTTTCGATGTAGCTGTTGAGTTCCCTTACGGTATCACGATGCTTATCATCAGCCCCAACAGGCATCAGAACAGATCCCTTGTCAAATTCGTAAGCGCCACGTCCATGTATATACAGTCTGCCTTTAAAAAAAGTTCGCACATGCTTAGCAATCATTGCCGGGCTATATTTTTTAAATATTCTCATTGTTATAATCTCTTTTCTGCGGGCTGCGGCATTATGGGTAGTTTTATTGTTATTATCAGCCAGAAATTCAGCGGTACCGACAATCCGGTATCCATACCGCCACGTTCAACTTAAGTATATCAACATTGATATGATAAAATTGAGATCGACATGGAATTTTGATCCCTGTTGTTCTTTGCTCAACGGAATTGTGACATTCGTGTTATAAAACATAAAAAAACGTATAATAATCACACTACTGTAAAGCGCATCAGAATCTGCGACCATGGCAGACTGCATAAAAAACATCACCTCGAACTGACGGAACAGTCACCGGATAAAGTGAAAAACCGACAGATTAAGAAAAAAGAACAAAAGGATTTATACCTTACTGAAATGACTGTCAGACCGTCACGGTTTTCACCAGAACATATGCGTCACAACCGATATTCCGTATTCTTTTTATTCTTGAATATTTAAAAAAACATCAATCTCGTCTTCTTTCAAAAGAACTAATCCGTCATTTCACGGTTCGCATAATTTTGTTCAAAAAACCACCAAACGTTTATAAATCAACGCATACGGCAGACTTATCGTTTAAAAAAACAACAACCACTAAAAATATTGACGTATCCGCATGTTAAAACAGTACAGACTACACATTTTTAGATAAATCTATTCTTAGATAGTGATTGTTGTATGCTATATTTTATTAAAATTTTACTCCCGTACGGGGCGAGATTTTTTTTTTGTCTCTGCGGAGTGAATCAGAGTTTTGCAAAAATAATACTACCTGTAAAAATAGTTTTATTTTTTACTCGTAAAAATACAACTCAGAAATAGGGATAATAGCAAATGTCCAATGAAGCTATATTAAAAGTTCGCGACTATATGAATAAGAATATAGTCGGTCAGCCGGAACTGGTTGACGGTCTTTTAACCGCATTACTGGCGGACGGTCATATTCTTGTTGAAGGCCCTCCGGGACTTGCAAAAACAAGAGCAATCAAGCTTTTGTCAGAATGTATTGAAGGCAGATTTCACCGTATCCAGTTCACACCTGACCTTTTGCCAGCGGACTTGACCGGTACCGATATTTACAGACCTCAGGATGGTACATTCGTATTCCAGCCTGGTCCTCTGTTCCATCACTTACTGTTAGCCGACGAAATCAACCGTGCCCCGGCAAAGGTTCAGTCAGCACTTCTGGAAGCGATGGCGGAAAGACAGATAACCATCGGTCGTAAGACCTATCAGTTACCTGATCTGTTCCTGGTAATGGCTACACAGAACCCGCTCGAACAGGAAGGTACCTACCCTCTGCCTGAAGCTCAGCTCGACCGTTTCATCATGCATCTGCAGTTAAACTACCCTGATCAGGGGACCGAATTACAGATTCTCAGACTGAATCACCTCGAGTCTAAGCATGCAGCAAAGGAACAGCCTCCTGTAATTACCCAGGTAGAACTGTTTGAAGCCCGCAAGGATGTATTATCCGTAACAATTCCGGATATTCTTGAAAGCTATATCATCAACCTGACCATGGCTACAAGACGTCCATACAGCTACGACTCAACCGATCTTGCCCGTTGGATCAGCTGCGGTGTTTCTCCTCGTGCTACAATGGCGCTCGCTAACTGCTCACGCGTTAAGGCATGGCTTGACGGCCGTAACTACGTTGCTCCTGAAGATATTCAGTACTGCGTATATCCGGTGTTCAGACACCGTATCTTCCTGTCAATGGAAGCAGAAGCCGACCGAGTTGATGCAAACCGCGTAATTGAGCTCTTAACCAAGAAGGTTGTTGTAGGTTAAGTCCATTTTTTCAGGCTGGGGAAAACCCCAGCCTGATTATGGGCTCTGCTGCTTTAACCTGGACTATAACAACAATAAAAGGATAAACTCAATGCCTAATGGGATTGAACTTACATTCGAAGAACTTATTCAGGTTCCTCCGCTGACACAGCTCCTGCCTAACACCATGGTGGCAAGTCAGCGTTATGGTATTCTGCGTTCAATGAGTAAAGGACGCGGTATGGAATTTTCAGAAGTTCGTGCCTATCTCCCCGGCGATGACATTAGAAACATCGACTGGAGAATTACGGCAAGAACGGGACGCCCTTATACAAAAATGTTCCGTGAGGAACGTGACCGTAATGTGTACATCATTTTAGACCTCGACCCGGCAATGTACTTCGGTTCTCAGGGACAGCTTAAGGCACGTCTCGGTGCACTTATTGCCGCTTCCTGTGCCTGGCAGGCTCTGGAAATGAAGGACAAGGTTGCAGGCATGATCATTCTCGGCAACACTCCTATAAGACACCAGCCCGGCGGTATGCGTAAAGACGTTCTGGCATTTATCCAAAAGATTTATGACGCTTACCAGTTAGGTTTAAGAAGAAAGAGTTTTGACTTTAATATCGGTGACGGTCTGAAGTTGCTTGTTAATCGTGCAAGACCGGGCAGCGTGTTCCACATCATCAGCGATTTCTACAGACTCGACGATAACTCAATGCTTTATCTCAGACGTCTGAACAAGTCTCACACCGTGAGAACTTATCAGCTGTATGACAAGATTGAAGTAAACATCGAAGGTACCGGTACCATCGGTATCGACACCGGTTCGTCTCAGGGCTTCATCAGTTCTCTTGACAGCAACTTCGTTGAAAACTATCGCCGTATAGGTTTACACAGAATACATCACATTGATCGTCTTCTTTCCGAAACATCACAGCGCAACATCTGTATCGATGTATCGGAAGCACTGATGATGGCCAATAAAAACCAAGACAGGGAATAGGTCATGGAATTTGATTTTTCTTTACTCAGAGATATCCATGAGGGTGAGCCTCCCGTAGATTTCTCCTACGGCTTTCTGTGGTGGCTCGCTCTTATCGTCGTTCTGGCTGCCGCCTACTACTCTATTTACAGACTTTTACCGCTTTTTGCAGCCATAAGACGTTTAAACAAAATTGATCTCAATAACGAAGCGTTCATTCCTTTAATCAACTACTGGCTGAAGGAAACGGCTCTTATCATGTATCCGCGTGACGTAGTGGCTCCGCTCTACGGCCTTAACTGGCTCCGCTTCCTTGATCAGACCGGTAACACCAATTTCGAAGCATTTACCGATGCTTGGGAAAGAGTAATCTACGACTGGCAGAACATTGAAGTTCCAATCAATGAAAAGAAAATGTTAGTTAAAGAATGTAAGAAGTGGATATATTCCAACATAAGGAGAAGAATATGGGGGCGCTAGGAATAGGTTCTTGGTGGTGGTTATTTCTGATCCTTGCATTTCTGCCAATCTTAATCCGTTTTTTACCTGGCAGAAGCAAGAAGGATGAATTCATATACATCACCTCATTGCCAAAAATTCTTGACTCCGAACCTAAGAACAGGGTTCACATGATTTTCGGTATTGCCTATGCGGCATGGGTATTTCTGATGATTGCCCTTATGAGACCGGTCTATTACGACACACCTATCGTAATAGAGCAGCCTCATCGCGACATTATTCTCGCAATTGACCTTTCCGATTCCATGAAATACATGGATATGCTTGATTCAGAGAACAGACCTGTTCAGCGCATCGACATTGTTAAGGAACAGGTTAGAGAATTCATTCTCTCCCGAATCAAGAGTAATTCAAATGACCGCATCGGGATTATCCTTTTCTCTGATCAGGCGCAGGTTCTCTCCCCTCTCACCTTCGACAAGGGGTTACTGCTGAAGCTTGCCGACGAAATTGATCTTAAGCTTTCCACCGGTCCGCTTACAAACATCACCGGAGCCATCAACATGGCTATCAACAGATTCGAGGAAGCCGGCACCAACAAGAAGATTCTCATTCTCCTCACCGACGGCAGAAACACCGTTGACGGCGGCATGACCCCAAATTCAGCCGCACACGTTGCCTACAGCAAGGACATGAAGATCTACACCATTGGTTTCGGTTCTGAAACCGCGGATGATTTTGAGGACGAAGGCGAAGGCATCGACAGAATTGACGAGCCAACCCTCAAGGAAATTGCCAAAATTACCAGGGGCGAATATATGCGTGCCCGCGACCGTAAGCAGCTCCACAATAGATATCAGGAAATCAACTTTAACGAAGCTTCCGAAGAAACTCCGCGTCAGTATCAGCCGGAAGTGGAACTTTATCACTGGCCTCTGTTAATATCACTGCTTCTTTCAATCTGCACCGGCATCGTAGTAAGGAGAATAAATGGCTGATTTCGTTCTGTTACGTCCATGGTGGCTGGTATTACTGCTTTTACCGTTGTTATTCGTGTACGTGGACTTTGCAAAGCACTATAAGCTGCAAAACTTTATTAATGAAGACATTATCAACTACCTCAAGCCAAAGAAGAATCTTAAGAAGGATTTTGACGAGGATGAGGATGATAATATCAACGCTACCGTTACTTCCGAAGAACAGAAGCTGCTCATCAGCAAGCCTAAGTTATGGAAGAAGTTCGGCTGGCTTGTAATTCCGTACGTATTCGCCGTAACCGCACTCTGCGGTCCGGCCGTGTCACAGGACTCAAATCTTTTCCAGAATGATGAAAACTGGATTTGGGTAGTAGACACCTCACTTTCAATGCTTGCAACTGACCTTAAGCCAAACAGAATGCAGCGCGTGAGATTCAGTCTCATTGAACTTCTCCACGCCTCAAAGGCGCACCGTCACATCGGTATCGTTGCATTCACCAATGAAAGCTATGTGGTATCGCCTCCTACCGATGACTCATCAAGCCTTCTCTACCTTCTTCAGGAACTTGATCCTACGATCATGCCTAGAGAAGCTCAGGGTTCAAACCCTATTGAAGGTCTGAAGGAAGCGCGCAAGATTCTGGATCAGGATCATAAGACTCCGGGCAATATTCTGCTTGTTCTTGATGATGTTAAGACCTCTCCGGAAGATGTTGCAGATCTTACGAACTACATCAGGGATTGTCCTTACCCAGTTTACATTTATGCGATCGGTACACCGTCAGGCTCACCTATTTCTCTGAACGGCAACTACATCCGTGATAAGAATGACAACACCGTCATGGCACAGTCAAACTTTGAAACGATACATAAGATCGCCAGAGAAACCGGTTCTCAGGTTTACTTTGAAATGAATGATCAGGCTCCTATGCTTGAAAAGATCTACGACTACAAGCACTCAAAGTACAAGGTTACCGAAAAGAGCAAGTACACTCATAAGGACATCGGCTACTACTTCATGATTGTATGTCTTGTCACCGCTCTGTGTTTCGTAAGAAATTACTTCTTCGTGATTGCCCTGGCATTCACCATCGGTGCATCTTCAATCATGTACCCTCAGGAAGCTCTTGCCGCAGATGACGCAGATCCTGCATACATTGCAAGTCATCCTAATGAATACGGATACCAGCTTTATCAGGAAGGCAAGTATGAGGAAGCCCTCAAGTATCTTACTGATCGTTTCTGGAGAGGCAATGCCTACTACAGACTCGGACGTTATGATAAGGCTCTTCCTGAATACGAAGCTCTCGGCAATGATGCTGAAGCCAAGTACAACATTGGTAACTGTTTTGCCCATATGCAGAGCGCAAATTCACTGGATAACGCCATTCTGGCATACGATCAGGCTCTGGAACTGAATCCGGAACACGCCGATGCCAGCATGAACAAGACCGTAATCATCGAATATCTCCGCAAGCTTAACGAACTCGCAAGAGCCCGTCAGGAAGCTCAGATTAAGGAAGCCAGAATCAACGGTCTTTCATCTGCAAACACGGATATGGGCTATGCCCCACTCCCAACCACCAGTACAGGTACTCTGTTACAACGCAGAATGGCATTACAGCAGAGTAAGAAAACCTACAGAATTACGGAGCAGAAATGGTAAAGTTTAGTTTATTCTTTAAATTACTGGTATTTGTCTTGCTCTGCACCTTCAGCACCGCATTCGTTCAGACTGCGGAGGCAACAGATGAAAATACCATTATTAAGTTTTCCACCGATAAGGAAATCTACTCAGGTAAGACATTCAACTTCCGCGTAACGGTTATTACGAACGTTAAGCTTAACAACGGAAGTCTTCAATATGATCATCTGAGCAGCAATTTCACGGTCGGTCATCTTAAGTTCAGTCAGGCCAAGTACGATCAGGATCCTGCGCTCACTGTTTACAAGTGGGATATTCCTCTGCTCACCAATAATTCCGGTATAATTGAGATTAAACCGTTTACTATTAAAGGTCTTGGCAAAAAGTCCTCACCGGTAACGATTCAAGTCAAACAACCGACCTCAAAGACACTCGCAAAAAAGTTTATAAAGACTCTTCTGCGCAACCCTACGGCAATTGAGGGACAGCTGGTAATGTATCGTGTGGAAACCGATATTCTGCCTAATGTGAAGATTCAGAGTTATACTCCTCCTAAGGCTGAGAATGCTACCATTGAGCTTTATCAGGAAAAAGTAACCAGTCGCGTCAGCAAGGAAAACTCCATCTCACAGCCTAGCTATAAAACCCAGATTCGCGAATACAAAATCATCTTCCATAAGGCTGGTGAAAATGTTATTAAAGGTCCCGTCATTCAGGGGATAATCAAAACTCCTGGTGGAACCAATAAGACATTCGACCAGGAAGGCGAACAGCAGAAGATTAATATCAAACCTAATCCTAACAACGATCTTGTGTCCGACAACATCACCATTGCCGTACAGTGGACTCCTGATGAAAAGGAAGTATCCGTAGGTCAGGCCATTACGCGTTCCATTACAATCCGCGGTACCAACAATGCCCTTTCACAGTTCCCTTCAATGGAACTTCCTGAAATGCCTGATTATGACGTCTACGTAGAGAAGACCAAGGAATCAGAAAAGCTGATGAAGAATAAGAAATTAATCTCCACGCTTATAGTGAAGCAGGTATTTGTTCCTAAAAAGAACCATACCACCTTCAACGTTCCTGACGTCAAGTTTACATGGCTCAACCCTAACGATGGAAAAAAGAAGGATTTAACCATTGATGGAGCAACCTATGAGGTTTCCGGCTTCAGCTTCAATGACTACATTCCAAGAGATCCTAGATATGCCCACTGGCTCTTTGCCGGAGTTGCATTCCTGTTGGTGTTCGGCGTATTCACCTACTACAGTATAATCTGGTACCGTGAACGCGTAGGCATATACGGCAGACTCCATAAATACATGGACTTCAGAGGCTACTGGAAGCAGATGCGCAAGTCATGGTCAAAGAAGGATCCGTTCCAGACCAGAAATGCCATCATTGAGTGGGCTCAGAAGAGATGGGAAGGAACTACCATCGTAGGTCTTAGTGACATTCCTTTCTACAAGGAAAACAAGGTCGCTTTTGATAATCTCTCTGCCGCCTGCTGGGCTCCTGACCATACCGCATGGGATGATTCAGAAATCAGAAAGGTTATTTCAAAGAACAGAAACTACAGAAGACCTAAGGCTAAGCATGGTATCAATCCATATGGTCTGAACGGTGAAATGTACGAAACCGTAACTCAGAAGCTTAAGTAACCTCAGGTTATAAACTCCATAAAGCGGCGCGGGAATAAAACCGCGCCGTTTTTTTCCCCGATAATCATATTCTTTTACCATAAATACCACACTGCTCCGGCTTTCCCTGCAACCTCGCCAAAAACCTGAACAACTAATCAGAATTGTATTGGAATAATAATCTTTAAAAATACTATTCAAAATCTTTTTGAAAATCAGATTAAAATGAGCCCTGCCGTCTTTTTAAATAAATATTAAATTTCCGGGACACAGGTTCCTTATCTTGCGACAGGCAGGCACACATATAGGGCCTTTTTCAATAATTTGAAGTACGCACCTGTTTTTATTTCCTCTTATTATTTAAAATTATTCAAAGCAACGATTGAATAAAATTGAATAATTATCAGAACGTAAATATGATTCTTATTCAACAATCAACATTATTTTATACCTGCGTAACGTATACTAAGGGATCGATTATGGATTTTCTGACTGTTCTTACCAATGCCAGACTGCTTAAAAGTGCGGTATCCACCCTCTCCTCATCAGAGCTGAACGAAGTCATTCAGAAGCTCCGCCGAATATATGATGAAAAGAAGGTTGATGAAGAACTTAATGAAAAAATGCGTAAGGAAAGAATGGATGCACTGAATGCCATTAAAACAATCATGGCTCAGAACAACATCAGCGCCAGTGACCTTTCGCAGCTTGCTGAGGCTGCTGAATCCGAAAAACAGATACGCAGAAGAGTCGTCCCTCCAAAATATAAGTTCACGGACGAAAAAGGCAATATCCTGACCTGGACAGGACAGGGCAGAACCCCTACCGCCTTTCTGGAATGTATAAAGCGTGAAGGTAAAACAATGGATGATTATCTTATTCATCGGGATGATGAATAGCCTTCAGATTTATCCAAAACGATGCAGTGCAGCTGAGACGCAATACTGACTGTCCGAGTGTTGTCTGACATTTCCCGAGAGATAATCAGCTATACCATCATTTAAAGCGGAATTTCTCCAAAATCAGACAGCAAAACCTGCACCACATCAGATCCCCTGCATAAAAATAAACATCTGCTACACTGTTTGGCTTAAAATAGTCAAAAAACGAACACAACAACATCAACACGGTTACCATGAGGTTTTTATGAAATATCAGATTCTTAACATAGTTCTGCTTCTTGCGGCCGCATTTGCCTGTATTTACTGTACATACATATATTCAAGTCCCTCCGATCTGATGTGGACCCGATTCGACAGCGATATGCTTCACTGGCTCTCCTTTCTGACCGCAAACTTTACCCACTATAACAACGTTCATCTTTACGAAAACGTGGCCGGTCTGTTTATTATCTGGCTGTTTTTCTACAGCCCTAACGCAAACACGTATGCCGACAAGACTGCAAGTCTGCTTTTTTCATGCTTTGCCGTAACCGTCGGCATAGCTTTCTTCAACCAGAGTATCGGCACCTACTGCGGTCTCAGCGGAGCTCTTCACGGGATGTTCGCCTACGCTGCAATTTTAAGATACTTCAGGGATGGTGATGCAAAGGGCATTATTCTGCTCATTGGTCTCATCATTAAGCTTTACATTGATTTTAACTGGCCGGAACTTACCTTTAACGAACTGGCCCAGAAAGTTTACGGCGAAACAATAACAATTGAGAAACAGATCAATCCTGATCGCGATTTTGCCTACTCCACCTGCGGTGAAGCGCATCTGTTCGGTGCCATCGGCGGTTCTGTTCTTGCAGTGATACGCGGTCTCTTTTTCAGCAAAGACCGAATGATTGTCGGCCGCAGCGTCAGATAGACAGTACAGCTTACCGTATGACAACGCCGTACTGACACGTACGGCGTTTTTGTTATCAGCCCGAATAATGACACACTGTTCACATCATCGCAATAATTCAGATGGTTTTATATATAGATCACTGAAAACACTTTTTCTGATGTGTGATAATAAATCTAAGGTCTCTAAAAGCCTCTAATAATCATAATAAACAAAATCAACATCAACGAAGGCGTGCTATGTTAAGCAATTTTACTGTTTCAAGCAAAATAAAAATACTCTCTGTGTATATCATTCTGATATTCGCAATGATTATGATTATTTCCCTCTATAAGATGCATAATGCCACAAAACAGATCCCGAAGCTGAATACCTGCACTGCCTTTGTTGACGCATCAAGAAACGCCGAAGCACTGTTCAAGGAACTGCGCATCAGCGCCATAAAGGCTCCTATGACCGAAACCGAGGAAGAACTGAAGTCATTCGACGCCGCTTATTCCATAAACAGGGATAACTTTAATATGGTTATTCCGACCATTATCGCCGGATGTGAAAACGACGAAGAGTGTCTCCACATAGTCCATGAAATGGAAATGAATCTGATAAAATACGACAGAGCCAAGGAAAACGTGTTCAGGCTTACACGTGAAGACAATCGTCGTGATGCATTCCATGCCATTGAGGAACATCTGGTTCCCATCGGTAAAGACATAGACATTGAAGTATCCAAGCTAATCAGATATGCAGGTCTTTCATCTGAAAAAATAATAAGGGACGTAAAGCACTCAACAAACCCTACCTCTCTTCTAACCCCCGGAATTATCGGCCTGCTGTCCGTAATTTTCATGGTAGTCATAATCGGCAGATCCATTATAAATCCAATCAGAAAACTTGCTGATGACGCCAACGTATTGGCAGAGGGCGATCTCAGAACCTACGTAACAATCGGCTCCAACGACGAAATCGGTACTCTCGCCAATTCCTTCAATCAGGTGGTTGACTATCTGCGAAGCATTATTTCCACCATGCATAAGAACTCAGACATGCTTTCCAATAACGCTCAGAATCTGAGACTGACCAATAAATCAGTATATGACAGTAACGAAAAGATTCTTGAGAAGGCTGTTTCCGTATCTGAAGCAAGTACCGAGCTTACCAAGACATCCAACGAAATTACCAATAACTGCTCTGAAGCCTTCAACAACTCAGCAACTGCTCATAATACGGCTCTTGCAAGCAAGGAAATAACCAGAGACACCGTGGCTGAAATCAAAAGCCACAGTGCCCGCACTCATGAACAGTCTCTAAAAATAAAAGAGTTTGGAGAAAAGACTAAGGACATCGGCAGCATTATCGATTCCATCAGAAACATTGCCGAACAGACTAACCTTCTGGCTCTTAACGCGGCCATTGAGGCTGCAAGAGCCGGCAGTAACGGCCGCGGCTTTGCCGTGGTTGCAGATGAAGTACGTTCCCTCGCCTCCAGAACCACTGAGTCAACTCAGGAAATTACCGATATGATAAGCTCGGTTCAGCAGATGGCAGATGAAATATCCGCAACCATGGAGTCACATCTTCAGGACATAATTAAAATTGAAGAGCATTCGCATGAGGTTGAGAAGAGTCTCGACAATATAAATCATGCCGTAGACATCGTGTATCAGCAGCTTACCCATATAGCTACCGCAACACAGCAGCAGAACGTAACCTGCCGTAACATAGACACCATGATTCAGGCAATTACCGATGCCACGCGTGAAACGGCTCAGGCCGCAAAGAATTCCCTGATTTCATCCGAAAAGGTGGACGACATTTCCGAAGCAATGTCAAAGAACATAAACCTCTTCAAACTGTAGGAATCAGCATAAAACGAATAAAGAGATGCGGGAGAATATCCCGCATCTCTTATTATTCTGTGTCCGGATTAAACAGACCGGTTTCTTTTCAGTCAGACTATAATCCGCTGATTGATTCGTTGATGGCTCTGAGAGCAGCAAGAGGATCTTCAGCTCTGGTAATAGGTCTGCCAATTACCAGATAACTTGAACCATTTCTTAAAGCATCTTCAGGCGTAACGATTCTAATCTGATCACCTGCATCGGCTGTCTTAGGACGGATGCCCGGAGTAACCAGCTTAAATTCGCTTCCGAGAGCATTTCTCAGCATGGTGGCTTCCCTGGCTGAGCAAACCACCCCGTCAAGGCCTGAATCACGTGCCAGGGTGGCAAGTCTTAACACCTGTTCATTCAGATCGGCATTGACTCCTACGCTCCTGAGCTGAGCCTCATCCATGCTGGTAAGAACCGTAACACCGGTAAGAAGAGGACGGTTACTGCCGTAACCTTCAAGAGCGGCCGCTGCGGCTTCCATCATCTTAGGACCGCCGGAAGTGTGAACATTGACCATCCATACACCGAGATCAGCTGCTGCGGCTACTGCTCTTGCAACGGTGTTTGGAATATCATGAAACTTGAGATCCAGGAATACCTCGAAACCGAGATTGTTAAGACGTGTAACAAACTGAGGTCCGAAACGCGTAAACATTTCCTTGCCGACCTTGAGACGGCACTCTCCGGCAGAAAGACCGGAAACAAGATTCATGGCATCAGACTCTTTTTCAAAATCAAGAGCTACAATAACCTTTGGATCCACAATACTCATATATAACCTCAGTTGTATAAAAATAAATAAAACATGCCGCATTCCGGATTACCCGGAACAGCATAAATAAAATCAAAAATACTTCCGCACCGTAGTCATGGGGAAAGCCCCGCAGGATGACTACTCATCCTGTTTTGTCTTGTCGTTAACAGTCGGTCTTACAGCCGTATTGCCCCATTCACTTATCTGATGAGGCTTCATCTGCTCCCACCGGTGACAGCTTGGGCACTGCCAGAAAAGCACGGATGACTTAAAACCGCAGTGCTGACACATGTAGCGGTAGTTACCTGCAAGATGCGCATCCATTATGGACTTGAGAACTGCAAAACGCTCCTGCGTCCTCGGATCAAGCCCCTCGTAAAGATTACCGAGTATATAGCTGAACAGCTCAAAACTCGGAGACTTCTTAAGGAGACGCATTACAAAGGCTTCAGCTTCCTCAGGAGTTTTGTTTGTCATGATAAGATCCGCGACAGCCATGACAAGCTGAGGGCTGTCGGAAAGCTGCAGCCAGGAATTAAGTACCTCAAGATGCTGCATCTCCTGTCCGGGATAGAAGCATTTTGCAAGAGACTTAAGACAGATCGGAATCATCGCCGGATCAGCATTTACCGCTTCCTGAATGTATGCAAGAGCATTCTTTGTCTGCCCTATCTCAATCATTATTTTGGCCATGTTGAGATATGCTCTGACGCACCCCTTATTAATCGATGCCGATTTCTTGAAGTAATCGTTTGCCTTGGCGTAATTCTTACGTGAATAGGCTTCGTTACCCAGTTCGCAGTAGAATTCCGCTTCTCTCTTGGTAATGTTCTCGTCGGCGAACTGTCTGAATGAGTCTATGAGATCAATGGCTCTCTGCCATTCCTTCTCCTGCTCATAAAGAGTTACAAGCAGTCTTACGGCAGATTTCTTTTCGGAGTTGTAGCTGATAAGCTCCATGAGAATGTCTTCAGCCTTATTCAGAAGCCCTGAACTCATGAAGTCACGTGCAAGCTCAAGCAGAACGGCTGAACGCTGTACAGGTTCGATTCTTGCGGTTGTAAGAAGATTGTTGTGAAAACGGATGGCCTTTTCCAGATCGCCCCTTTCCCTTAAAAGAGCGCCAAGAGCCAGACCTTCCTCAAAACTGTGTTCGGCATCTGAGTCATAGTAACGGATAAACTCGTCTACGGCTTTTTCCTTATCCCTGTACAGAAAATAATTGATACCCTTTGTCAGAAAGCCTATCTTTCTGGTCTTTTCAGATTGCTGTGATTTATTAGCCTGTCTGGAACCCATTACATAACCGTAGAACACGGCTACCGGGAGCAGCAGAAATAACAACTCAAACATAAACCAAGATAATCTCCGACTTCAGCTTAATCTTTTTTCTGTTCACCGTAATCAAGCAGAAGTTTATCCTGAGTGTCTTCGAGCTCATCCATGCATTCTGAATATTTCTTTTCGAGCTTTCTGAGACTCAGCTTGTATGAATAGCATCTGAACCAGAGCTTAATGATAATCCACCCGAAAACCAACGCACAGAGCAGAACACCGGCAAGAAGTGATATCGCACTTATGGTGCTTACGGTCATCTGAGTCTTGAAAAACAGAACATTGAATTCGGCAACTGCTGAATTTGAAACGCCAATGGTTAATGCAAGCACGGCGACAAAGCATAACAGAAGAACATAAACGACGGTCAGAATTTTCTTGAGCATACAATGCGATCCAAATATTAAAACAACACACCTTACGGAATACTATTATTATACATTATTGATACGCATTGATCTAACTACATATATCAAGTTATTGAGCAAATTCCGCGCTATCGGAGATTTTATGAGGAAGCTGTAAATTTTCGCTGACTGAGATAAACGGCCGAATAAAAAAACGGCACCGTTTCCGGTGCCGCTTCCTTATGGGATCTTTACCTTTCGGTAAAATCAGCCGTTATTACTGCTTAGCATTCTTGAATGCTTCAGCCATAGCGCTGCTTCCCTTTTCAACTTCGCTGTTAGACTTCTTGATAGCTTCGATTGCAGCTCTGTCTTCAGCTTCATCCTTAGCGCGGATAGATAAAGAGATAACGCCGTTCTTACGGTCAATACCTACTCTCTTTGCTTCAACGGTATCACCAACCTTGAAGGCTGCTGATAAATCGTCGATACGATCTGATGAAGCGTCAGAAGCACGGATAACACCCTTGATGCCGTCGCCGAGGTCTACAACAAGCTTGTTGTTTTCGATTTCAACGATGGTACCTGAAAGGATGCTTTCCTTGTGAGCATCGAGGAACTTAGAGATAGAGTCTTCTTCAAGCTGCTTAACGCCTAAAGAGATACGTTCTCTTTCTGGATCAACGTTAAGAACAACAGCAGTAACTTCTTCACCGCGGGTGTACTTGTGAGCAGCATCGCTGCCAGCGTCGTGGCTTAAGTCGGTGGTGTGAACGAGACCGTCGATACCGCCTTCAAGACCGATGAAGATACCGAAATCGGTGATGCTCTTAACCTTACCTACAACCTTGTCACCCTTAGCGTGGTTTTCGCTGAAGAGCTGCCATGGGTTAGGCTTGCACTGCTTGAGGCCTAAAGAAATACGACGACCTGATTCGCTGATTTCGAGAACCTTAACCTTAACCTTTTCACCAATGTTTACAACTGATGAAGGCTGTACGTTCTTGTTGGTCCAATCCATTTCAGATACGTGTACGAGACCTTCAACGCCTGGTTCGAGTTCAACGAAGCAGCCGTAGTCAGCGATGTTGGTAACAACGCCTGGGAATTCTTCTCCCTTAGGGAAACGCTTATCAACGTCAGTCCATGGATCAGCAGTTAACTGCTTGAGACCTAAAGATACGCGTGAACGTTCCTTTTCGTACTTGAGAACCTTAACTTCGATTTCGTCACCAACGGTAACAACTTCACCAGGGTTCTTAACACGCTTCCAAGCCATATCGGTGATGTGGAGGAGACCGTCAACGCCGGCGCCGAGGTCAACGAATGCACCGTAATCGGTGAGGTTCTTAACCTTACCCTTAACTACCTTGCCTTCTTCGAGGCTTGCGAGTACGGTTTCACGATCAGCTGAATCATCTTCTTCAGATACTGCGCGACGTGAAACAACAACATTATTGCGAACCTGATCGAGCTTGATAACTCTGAATTCAAGTTCCTTGCCTTCGAGCTGTTCGTTCTGTAAACGTGCGTCTACGAGAGAACCAGGAAGGAATGCACGGATATTTTCGATAGCAACGGTGAAGCCGCCCTTAACCTTGCCGTCAACGATACCCTTAACGATTTCTTTTTCTTCGTAAGCCTTTTCAAGCTTAGTCCATGATTCAAGACGCTTAGCCTTTTCACGTGAAAGGATGGTCTTACCGTCGCCGTCTTCAATGCTTTCAAGAACAACGTCAACCTGATCGCCAACCTTAACGTCTAATTCATTGTTGGCATTCTTGAATTCAGAAACAGGAATCTGACCTTCTGACTTGAAACCAGCGTCAACCCATACAAAATCGCTTTCGATTCTTACTACGATACCGTGGATTAACTGACCTAAAACACTCTTCTTAGGAGAGGTGTTTGCGCCTTCGAATAAATCTGCAAAACTCATATTATATAAACTGTATATTAATTAAAAAAAACGTCCTAACATCCTGTAGAGACGGTCTACAACATATCCTGTCCTTCCGTGGACCGGATTCCTAACCTGACCGACAGCCTGACGTTTACTGTATCTGAGGACGAATCCCCCGTATCTGTCGCATCAGTTGCGGATTATAACCAATACTGAACAAATTTGATACTGTTTTTTTGATTTTCAGCCTCAAAAGACATAAATAACCGGAATACAGTATTATTCCGACTTTGCCCTGAGGCTTCAGAATCATTTACGGTACAGATTTCTGAGCCTGTCAATTTCCACGTTGAGACGCTTGTCGGAAACAGGGAACAGGGTTCTTATGCTCTGGGCAAAATATGAAACCCTAAGCTCCTCAAGCATGTACCTGACCCTATGCACGTCAGCAGGAACAATTCTGCCGGCAAAAAGGCCCATAAGGGAGTTGTAATTATCTTCCACGGACTTGAATTTATTCAGCATGACCGCATCGCGGTTCGGATCAATGCCGACCTTCTCCATTCTCTTCAGCATGGCGTCAAGATAGACCTCAAGTCTCGGGAAGAATTCCATGGTTGCCTCCGTGGCAAATCCCTTGCGGATAAGTGCGGAAAGCTGTCCACCCATGTCGCTGTACGCATACGCAGTTCTGAAATCCATCTTTCCCTTGAGTTTCTTGCGCACGTCATTGGCCTTTACCAGAATCTTCTCGCAGATGAGTGACAGTCTGTGCACTGTTTCGTGAATCTCCTCCCTTGCGGTATTCACAAGCTTTTCAAAATCCGCCGAGGTCGATGCCACGCCTCCGGCTCTAGTCAGAATATCATCCAGTGCCAGTGATTCAAGATCGTCAATGAGGATTCTGACGTTACCCACCATATTAAAGTACATGGCAAGCTTCGCCTTGTTTGGCAGCGACTTCTCCAGATAGCTTATCGGATCCGGAATGGTCAGCATGATGAGACGCTTCTGTCCCTGCCACATCTGTCGTTCGGCCTCCTCCGCAGTTTCAAAGAGTTCAAGACTTACACTGTCCTTGCAGTCTCTCAGTGCCGGATAAGCCACGATTTCCATGCCGCCGACCATACGGCTCTGGGTCTTGGGGATGGAATCAAAGTTCCAGGTCTTAATCCCTTCCTGCTTCGGCATTTCCTTGACAACCTCTGCAAGGGAAGCCTTCACCTCATCCCTCAGGGTGTGCCTTATATGCTCAAGATCCCTGCTTTCCATAAGCACCTTTCTTTTGATGTCCGTAACCCTGAAATTGAAGGTAAGGTGCTTCGGCAGCTGGCTTATGTCAAAGTCATCCCATGTAACCTGCTGACCGCTGAGGGATGTCATCTTACGGCAGAGAGCCTCCTTAAAACTACCCATGGACGGATCCAGGGACTCAAACAGGATGTTGCCGTAATCAGGTGCGGGAACGAAGCATTTTCTGAGAGCCTTCGGCAGAATTCTTATCATCGTGGTAAAGAGTTCCAGACGGAGCCCCGGAATCAGCCATTCAAAGACGTCTGACGGAACCTGATTCAGAATGCTTACAGGAATAATGGCGGTAACACCGTCATTCTCCGCAGTAGGATCAAAATTGTACTCAAGATTAAGTCTGTACTTGCCGACAGTCAGATGATCCGGATACTTGTCCTCAGACACCATTGACGTATCCTGACGTTTGAGCATGTCGAGACTGAAGCTCAGAAAATCCGGATTTTCCCTCTTTTTTCCCTTCCACCAGTGACAGAATGTTCTCACGTCACCGATATCCTCTGGTATTCTTTCGTCATAGAAGGCAAAAAGTGTATCGTCATTAACCAAAAGGTCACGGCGACGGGACTTTTCTTCAAGCTCAACCACCTCGCTGATAAGCTTTCTGTTTTTGTCGAAGAAGCCTTCGTCAAGGACAATCTCTCCGTTTACAAGGCCTTCCCTTATAAAAAGCTCGTGACAGAGAGGAGGATTTATACGGGTATAGTTGACCCTGCGTCCGTTAATCACGGCAAGTCCGTACAGCACGCCCTTCTGTGATGCCTGAACAGCCCCCATCTTCTTGCTCCAGTGTTCGTCACTGTACGAATAGCGGATAAGATCTCCTGCGTAATCCTCAACCCACAGAGGGTCAATTTCCGCCACCATTCTTGCATAGAGTCTGGTTGTTTCCGTTAGTTCGGCCGCCATAACCCATCTTACGTTTCTGCGTGCCAGCCCCGATCCCGGAAAAATCATGAATCTGTTGGATCTGGTACCGATGTATTCGTTGCTTTCCAGACTGCGCATACCAATCATACTGAGAAGCCCGCTGAGCAGAGACTTGTGAATCTCCTCATAGGTGGCAGGTGCCTCATTAAGCTTAAAACCGAGCTCCTTTACGGCATCCTTAAGCTGTGCATGGATGTCCAGCCATTCCCTCATTCTCATGTAGGACAGGAATTCCCTGCGCATCTTCTTGCGAAGAGCACTCCCGCTAAGCTCGGAAGACTGTTCTTTCAGATAGTTGTAAAGATTAATGATACCGATAAAGTCTGAGCGTTCATCATCAAAGCGTTTGTGACATTCCTGACTTGCATTTCTTGCAGTAAGAGGTCTTTCCCTTACCTCCTGACTGCTGAGATTGGAGGTAATAATGAGAACTTCCGAAAGAGCTCCCAGCTTGCCGGCCTCAACCAGCATTCTGGCAAGTCGCGGGTCGCACGGCAGTGCGGCCATCTTCCTGCCCGTATCGGTCAGTCTGAGCTCACCGGCAGGATTTCTGAATACTGCTCCAAGTTCCTCCAGAAGCTTTATGCCGTCATTTATCTGACGCTGTTCAGGCCTGTCCAGCAGCGGGAAGGTTTCAATGCTGCCGAGACGTAAACTGATCATGCGCAGGATTACGGCTGCCAGATTAGTGCGGAGTATTTCCGGATCGGTAAATTCCGGTCTTGCCAGAAAATCGTTCTCGCTGTAAAGACGGACACAGACGCCCTCCGACACACGACCGCAGCGCCCCTTACGCTGATCGGCACTGGCTCGTGACACCGGCTCTATCGGCAGTCTCTGCACCTTATTCCGGTAGCTGTATCTGCTGATTCTGGCCGTACCGGGATCAATCACATACTTTATGCCCGGAACGGTTACGGAGGTTTCCGCAACATTGGTGGCAAGAACTATGCGTCTCAGACCATGAGGTGCGAAAATCTTATTCTGATCCGCCACACCAAGTCTTGAGTAGAGAGGAAGAATCTCGGTTGCGGGAAGATTGGCCCGTCGCAGGTATTCGGCGGTTTCGGCAATGTCCCTCTCACCGTTCAGGAACACCAGAATATCCCCCGACATCTCCTCGTCAAGAGATTTGACAGCCCTGAGAATGCCTGCCTGCAGAATATCCTCGTCTATTTCCTCATTGTCATCGTCAAGAAGGTCATCAAGCGGCTGATATCTCACCTCCACAGGATAGGTCCGTCCCTCAACAAGCTTTACCGGAGCATTGTCGAAATGACGGCTGAAGCTTTCCGGATCAATGGTGGCTGAGGTGATTATGACCTTGAGATCAGGACGTTTTTTAAGAAGATTCTTCAGAAAACCGAGAATAAAGTCGATATTAAGACTGCGTTCATGGGCTTCATCAATGATGATTACCTCATATTCGCTGAGATATCTGTCCTGCTCCAGTTCAGTAAGCAGAATACCGTCAGTCATCAGCTTGATTATGGTATCGTCTGAGGTTTTGTCTCCAAAACGCACCTTGTAGCCGACCACAGTGCCAAGCTCGCACCCAAGTTCCTGACTGATACGATCCGCAACCGTACGTGCCGCCAGTCGTCGAGGCTGCGTATGTCCTATTTTTCCCCTGCGTCCGAGTCCGGCCTCAAGACAGATTTTCGGAAGCTGGGTGGTTTTACCCGAACCGGTGTAACCGGCCACGATGACCACCTGATTTTCCTTTATCAGTCTGATGATGTCATCCTTCTCACGACTTACGGGCAACTGCTCCGGATACGTGATTTCTGGAATTTTTCCGGCCCTGGTTCTGGCATATTCCACTGTCGCGGAAGCTTCAAGAGCAAGTTCCGTCACCGCCTCCTCGTCAGGTTCGGTTACGGGATTTCTTCTGTCCCCGAAAACCCTGCGTGCCTTGGCAAGGATTCTGTTACGGTCACGAAAAAGAGCTTCCTCCAGCACTTTTGATATTCTGCCGTAGGTTATTTTGGTTGGAACTGTTTTCATATCTAGTTTCGGTTCTGACTGACAAATTGATTTTTAAACAAATGTTCCCTGCGCCGGAGGCGGGAACAGCATATTAAGAGCTGATCTGAGAAGAATCCGCATCCGCAGGACATGATTTTCCGGCAGACTCCTTCAATCCGGTGACGATTATACGGATATTGTGCCTTTTATTCAACGGCGCAATGCCGTACGGTAAATGACCGACACCGACGGCCTTCCGCGGAGACGTAAGATGAAAAAAGAAAACCGGACACTTGCACACGCAAGGTCCGGCCGGAAAATATCAGATCTCAGTTGAGGCTGTCGATTATTTCCTGAGAACGTTTTATGGCCTCCTTTGTCCTCCACGTCTTGATGGCGGAAGGAAGCTTTACCGACTCATACTGGGTTATGGCACCTCTTACCGAGAGCATCGGTTTTACCTCAGCGTTTTTGGCAGCCGCAGCTATCTTATCCTCAAACATTGCCTCTCCGCTGCCCTCATGCGTATTGAACGGTCTTATAACCTTTCCGCTGAAATCCATGCTTTCGAGGAACGTGTATACGGGCATCGGCATGTCTTCAAGCCAGACGGGAGAGCCTATGTATATTTCATCATAAGGAGTAATGTCGACGGTTTCGGCAAGCTTTGGTCTGGCCTTGGCAGCCTTCTCCTTTTCAGCAACCTTAAGACACTGTTTATAGTCTGCGGGATATTCATACTCAGCCCTGATTTCAAAGAGTGTTCCCCTGGTCTGACGGGCGATCTCCTTTGCCACGATGAACGTATTGCCGACGGAAATGGTTCCCACGCCGGGATTTTCACCGGTTCTTGAGAAATAGGCCACAAGAACCTTTTTTCTCTCAGTCCCGTGCAGGGATTTACGAATGGCCTGAATTTCCCGTTTAAGCTCGTCATCGACGGGCTCTTCTTTATTATCTGATGCAGTTTTATCAGAGGAAACTGAAGACACCTCTTCAGAAGAAACATTAACGGCAGGTGCGGAACCAGCGGCAGACAGAGAATCCTCAGCCGTAGCGGAACAGTAAAAACAGAAAAAAGACAGAATCAGCACTATTCGCAGTATCAAGGATCTCATATTTCCCCCTTTAAACCCTGTCATGACAGGTTTTTGTATGATGCGACAACGGTAATGTCTGATTTTGATTAGTATGTTTATCCACGGTCTCTTATTTTTATTTCTTTTATTTTTTATGCTCTCCTGGAAATCCATGCTTATCCGCATGCGGAGCCGGGACACCGTGATGAATCACTCCCCTAGATAAAATATATCAAACTTCTGATTAATTTTCCGAAAAGTCGCTTTTTTTTAGGACAAATAAACATTTTTACAATCAATATCTCACAAACATCTTGTTTTTATACATCGCATTAAAAAATAAAACTCTAAAAGCATACATTGTTATCACATCTGCTTAACAAAAAACGTTTTCATTTATGAATATATAAAATTTTCGGCAGATTTTATTATAAGTACTGATATAATCCGCATACGTTGACAGACATGGGTGTAACCGTTGTCCTGCAATGGAATGACGGCGCTTGACTGTTGACTGCTGAACATCAACAAATAACAGGAAATGGTATATGAAATCCACAAAGAATAAACTGTATACAGCCATTCTGGCTTCTCTTCTTGCCACCTCAGTAACCGCATGTGGCGGTAGCGGAAGCAGTGATCCTACCCCAGAGATTAAGACTGTAACAGCCAACCTGGAAATCAACTCAAACACCTACAGAAACAACCTGTTCTGCTACAACCAGGCAACTGCCGATGAAAAAATCTGTAACATCCGTATGTTCCAGGTTATGGTTGAAGCGTTCCAGGACGGTGACGAATCAATCAACTATAACATCGGTTACGGTCCAAGCAATCACAAGGGCGACCTTCAGGGCATTATAGACTCTCTTGGCTATATCCAGGGACTCGGCATGAACGCCATTTGGCTGACTCCTGTATTCCAGAGTACAGATCTCGCAACACCTACCAAAGAACTGGATGCTACCGGTTATTTCGGTGAAGACTACTACAAGGTAGATCCTCATTTCGGAAATACAGATAAGCTGAAAGAACTTGTTGATGCGGCTCACGAAAGAGGCATCTACGTATTCCTCGACGGAGTATTCGGTCATTTCAAGGGTACCATCAATACCTTATCTCCAACAAACAAGCAAATCGTCACTAGAGGTACATGTACATACTACAACTCTGATACGAGCAGAACATATGAAAAGGAGGTCTGTAACGAAAACGCAACTGAGTGCTCAACTAAGTGCTCAGACTTCGGAGATGACTCAACTCTTAACTTCTACAAGGAACTGGCTGCCCACTACATTACCGAGTATAAGATTGACGGATGGAGACTTGACCAGGCTTATCAGGTTCCGGTTTCAGATTGGAAGGAAATCAGAGAAGCCGTTGAAGCAGCTGCGGCTGTCACCACCTATCAGGATCAGCATGGCGAAAGCGTACATCCTTTAGGCTATATGGTTGGCGAAGTCTGGGGCAGTGAAGACGGCATCAAGACCTACGGCTACGGCTCTGACACCACTCAGGGTCTCAAGTCAAACTTCGACTTCAATACCCGTTACGGCATTGTTCAGGCTCTGGCTGTTGAAGAATACGGTAACTACAACCATTCCGGCGTAACCATTCAGAACAAGCTTAAGGCTGCAGAAAACACTTACCCTGACTTTGCGGTTCCAAACTACTTCCTCACCAACCATGACGTGGTACGTTTCGGCGATCTGATTCAGAGAGCAAAGAAGAAGAAGGCAATCTCTTCAGAGAATTACTTCAAGCGCTATAAGGTTGCCCATGCAGCAGTAACCGCAATGAGCGGTCCGATAACCCTCTACTATGGTGATGAATGGGGTCAGGAAGTTCAGGGATTTGACGTCAAGGTTGATGATGAGAAATGTAGTCCGAAGGTGTGTGACGACCACGTTTCACGTTCAACCGGCAAGATCTCAGACTTTAACCCAGATCAGGAAAATCTGAAGAACTTTGTTACCAACATGATGAAACTCCGTGCGGAAGTTAAGGCCATTTCAATGGGTTCACTTACCGATATCGGCACCGACAAAAATCTGTTTGCAGTCAAGAAGACCTATGGTGATTCAGAAGTACTCGTAGTACTTAACGTTCAGGAAAACGTAAAGGTTGAAGCTGAATTTGACGCTTCAATATTCAACGATGCAGAAGCTCAGACCAATGTTGCAGTCTTCAGTTCCGAAGATTCCAGCGAAGATCCCATCAGAGATCCTGTGATCGTTTATCCTGAAGGAACCAGCTACAAGGTTACTCTTGAACCTCTGTCTGCCGTACTTATCTACGTTCCTCAGCAGAACTAACCATACCGTGGTTCTGTGCCGACGCCACGAAAAAACAGTTCTAAGGCTGGTGTTAGCCGCTGACGTCGGAACCTGAATCTGGAGAGGTCACTGCATTTGCAGTGACCTCTCTTTTTTCATGCCCCGTAATCTTTCTCCCGCTGACGGATTATGCTCTCCGTTATTCAGGATTTTCCACCCGCCTGACATAAATACTGCAATTACATTCTCCGGCAATTCCGTCATTACCGAAAACATTCATAGCCGTCCTTTTACACAATCAGACCGATTTCTTTACACTCTGATAACCGAATCCGCCTTTATTCCGTCATCAGTTTCGACTTTTACCGATAATATAAGCTTTAACGTTGCTTTTATAGTAATATTAACTGAGGGGGATGTTTGTTATTTAATCAAGCATCGCAAAAACCTTAAATTTTCCACTTAAGACAGCATTTAACGTTTATAATTTCCTCCTAACATAGGTACGGCGTACTTCGCAGGCAGCGACGGACTTACGAATTACGCATTTTTCATAAACAGGCACGAAAGACAGTAACAAGGAACCGGATTCAGGATGGACCAGCTTAATCACATTATGTTGATCATAGGACTGCTGCTGTCATGCAGTATCTTTGCCAGCCGAATCTCTTCAATAATGGGGCTCCCAGTTCTGCTGCTGTTCCTTATTCTCGGCATGCTGTTCGGTGAAAACGGATTTCTCCTGGAAATCCAGTTCAGCAATTACAATCTGGCTTTCTACATTGCCAATCTGGCTCTTGCCGTAATCATATTTGACGGCGGATGTCAGACCAGTTACTTCACGTTTAAAACATCATCAAAGCCGGCAATAATACTGTCCACGTTCGGCGTACTGATAACCACTCTGATTGTCGGCGCACTCGTGTACTACATTTTCAAGATGAGTTTCTTTGAATCCCTGCTGGTGGGCTGCATGATAGGATCCACCGACGCCGGTGCCGTATTCTCGCTGCTCGGCAGCAACGGTGTAAGCCTTAAGAACAAGGTTCAGGGGCCTCTTGAAATAGAATCAGCCACCAACGACCCTATGGCAATTTTTCTGACAATAACGGTCATCGAAATAATCAAGTCAGGAGTCAGCACTGCGGCAGGCGGTCCGGAAACCTTCACCATGTCGAACGCACTGCTGTTCTTCATGAAGCAGTTCTCCTTCGGCATCGTATTCGGCATACTATTCGGATATCTGGGCAGAATGCTACTTAACGCCATCAGCATCCCGAACGGCCTCTATTCGCTGCTGGTTCTCGGCGTCGCCTTTACCGGTTTTGCCATTACCTCAGCCATGGACGGTTCAGGCTTTCTGGCCATCTTTATCATCGGTATGATTATAGGCAATACCACACTCAAGCAGTTACGGTACATCCGCCCGGTTCAGGACGGCCTTACATGGCTGTCTCAGATATGCCTCTTCCTGATGCTCGGCCTTCTCGTGGAACCACCTAATCTGCTGATACATGCCGTCGACGGTCTCATTGTGGCATGCATCATGGCGTTTCTTGCCAGACCTGTTGCGGTATTTCTCTGTCTGAAGCTCCTGTTCAAGTTCAGCACCAGGGAGCTGCTATTCATATCGTGGGTTGGTCTCAGGGGATCCGTTCCGATTGTACTTGCCATTTACCCTATCATGAACGAAATTCCACATGCGGATCTCTTCTTCAACACCGCATTCGTCGTGGTAATATTCTCGCTGCTCGTTCAGGGAGCAACCATTCTGCCGGTTGCGAAATTCTTTGATGTTTATGCCCCAAGCTCCACCGCTCCGGTCAGCAAGGGACAGATGGGTATCACGATTGATGATGATTATGAAATCTTCAATTATGAGATTAAGCACAAATCATGTCAGGATCAGCTGCTGAGTGAAATAAAGTTCCCTAACCGCACCATGGTGGTATCCGTCTTCAGAAAAAGTATGATTCTGCATCCCGTCAGCCGCATGAAACTTAAAAAGGGAGACATCATCTCCATCATCGGTCACTCTGATGATGAACTGCTCCTGAACACCATCTTTAACAGTGATACCCCTATCAAGAAAGTACATTATCCGTACAGCGGAGACATACTGCTGTCCGGGGAAGCAGACATGACCGAAATTGCCGAAAAATACGGGCTGGTCATAACCTCAAAGGAACAGCTTCTGACACTCGGAGACTTTCTGTCCTACCATCTGGGAGGCATCCCGACCGTTGGAGACAGACTAACCGTCATAGACTGCCGCTTCACCATATGCGAAGTATTCGGCTCCCAGATCATCAAGGTGGGTTTCGAAAAGCTTGAAAACAACATCTGACGGAGGAAATTCCGGCTGTTCATGTTCCGAACTGCCGGTTCATTCCGCCGAAATATGCATGAATCAGGCTCCATTCATATTTGTTTTCCGTATGTTTACGCCTTTTTTGAAGACTTTTACGCAAAACTTTATTCTGAAATTTTGACTGAATTCTTGATTAAACGAGTTTTTTATGACGTTTATGTGAAAATGTTTTCTCTATCCTGTAGAATGATATATGTATGTGTGTAAATATCAAACGTGTGTTCTCGCTGTTCCGTTACACGGCTTAAAGCCGGTTATAAAAACGGCAGGCACAGAACTCTGACAGGATGTTTACGGGATATTGGTAAAAGAATAAATTATTAAATAAAAAACCAATGGCTCATATGCCGGCTTAAGCATCTCCGGATGCACCGGATCGGAGACATAAGAATAAAAACCAGATCAGCAGTTGCGGGAAAATAAAACAATATAATTCACGGCATCGTCTCCGTCTTAGCACGGAAGTTACGATCGCCCGTTATTACCCGGACAGTCAGTTCCTGTTTTTTTTATTCCTCCGGCAGAATGCGGATCAAATCCGTCAGTCTCTCATATGTCCATGCAGCAGCCGTAAATCGGCAACCTAAGAATAAAAAGAGTTTAATATGAACAGACGTCGCAACAAAGGCATCTCCAAACCGGCTCTTCTCATGGGAATTCTGGCAGTTTCCGCCAGCGTCGGCGTAGGCACCTACGCCGTAATGAAGGCCCAGAAGAGTCATGAAACCGAAAACGGTATTGAAAACATAGATCCAACTTCTCCGGTGTCAATCGCCGGAGCCCTGTACGGCTGTATTCTTTCCGACAGCTTTGACGAAATGCCGTCGCTCATATCCATGCTCAAAACATATGAGGCTGAAAACCCGGACTCCTCCGGAGAACCTGAGGATCAGAACGACATCTACGCAGAGGACGACAACCATGAATTTGGCGGTGATGACATGTTCAGGCCCGGTGAGATGGTTCAGGACACCGGAGTGGACATCAGCAAATACCTCTCAAACGCCGCAAACCAGAATATCAGGGACAAAGTAATCTATCTTTCCGAACAGCTCGATTCCAGCAAGCTCAGCCCGGAAACCTACAGCTTTTATCTGAACTCCCTCAGCAACATCTTTGAGGTTTACAAACCAAAAACGGAAGAGGAACGGGTTCTGCGTGATTCCGTTGTGGCATATACTGTTTTCAAGAACAATCCTGACTATACCATTAACGACATCCGTGCCATATTCGGTCCGTACGATGCCCTTAACGTCAGCCGTTTCCTCATAGGCTCAGGAGATTACGAGCGTATCTCAAGCTACGAACTGCGCCGTTTTATTACCGATGAATCCAAAAGCCTCATAGCCCTTCTGCCGACCAACCTTAACAGAAGCGTACAGCTTAACCTGTCCGCCTCTGACTTCGTGGGGTATAACACCGACAGCCTCCGCGACGTAATCAGTCTGAAGGACAATCTGCCTGTTGTAATGGCGCACATTCCGATGATTAGGGAGGATGCTCCAAAGGAAAATCATGAAAGCATAGAATCTCTGAAATCAGTCTTCGAGTCCTCCGTACGCGATTCTCTCGAATTTGCCGAAATGGGCAAAAAATATTACGAATGCGTGGCAACCACAAGCGAACCGTTCTTCCTTACCGGCGTTGTCACTCCGGTCAGATATAAAAACGTGGCCTCTCTTGAGAAGATTCCTCTCCATACCTACAAAATGAACATAACCAGAGAGCTTCCCGGATGTCCTGATCTCAAGAGCATATTCATCCTTGCTCCTGATCTCAAAGCCTATTCCGATCTGCTTAGTCGCGGAGCAAAGAAAATGAGCGATGAAGACCGCAACAATTACCACAAAGACATTTCACTCCTCGAAAGGATAAACAACAGCAGCGGAGATGAGATTACACTCACCCTTCTCGGATCAGACATTGCGGCCGTTGAAAATCATCTTGAGCAGAATCCTGAACAGGGTAAATTCGTAGGCAATACGGATCAGGGGATTCTCTACAACTTGAATCTGCCGTCAATGAAACTGCTGAAAACTCTTGAAATCAGCCCCGACTTAAAACCTATTTTCATGCCGGCAAAATTACTGACCACCAAGCGTATTCAGGCCATAAACAAACTGAAAATCATTGCCGATTTCAGAAGCGTTGAGGAAACGCTCAGCAGAATTAACTTCGGCATGATCGAGTACGAGCCATACAAGTTCATAAGCCAGCTGAAAAACGGAGCGACCGACGGTGACACAATGTATACGACCGAGACGGCAGAAGCGAAAAAGCCGTTATCTGACGATAGTTCCGTCAAACCGGCTTCGAGTGAACCCAGAACAGCCGAACAGACGGACATCACGGTTTCCGCAGATGCCGCACCGGTGACTCCGGACGTTCTTTCTGATGAAAACGAGCCTGATACCGCGGTAACCGTCATGACCGAAAATGACACCGTTCCGGAAAAGGATGAAACTCAGGTTCCTGCAGAAGCCGAACCTCATGACACCGCAATGGCCGAAACCAAAGAGGAAGAAGCACCTCACGTAATAATGGAAACAGCGGATGTTAAAACTCCGGAGCCGGGATCAGCCGAAGATCTGTCAAACAACACGATATCATCCGAAGCATCCTCAGTCGAAAAGCCGTCCGAATCAGTCCAGATCGCCGACATTCCGGCTGAAGACGAGAATCTCATTACTCCTGAAATGCTTCAGGAAAAGGACATTGCAACCCTTAAGGTTCTTATTGACGAAAAGAATGCAGACGCAATGTATGAACTTGCCGACCGCTATCTCAACGGCCACAACGGAGTTCGAAAGAACACTGCCAAGGGGCTTGCCCTGCTGGAGGAAGCCTGCAATAACGACAACAGGAATGCCCAGTACGTTTACGGACAGCTTCTTCTGAATGATGCCAAGTCTTCAGCCTCCCAGAAGAGTCATGGAGCTGAATTAATCATAAAGGCTGCGGAATCAGGCCATCCTGACGCAATGTATCTTGCCGGCGTTCTTCTCTACAAGGGAGAATACGGCATTATCAGAAACCTTAACAAGGCCTTTGAATACTTCAGCATGGCTTCTGAACAGAACAATCAGAAAGCCACCTACATGATGGCCAAAATGTATCTTAACGGTGAAGGTGTTAAGGAAAACAAACAGCGAGGTTTCAACCTGCTCATCCATACTGCAAGAAACAATCCTGATGCTGCGTTTGACCTTGCCACGATCTTTGAAGGCGGAGTCATTGACGGCATAAAGGATGAACGTCAGGCTGCCGAGAATTTCGTATATGCGGCAAGAAAAGGCAACAGGAATGCCTACCGCAAGGCAGGTCTGTATCTCATAGGAACCAAAACCGGCACCAAGGAAGCACTGCGCTACCTTGAACAGTACCGCAACAGGAATGACAGGGAAGTTGATTCAGCCCTTCTCAATTATTACATCGCCACAAACAACCAGCGTGAAATAGCCGGACTCATTGCCGTTGCTCCGGCTGAAATACAGGAACAATATCCTGTGGAAATGGGCATGCTTTATGAGAACGGCAACGGGGTTTCTCAGGACTACGTAAAGGCTGAGGAATATTACCGCAAGGGTACCGATATGAAAATTGCGGACGCCTTCTGTCATCTGGGTGATCTCTTCAACAACGGGCTCGGACGCACCAGGGATCTTCGTGCCGCTGTAGGCCAGTACACCCGCGGTGCCGACATGGGATCTGCATCCTGTAAGGAAAAGCTTGCGGTAATCAAGGCCACCGAAACAAACTACCGCAACTACGGCGAAGCCCATTCTCTTATTACCGGAATACCGGAAATGAAAAGAAGCGATACCGGCAAGGCTGTTCTTGCGGCCATGTATCTGTACGGCAAGGGAGCACAGAAATCACCTTCCGAAGCCCTCAAGCTGCTTAGAACAATGAAGACCGGCGGAGCTTCTGTAGTACGTTCCGTTTATGAATCAGGCAATTCCAAGGGCAGTCTGTGCACCAATCCGATTCTTGCAGGAGGCATCGGCGTTAAGAACCGTAACTCAATTCAGCTGTCCATCGGACTTCTGAGCGACCTGTTCTTCATCAAGGACTACGCAGACAACAGCGGGACACTGAACTTCAGTGAAATTCTTTCAAAGGCGAAAAAGATCTGCAAGCATCCGGCAATCTCAATAATGTTCGATGCCACCGAACCCGGCAGAAAACCGGCGTCCGCAAATCCTACCGATCCGGAGGCCCAGTACCGGCTGGCAATGCATCTTTTCCGGGAAGGCAACTATGAGGAATCCTTCAAGTGGCTCAAACAGTCTGCCGATCAGGAGCATGTCAAGGCTCTTAACAATCTGGGCATCTACTATCTTTTCGGGATCGGTACGACTCAGAACAACCAGAAGGCACATGACACCATAATAAAGGCCGTAAGCCGCGGTAATCCGAAGGCTCACTTTAATCTGGCAGCCCTTAAGATGTACGGCATAGGCTGTAACGCCGACACCAAAAAAGCCGTGGAAATTCTTCACACCGCAGCTAAAATGGGAGACAGAGGAGCCTCTGTTCAGCTTACCTATAATTACCTTAACGGTGTGTGGGCTTCAGATAATGAGGACGAGGCATTTGTGGAGCTTCTGAATATCCTGACGGACAAGTAAGCCCGCTGTTATTAACGGAACCCCGTCGCGGCTTCCCCGTTGCGGACGCCGATGCAGTAAGCAGGTTCCGTTTTTCACTGTCAGGCCTCTTTACGGAATATGTCGTCATCATTCTTTTTTTGCTGTTTTTTTGAGTCACTGACTGACGGCAGCCCCGCTGTTGCGGTATAATGTACGGCAGAGAAATGCAGAGCTTTCAGGACGGATTTTATGAAGATTTCAGTTGCGATTATAACGGCCAACCCGGACAGAGAACAGTTAAGTGACTGTCTGCATTCCATCGTCAGCCAGAGAGTTATCAAGGCTGATGAAATCCGTATCTACGATTCCTGCGATGACAACTCGGTGTTCGGAATTGCCGAATCATACAGCGCCAGGGTCATCAAGCTTCTGCCTAATGAAAATACCCGCGGAAACAAAATACAGATTAAGGATCCGGTCAAGTATTTCAGAACAGAGGTTGTCAAAAAAATAGTCAATGAAACCGACGATGACAACATTCTCATTCTTCTGTCAGATGACTGCAGAATCGATCCAAGTGCCATAAGTGAGCTTTTCAGATACTTTCTGAAGTATCAGGATCTGGCTCTCATCTACGGCAGACAGATAGCAGATCCTGACTGTAATCATCTGACCAGATACGTCCATAACATATTCTTCCCGATTACCAGAAGAGACCTTCCCCTTTGGCATCTCATGAAGATTTACTGTTCATTCAACTTCGTGGCCTACAGGGTTAAGTTTATTAAGGAAGAAGGTGTCATGCCTTCAGAAGAGAGCAGTGAGGACATGTTCGACAACATCTACATGAGCGGCAAGCTGTCCGACAAGGGATACCGCACCATGTACAACCCGCTCGCCATATGCCACCGTAACCGCGAACTGAATGTCTTTTACGTATACCAGTACACCAGAGGTCTCTTCAGATTTCTGAAGGCCAACGACTGGCTTACGGAAAAATGGTGGATACGTAAAACGGATCTGGAATCTTTCTTCATAAACTTCAAGGATTATATCAGAAACTACAGCTCAATCCCGTTCTCTTCATTCTACGCCACCGTCTGCTTTACCGCCGCCAAAATCGGCGAACTTCTGGCGGAAATAGACTACCAGCGTTCCCTGAAGCGTAAAACACTCAACAGCAAGGATCTGATTGCCACTACCCTGTTTGACAAGGAAAACAAGCTTTACAAATAGCATTCACGTCTATCCGTTTCACGCCTGCGGCAATTTCAGCCTCTGACCGAACCCTACAAAAAAGCCCGACAGCAGATACTGTCGGGCTCTGTTCATGTGCCTGATTCGGTTATTCTGAAAACCGACTCAGGCACTCCTTGGACTTTCGGTACTACTCAATGTACTTGAAATCAATCTGCTTGATCTTTTCCTTCCATTCTGCAGGACCGGTCAGGTGAATATTGTTACCCTGAGAGTCAACCGCTACGGTTACAGGCATGTCCTTAACTTCGAATTCATGGATTGCTTCCATGCCGAGTTCAGGGAATGCCACAACTCTGGCCTTCTTGATAGCCTTAGATACGAGGTAAGCGGCACCGCCGACAGCCATCAGGTACACTGCACCGTGCTTCTTGATTGAATCGGTAGCCTGCTGACCACGTTCTGACTTACCGATCATACCGATAAGGCCGGTTTCAGCCAGCATGGTTTCAACGAACTTGTCCATACGGGTTGAAGTGGTTGGGCCTGCAGGTCCGATAACTTCGTCACGAACTGCAGGAACAGGTCCTACGTAGTAGATGAACTTACCCTTGAAATCAACGCCTTCTGGTAACGGCTTACCCTGAGCGATAAGATCGCAGATACGCTTGTGGGCAGCGTCACGGCCGGTAAGAATGGTACCGCTGATTAACAGGGTTTCACCGGTCTTCCAGGTGGCGATCTCTTCCTTGGTAATACCGTCCAGATTTACCCTTCTTGCACCGTCTGCGTTACCGAGTTCAATATCAGGCCATTCATCAAGTGAAGGAGGAACAAGATTTACAGGACCGGTACCGTCAAGTTCGAAATGAATGTGACGTGAAGCGGCACAGTTAGGGATAATGGCTACAGGCTTTGCAACCGCATGGGTTGGATAGGTCTTAACCTTAACGTCAAGAACGGTGGTCATGCCGCCGAGGCCCTGAGCACCGATACCGAGCTTGTTGATGCGGTCATAAAGCTCAAGACGGAGTTTTTCTTCAGAAGTTTCAGCGCCCTTGGCAATAAGTTCTTCAATGTCGATAGGATCCATTAATGATTCCTTGGCAAGAACGGCAGCCTTTTCCATGGTACCGCCGACACCGACACCGAGAATTCCTGGAGGACACCAGCCGGCACCCATGTGAGGAAGCTGTTCAAGAACCCAGTCTTCAATTGAGTCAGACGGATTAAGCATTACAAGCTTTGACTTGTTTTCAGATCCGCCGCCCTTGGAAGCGATGAGTATTTCAACCTTATCACCAGGAATGGTGGAAATATGGGTAATTGCAGGAGTGTTGTCCTTGGTGTTTACACGGGCTCCGATAGGGTCAACCAGCACGCTCTTACGTAATGGATTTTCGGCACAGCAGTATGCTCTGCGGGTACCTTCGTTTACCATTTCCTCGATGGTCATGTCACCGTCAAAGGTAACATTCATGCCGAGACGTACGAAACAGGTAACAATACCGGTATCCTGACACAGAGGACGGTGTCCGATGGCGCACATCTTCGAATTAACGAGAATCTGGGCAATGGCATTCTTTGCCGCAGGATTCTGCTCTCTCTCATAAGCCTTTCTGAGAGATCTTACAAAGTCGATAGGATGATAATAAGAAATATACTGCAGGGCATCATAGATGGAATCTATGAAATCCTGCTGCTTGATTACGGTCATGCATGACTCCTTATCGGTCTAATGACAAAAAATTCAAGATAAAGGTTAGAAACTGATAATATTTGCCACATTATAGCACCTAGACGACAGTCAACTCAATCCAAAACCCCCCTGCCTTACAGCCAAAACCCTTAAAATATGCGGTATGTAGATATTTTTAAAAGACGTAAATGAATATTCATGCCGGAGATGATGAATCCGGATGAAAAAATAATGCAGAAGCTCTGACTCCTGCAATAAAAGCATAATCAGAAAAACCTCCGTTTAATGGAGAGGAAGCATGCAGACCTAAATATTCCAATGGTAAAATATTGTCATCATCAGCTGAATCCGAACAGATATCCGACGTCAGGACTGTCCGTGACGGGTTTCACATCTTTTTTCATAATACAAATCAAATGTCCTTCCGAATGTTATGCAATAAGCATACATAACGCTAACAAATGTATATTACAAAATTCAGAATATATTCTTTTTTAATATTTATCTTGTTGATTTATAAAAGAATTGTTATATAATTGTTAACACAATGTTTTTACAAAAGAGATCCGTCTTCGCATGAACAGCACAAATCTGAACCGTAACAGTTCCTCCCTTCTGCCGGAAAAATGCGGCAGGATATTTTTCTTTTTCATGCTTACTTTTCTCTCAACCCTGATAATCATGATCATGACTCCGGGAAAAGCGGAAGCCAGACACTCAACCCACATACCGAAACACGCACTTGAAGGATACATCACCAGATGCTCGGAAAATTCAGCTATGATAGGCTGTTCCCCAATGGGAGAGATTTACGAGAATAACGGGAAGATATCCCAGGCTCTGCTGATCTACAGAAAACACTGTATAAAAAACAATGATGCACACTCATGCGTACTTGCCGCTGAAGTGCTCCAGGAGAAAAGGCGCCCGGACGAGGCCATGGAACTGTTTCATAAGGCCTGTCTTATGGACAAAGCCGTTGAATACTGCGACCGTGCTCTTGCGGAATATGCGGGCAGAAAGGATTTTAAAAATGAATTCAGACTGAACCGCATGCTCTGTGAAACCCATTCCGAAGGTTCAGATCTCAGCAGGTACTGCTATAACGCCGGAAAATTTCTTCTTGAAAACAACGATACGGCAAAAGCAGAACATTTCTATCTGAAGGGATGCAATTCCCAGAGCACCGCGGATGAACAGGATCACTGCATCGATCAGGCCGTGACTCTCGCACAGCAGGGCGAATACCGGCTGTCCGCCAAGCTTTTTGAGGTCAGCTGTCTTAAGAACAGTCTGTACAGCTGTCACCATGGAGCCATGATTTATATACAGGAGCTTCAGCAGCCGTCCAGAGCCGTAGTGCTTGCCAAGAAAGCCTGCGACCTGAACAATCCCGAGGGTTGCTACAGAGTGGCGGAAATATACTCCATGTCAGACAGTTCGCCTGAGGATGTATCCGCATACTACACAAAGGCCTGTGAAACAAATTTCAGGGATTCCTGTCAGAAACAGAAGCTGCATGCAAAATCTCAGAATTAATAAACCTTACCGGAGACTGATGAATCCAGTAAACGAAACCGGCAGCGGTAATAAAAGCTGACCGGTAAAAACAATAACCTAGAACTGATGAACGTAAAAATTTCCGGAGCACCGTACCATAACGGAGCTTCGGTTTCTTTTTTATACCGGATATTCGTGACGTCCACAGGTTTTTCCTGAAAGCATCCGGAACCTGCGGACACATTACGGAAACTACTTGGTAAGTATCAGCAGGGTATGCGCCAGCCCCACGTGTTCAACCATTCTGTGCACCTTAAAGCCGATTTTCTCAACAAGCCTGATAAAAACGTCAGAATGATAGAATCTGCTTACGCCGTTGGCCATTACGGTGAAATAGAGACTGTTGGCCTCTATTACAAGTCCCGCAATGTCATTTGACTGTCTGTCTCCGAACACCTCGTTTATGGCGACCATCGCGCTGTCGTCCATGGCATTGTAGACCATGGTCAGAATTTCCTCTATCTGCTCACTGCTGAAGCAGTCCAGGAACTGGCTCATCCACCATAAGTCACCGCCTGACGGAAGTCTTGCCGATTCTTCCAGAATATTTACGGGACAGGTGTCAATTCTGTCTTCAAGACCATGCTCACGGATATTGGCAGCGGCAAGTTCACACTGCTGCGGAAGATCGATTATGGTCACCCAGGTATCATCGGAAAATGCAGTGGCAGCCAGAGCAAACTTTCCGGTATTGCCTCCGATGTCGTTTATATGCCTAAAATGACGTTCCCTGAAAAGAATCGGCAGAACACTGCTGAACACGTTATCGGAATAATAATGATCAAAGCCGAACCATGCATTTCTGGCCTTCTCCGGAAGGGAACTGAGGAAAGGATAAATGGTGGCGCATGACGACGTAAATACCTTAAGTCCCTTAGGAGTCTCCGTTTCCAGAGACTCTGTCATGGATTTAAGCCCCTCATAGCATACCTCGGAGGAAAAATCCAAATTGACGTTGGTCATTCTGTCGTTTGCCAGATAATGAATAATCTTGGTCGGACTAAGGGTATCGTCATCATTCCTGATAAGGAGATCCGCAGCCACGGCAAGATCTGTAAGCATGGATACGGCGTAGTCACTGAGACCGGAGATTTTCACCAGTTCGGAACGGCTGACCGAATCATTCTTACTCATTTTTCCGAAGTGGGCCAGGATGCCTTTCTCTTCATGGCGACAACCGCCTGAAATATAAACGGGCTCACGGCCAGATACTGGGCTGCCTTTAAAGCCCCCACCGCACTCATGTCGTTATAATTTTTCTGTGTCATCAGTTCCTGACTTCCTTCTTTTTCTTAAGATTATTCTGATAATGTATTCAGCGGTGAACATCATTCCTATCAGCACGTAGGAGATGACACCGTTGTACAGTGTCCATGTCTCATCACTGCAGAACAGTGCCGTTGCCAGTGAAACAAGTCCGTTCATGACAAAAAACACGCACCAGGCAACGGTTACCTTCCGGCAGTAATTCCGAAAAAAATCATCCCTGTCTTCCGCCTTCACCGTATAGGAAGCAATTTTCTCGATAACCGGTGTTCGTCCGGGAAAGAGACTCATGGCAAAAAAGCTCAGAAAGCTCCCCGTCACTATCAGCGGATAAAGTTTTACGGCCAGAAAGCTTCCGCTTGCAAGAAATACGGCCGCAAGCGCAAAATCAAGTGCGCAGAGCACTGCTCCGGGCACACCGGAGTCCCTTCTGCCGGAAACGGCAAGAGCAGAAAGTCCCAGCGCGACAAGTACTCCCGCCATCATCAGCTCGGATTTACTGCTTATGGCAAAATACACGATAAACGGAAAAAGTACTCCCAGCAGAATTCCCGCCGTCCTGATGATTATGTAGGGAACCTTACGCAATGAGACCATCCTTATTCCATCAGTCTGAATATAAGAGACGTGTTTACGCCTCCGAATGCGAAGTTATTGCTCATCGCATATTCCGCAGACAGTACCCTGCCGTTTCCAGTTATGTAATCCAGGTCACCGCAGAGAGGATCCGGTTCCGTAAGATTCAGATTCGGAGCAAACCATCCCTGTCTCTGCATGAGAATAGTCATTTCGGCCTCGAGAGCCCCGGCTGCGCCGAGTGTATGTCCCATGTAGCTTTTAAGGGTTGAAACCGGAACGTTTTTCCCGAAGACCCTGAAGGTTGCCGTACTTTCGGCAATGTCACCCGATGAGGTTCCCGTACCGTGCGCATTCACGTATCCTATGTCCTCCGGCTTAAGCCCCGCATTTGAAAGAGCCATTCTCATGCATTTTTCCATATGCTCACTGGACGGATTGGTAATGTGTGAAGCATCGCAGTTGGTGGCAAACCCGACAATCTCGCCATAGATTTTGGCACCTCTTGCCACCGCATGATCATAATCCTCCAGAATCAGGGTTCCCGCACCTTCACCGACAACTATACCGTCACGCTTTCTGTCAAACGGCTTCGGCGTAAGTTCCGGGTTATCATTGCACTGACTTGCCACAAACATGGCATCAAAAACACCGACGGTAAACGGACTGAGTTCTTCAGCACCTCCTGCCACCATTATCCTGTGAGCACCGCTCCTGATGCATTCATAGGCATATCCGATTCCCTGGGAACCGCTGGTACAGGCTGTGCTTGTAGCGATTATTCTGCCGTGTATCCCGAAAAATATCGCCAGATTTACGGCAACGGTATGCGGCATCATGCTGACGTAGGTTGTGGCATTGAGAGAGGTGACATTCCTATCGGTCACAAATCCCGCACAGTCCGTCATGGCATTAAAACTTCCGCCTGAGCTGCCGTAGGCTATACCGGTGGAACCGTCGGAAAGAAGAGGAGAGTCCGTAAGCCCGGCATCGGCTATGGCTTTCTCCGTGGCCGCCGTCGCGAGTATGCCTACTCTTCCCATGGTTCTGGTCTTTTTTCTGGGATATGAGGGAAGCTCGGATTTTACCGGAGCCGCCACATGACAAAGCATGCCGGAGTATTCCCCGAGAAGCTCCATCACCTCAACCCTGTTCTTAAGGGTTTTCAGGTTATCCATGCATTCTCCCGCACTGCTTCCGAGAGGTGAATACATTCCCATTCCGGTAATCACTACGCGGGACATTAGCATAACCCTCCGTTGATACTGATGTTCTGACGTGTTATGTATGAAGCCTCATCGGAAAACAGAAAACCGATGAGGGCAGCCACCTCGGTGGTCTTTCCCATTCTGCGGAGAGGAACCAGAGGAAGCACGTGTTCCTTAATCTCATCGGTAATCATTCGTGTTTCAATGATTCCCGGAGACACGGTGTTGACGGTAATATCCCTCTTGGCAAGCTCAAGAGACAGAGACTTGCAGGCAGCGATGACTCCCGCCTTCGAAGCACTGTAATTGGTCTGTCCGCGGTTTCCGGTCATTCCGGATACGGAAGCAACGGCTACGATTCTGCCGCCGTTTCTGAGCTTTATCATCGGCATGAGAGTCGGCTGAACCACATTAAAGAATCCGTCAAGATTGGTGGAGAGAACCCTGTCCCAGCATTCTCCAGTCATTCCAGGCATCGGAGAGTCACCGGTAATTCCGGCATTGCTGACCACTCCCCAATAGGCACCGTTACGCTCGATGTCCGAGTTTATTGCATTCACGGTTTCAGTCCTGTCGGATACGTCGAATTTCAGAATCACGTTACCTGATTCACTGCCGTTGAGCCTTGCTATCTCAGGCAGAATTTTTTCCAGAACGGCGTAACCGTGATCGCTGTGACAGTGAAGAGCCAGAGGGAACCCCATCTCCGCAAGCTTAAGCGCTATTGCCTGTCCTATGTCGGAACTTGCTCCGGATATCAATACTCTCTTATTATTTCTGTTTAACATGGATAATCTATACGCTCCTTTACCGATTCTTCCGTCTGCAGCGTCTTTGGCATCTGCAACCGGCCATGCCGGAGGCTTCTTAAATGCTGTCCGGCACGAAGTGATTTTACAACAAAAAGCCGCAACAACGGCGTGCTCCGCCGTTTTATGTTAAAAAAACAAGATATGTCTTATATTTCAGTCACACTCTCCTGTCTCCGGTCAACAGCCTCCTCGTGAGGAATTCTCCGTAAGACGCCTATCCGCCCTGTCACATGTCAGTTGACCGTACCATGAATCCGTACAGCGGCATGAAGCACGGATGCAGGATGATTTCTTTTCTGATAAAAAAAGTGACGGCTCCGGAGAAAGTGTCATGACTTCGGGGCTGAAGGAAAAAACATATGTCCTTTTGCGGTATCAGACGCCTTTTCCATAAGTTCGTTTATACCTCATTCATCAATCTAAATAAACAAATTGGCGCTTACGTGATATACTTTGCGAAATATTTTTATTCACGTACCTGCGTGGACCGAAAAAGAAACACATGAAAAACAACGAAAATCAGGTTCATGCATGCCAGGACAAAATTAATAACAAAGGTGAAATATGATTTACTGCGTGGATCTTGACGGCACATTGATTCAGAATGACATGTCGGTTACGTCTTTTTTTGAAACCGTCATGAAAAAACCGTCACTTCTTCCTGAATGCTACAGATGGCATAAGGAAGGCGGAAGAGCAAAACTAAAATACAACATCGGCGAGATATACAGCTTTGACGTTGAAAAGCTGAAGTTCAATACTGAACTCATTGACTATCTGGAAAAACTTGCCGAAAATCCCGAAAACTCCATTTATCTGGTTTCAGGAAGCACTCAGAACATAGTAAACAGGATTGCCGCAAAATTCAGCTTCTTCAAGGAAGGCTTCGGTTCATCCATCAACGTGAACCTGACCGGAAAGAATAAGCTTGAACTCATAAAGAAATATTTCGGGGACAGTGACGTATGCTACGTGGGCAATGCCCGCGTGGATCTCAAAGTCTGGGAAGGAACCAGCAGCGGCATGGTGGTAAGCAACTGTGAAGCCTTCATAAACAGGGCCAGACAGGTTACGAAGATAGAAAAGGTTTTTAAGAAAAACTTTGCCCGTCTGGAACAGAGCAGAGTCTGAGAATCAGGCGATTATTAACTGAAGGGAGAGAGGCTGATACACAACACGCCTCTCTCCCTTTTTTAATCAGAACCGGAGGTTCTTATGAATTCTTTTTCCGGTATTCGGAAAAAGAATGTACATTACTGAACCGAAACCCGGGACATCCAGCCATGACGAAATCATCCGAACATTCTTGCGATATGCGCATCGTTCGGCTTCATGACCGTAATTCTTGCTTCGGCAAGCTTTTTCCCTGTATCGGCTTCAGTAACCTCCGTTTCCGCCATGCATACTCCGGCATCATCTTCAAAGGTAATTCTGGCAGTGGAAAGCACCTTTAATCCCGCAGGCAGAATACTTTCACCGTGAAACGTCATCTTTCTGACTGAAAGAATAAAACCGATTTTAAAGCCCTTACCGCTTCTCCCCTCCTCGGCGATCATGAGAGCGGCTATCGACTGGGCCATGGTCTCGGTAAGACATACGGCAGGCATTCCGCCTTTTTCCTCCGAAAATCCGGCACAGGGACGGGCTCCCGGTGTGAACGAACACGTAACCGTTCTGTTCTCAATGTCAACCTGCTCAACAGCGTCTATGAAACGCATGGGCTCCTTCTGCGGAACCATTTCCGTAATCCATCCGTTATCCGCAGCCGTGACTTCAGTCATTCCGTTATTCCTTTCAGAGTTCATGGTGCTGTTCCAGAGATTTTTCTGTTTGTGGCACCGGTGTCCATATACTAATCACTGCAGTCATTCCTGCCGAAGATGAGGGAAATATTGTTGCCGCCGAAGGCAAAATTATTTGACATGATTACCGGCCTGCGCAGCTCTTCAGGCTTCTTGACAAGATGAATGTCATCAAACTCATGACTGGGCATGTGCTCAAGGTAATTAAGGGCAGGAAGCTTCAGACCGTGTCTGAAGATCAGATAGGCAATATAAGCCTCAACCACACCTGCAGCTCCCAGAGTGTGTCCCGTAAGGTGCTTGGTTCCGGATACCGGAACCCTGTCACCGAACACGTCACGTATAACCTTATGCTCCATGGCATCATTAAGAACCGTACCCGTGGCATGAAGATTAACGTAACCTACGTCATCAGGATTAAGGCCCGCATCGTTAAGCGCCAGCCTTATTGCCGTCTTTGCACCTTTTCCTTCAGGTTCAGGTGCCGAAATGTGATATCCGTCGGTACTTGATCCCGCACCGAGAAGCTTCATTACATATCCGCGGGTAAGAGGTTCCCTTGTAAGGATTGTCACGCCGACCCCCTCACCTATATTAATTCCGGCCCTGTCATCCGACAAGGGATGACATCTGCCGGTATCCAGTGCGCCCAGGGCAAAAAAACCGCTGACGGTTATTCTGCTTAATGTATCGCAGGCTCCTACAATAACGGCATCACACGCACCTGATTCCAGAAGAGCCCGGGCGCTGACGAACGCCCTGCCGCCTGAAGAGCAGGCTGTGGCAATGGAGTAGCTCGGACCGGTTATTGCCAGTCTGTCGCTTATGAATGCCGAGATGTTGCCGATTTCGGAAACGCGCGGATCATACTTAAGTTCGCCGTCATGTTCACCGCCGGCGGAAAGAACCTCGTTTTCCACGTCTGTTATGGCTGACGTGCTGGTGCCGATAACGGCTCCTATGCGATCCGGACTGAACCTGCCCTGTATTTCCTCAAGAAGCGGCTGAAGCTCGTTAAGACATTCATTAAGGAGTCGGTTGGCCCTGCAGTCATGTCTGTTCAGCGGGGCAGGATAAAGAGGAATCTCGGCAAGAAATGCCGTCTTTCCTCCCGGGAGAAAACCGGACATTTCCTTCAGGCAGATATCCTTTCCTTCTGAAAGGTTTTTAACCGCCTCATCCTCGTTAAGACCGAGAGCACTCTTACATGCAAAGCCGTTTACGTATATCATAATTTTTTCTTTTAAGTTCCGGCCTGCCGTGGACAAGCATCGTAAGACCACGGCGGCTTCAAATTATTATCAGTGGCATGTCCGGCAAATACCGCCGTGATGCGGATATCTCCGTAAGCGGTATTATTTCAGACATGTTTTATCCTGATTCCTCACATAATTATACACGAAATAAGGAGCGTGTTTCCTTAACATCAGTGCGGTAACTGGAATGAAAAGCAGTCCCCAGAAAATAACCGCACCCATGGTGACAATGGCAGGCATTCCGGAAAACATCAGAAGTCCGCAGGAAACCTCAGTGGATATCCAGGACAGGAAGAGAGTTACCGGAGTACTGTCAGAATTCGCTTCCGTATCTGTAATCTCTCCCGCTTTCCCTGAGGATGCACCTGCCTCAGCTCCTGCTCCACTCCGTGAATGTCTGCCCATGCCGTAAATAAACACGCAGTAATCGGCTCCGAGACCGGTGACGACAAAAAGTGCCACAGCCGTAAAAAGATTCATGCTTTCGGTCATGAGAATGTCCGCCGTGATGCCGGCACAGATTCCGGTTACCAGAGGAACTGCGGCCGCTCTTATGATATCCGGACCGATAATAAACATGCCTCCTGCCGTAATGAGAATGAGGGCTATTACCAGCATGCGGCTAAGTTCCTGACGGTAAAGACCGAAGGCACGGGACCATTCTCCCCTTCTATCCAGCGGATATACTCCCTTAAAGCTTCTTATTTTTTCTAGAAGGATGGTATTCTCCGAATTAATACGGATAAGAACCGCATTATTTCCCATCATGAAATCAAACATTCCGGGCATGTCGGCGGCACTGAAGCTTTCTGCAGCACCGATCCCGGTCTCATCATCGTTTAGCTCAATCCCCTGCTCCGCATATATGTTCTTCAGTTCAGGATACAGACTTACGTATGTTTCAATGCTTTTCTTCTGACTGCCGGCTGAAGGCACATGCAGACACGGTGCTTCGACATCCGTGATTTCACGGGAAGACAGTGTTCCTATAAAATGCTCGCAGGACTCAAGAGCGTCATATTCTCCCGCTTCAGTGTTTTCCATAATAAACCAGACACCTGAGGAGTTACCGTTTACGATGCGGTTCACCTCCCTGTCCATGACGGCAAGCTCCGTATCATTCCGGCGCAGCGAGGCCACGTCGTCATCCGCCCCTTTCTGAAGTATCAGAAGCAGGGATGATAAGAACACGGCAGCAACGACCGCAAGGGAAACGGGAGAAGAAACTGCCGAAAGTCTTCTGAAGATCGCCGCGGGAAGGAATACGGACAGTCTCCCGCCGGCGCATCTGCAGAGACGTGTCAGACTCAGGACATAATAAGACAGCAGAAATGTTCCCACGAGAACCACAGAGGCAAAAAGACTCAGTTCCTTCAGAATGTTCAGTCCGGTAAAGGAGGTTACCCCGTAAGCCGTAACACTTGTAACCAGACTGAGACCGAGCGGCTTCAGAAGTGCTTTTCTCAGAATTTCAGGAGACTCGTAACCGCTTCGCGCTCTTCTTACAAGCACGTGAAGCACGTAGTCAAAGGAAATCCCCGCAAGGGTTGCCCCCATGGCAAGGGATATGACATGCATTCCGCCGAATATGGTAATTACCGCACCGAAAGCGCTCAGCATGGACACGGAAATAACGGCAAGTCCGTAAAGAAGAGGCTTAACGGATCTGAAAAATCCCAGCATAATGACAATAAGCATCAGGGAAGAACCGACGCTTATCTTGGTTATGTCACTTTTTGAAGATCCTGATGCCTCCTCGGTGAAGAAAAAGGCCCCCGTATACATCATCTCAATGTTTCTGTGTTTGAGTTGATTCCTGAGATTGCGGCAGTATTCATAAAACTCGGTGCCCGCATCTGACGAAAGCCCGACAGTGGCCATGGAGGCGCTTATAACATATACCTTTTTTCCGTCACCGTTCTTTACGAAGGTGAATCCGGAAGCATCCATGCCGAAGCCCGATGACGACTGTTTCATGAGATAGTGTCTCATGGTAAAAAACGGATCCCTGCCGAGTTCAGCTGCCGTAGCACCTCCGAACGGACTGTAGAGGATGCCGAGAACCTCATCCCTGAGCTTTTCCGGATCAGGCTTACCCGAAGTAAGATAAACGTCTGCCCCGAGTGCGTATCTGTGGGCAAAAAGAAAACTGCCGGTCTTTTCCATATTGGAAAAATCCCGGACCTTTATGAATTTAAAGGTCTTTAACTTATCGGCAAAGGAACGGACCGCATCCTCCAGTTCTCCGGTTTTTCCGGCAGATGCCCCGTCAGAACCTTCTGCAGACTGCCCGGAAACTGATTCCGCTGCGGAAGATCTGTCGTTTTCAGGTTCCGTTCTTTCATCCGCACTGAATGTAAAAAGCATCTCCCCTGAAAGCCTGTCCGTAAAGTATCCTGCTGAACCGGCATCACTTCCGGCATCAGGCAGAAGATACTTAAGATCCGTTCTTACAATCTCTCCTCCCTTTTTCGCAAAAACCGAAATCCCGGTGATTACGGGCAGCATCAGCAGCAGAAATACCAGAACGGCCTTAACTTTATTCATAGTCTTAAGAATCAGCAATCATAAAAAGGTTCACGACTGTCACAGCCGTGGGTTTAAAAATCCGAAATGTTCCTGCAGGAACAACAGTTTATCCTAAAAACGCACGCTCCGCCTTCCGTGAAACCACCGTGACGAGACCTGCCGTCTGCTCTCAAGTTTACTCCAATGGAAAAAGAATGTACTCTGCGGACATAATGAATTGCGACGGAGATTTATCGGAAACGGCAGAATTCCTGTGGCATTCCGGCATCAGCAGCATCGGTCACCGGACTTACAAACACCATTCTTGTGTAGCTGTTACCGTGTTCCATAATTGTTATTGAGTGCAGAACATCCTCTTTTCTTTCAAGCTTTATGCGGTAAATCACACTGCCTATCTGCTTATCAAGAGGCTTAAGATAAATCGCATGCACATGACTTTCGGAATCGTAACCGCCATCGGCAACATCAAAGTTTGCGGTAAGATCCGCGGTATTTCCTTCAATGCCGCCGTTCAGCACCGAAAGAAGAATTCCGTTGAACATGCCGTTTCCGTCACCGGAAACCGACCTTGAGGATCCGTCAGGCTGGTATTCCGTCACTCCGTCCCCCAAAAACAGCCAGGATCTTTTAAATGGCTTTTCCATTTTCCAGCAGAGTCCGTCAGACACCGTAAACAGCATGCGCCCGGATGATTTAAGGCTTCGCCCGGCCTCAGCCACGTATCTTGTCTGTTCAAAATCACTCAGAACCGACTCATGTCTGACGTTTCTGAAAAAATCAGCCGCCGCGGCATCAGCTCCCGGTACCGCCGTTACTGAAACGGCCGAGCCATTCCCTTCGGATTTACCTGTCTGAACGTCTGATGAGGCAAGGCATGTACCGGCGAAATTAAAGACGCCGAAAAGAAATGCGACAGTCAGAATTTTAAAAAACGGTAATGAATTTCTCATGTTCATGTTTGAGGCTCCGTTGTTTCTGTTTCCGCCGGACGGTCAGCAGGATGCGGTGTAAAAACCGGAGCCGATGACGTCTGCGTAAGTCTGATGATCAATAAGGAACATACAGGTTCGGACCTTACTGTCTCACAAATCCCGGGATGCCCTCCACTGCGTCAACAAATCCCTGTGGCATGAAAAAGCTCAGTTCAGAACCGTTTTTTGGAAGGCAGACCTGAACGGTTTTGGCCTTGACGCAGATTTCTCCGCGACACACTATCTCAAAACTGTGCACCAGGCGGTTCACGTATTCATCAAGATGAACCCTGACGGTAAAATCATCTCCCAGTCTGAGTGAACGCAGATACTTCATGCGCTCCTCGACTATCGGAAAGAAATTGCCGTCATCACTGATTCTCTGATAACCGTAGTTTATAAAATCCAGAAACTCCCCGCGGGCAACCTCCAGATAACGTAAATAATTACCGTGCCATACGACTCCCATTGGATCGCAGTCGTAAAACTGAACCTTCTGACGGGACTCAAACGTATAAAGAGAACTCACCTGTCATGACTCCAAAAATCGTAAAAATTGAACCATTCATAAGGATATGCGTAAAGAATGTTTTCCAGCTCCGCCGCATACTCCCGGACATAGCCGCGAATGGATTCCTCCCTGTTTTTTCTGTCGAGCCTTACAGCCCCCAATTCCCGATAGTATACCTTAACACCGTCATCATCGGTAAGTCCCAGCATGACGCTTACCGGAATCTTCAGAATTGAAGCCATAATCCATGGGCCCTGAGGAAACCTTGCCTTTTTTCCCAGAAAATCGACTTCCACATAACGGGTGGAATCATCAAGAAGTCTGTCCCCCATCATTGAGACCCATTCACCCCGGGAAGTGCGCTCCGCAAGCTCCATTGAGATATCAGGAGAAATATCTGCGGTGCTTATGATGTTAAGGGAACTGTCACGGTTAAGCTTATTCAGATACTCCATAAAAACAGTACTGTTCTGCATATGCATGAGAACATTCACCGTCTTATGGATTCTGGAGGTATTGAAGGCTCTCAGAACCTCCATATTGCCGATGTGAGCCCCTATAATCATTAGCGGCTCGGGGCTTTCGGTTCTTTTTAGGGATCTGGTAAGTCCGCCGTCTATCTCTCCGACATCTCCGAAATCTGTCTGTCCGGACCAGGATACTATCTTACCCGCAACGGATCTGCAGAAGGCATATATGTGTCTGCGGGAGCTGAGTCTGCCGAGTTTAATTCCCTTTTCGGATGCGGATGCTTTAAGATTTTTGAGATAATCATCGGAAATACGTCTGACGTTCTTATTGAAGATCCAGACAAACCAGGAGGCGAACCAGGCTATGATACGGACAGCCCCGTTACCGAATAAACGATGAAAAAACAGCAGTACGTTCATTCCGAAAGCGGACGTACTTTCATTTTTCCTTCGCCAGGAAGCAGGACTGACCATTGCTACAGATACTCTCTCTTTCTGATTGTCCGGTAATGAAACACCTTTTCAGTGCAGAGTCTGGTATGCATCAGGGATATTCTTACATTGTCGGAAAAACCCTTGAAATTGCTGTAGTTTCCGGGAAGATATTTCACGTTCACCGGTACTTCCAGAAAATCCACGCCGGACCAGTACATTCTTACAAAAATTCCGGTATCGAAATCCATACGTCTGCCTACCTTACCGGAATTCATGACCTTAAGAGCCTGTTCAAGAGGATAAAGACGCATGCCGCACATGGTATCGACCACCCGCCCAGTGCCAAGCTCCACGCCGACCCAGAAATGAGTCATGTACCGGCCGAGTTTTCTGCAGAGCGGAACAGACGAGTCATAAACAGGCGTTCCGTTGATTATTTTATCAGTATTCTGTCTGCCGAGATTTATGAATGCCGTTATGTCACGCAGGTCATGCTGGCCGTCAGCGTCAATCTGCAGGGCATGGGTAAAACCGAGCTCGGCAGCCTTTTTAAAGCCGGAATGCACGGCAGCCCCCTTGCCCATGTTAAGCTCATGTCTGACAATGACCTGATTCATCAGGTTAACCTGTTCCCTGAGCTTTGAAGCTTTTGGTTCCCGGTTTCCGTCATCAACCACGATAATTTTCAGCCCGAAACGAAGAAGTTCGGGAAGAAGCCTCATCAGAGGCTCCACATGCCTGTAGCAGGGAACGACAATGCACGGTCTGAACTCTCCTGCCTCTTCACCGTCACCGCGAATCGGGGCCTGTTCAGGAGGTCGACGATAGTTATACATCATAATCTATTAAACTCTACTGCGTTTTCGTCAGATAATTATTGTTTTACGTAAAAGAAGGTTAAATCTCGGGGTCAGTAGTATACCAAAGAAACCGTACGTGCCCGTATTCATCATCTAAACTGCCGTTATAAAATCCCGTTCCTGCTCACATCTTAAGTTTGTCTCAGACCTCCGGACGTATGAAAGGAGCAGACATCACGATCCTTTATATGATCTTCATGGTCTAACTTTCAAATTCCGGAAAACCGCTTTCTGCCATGAGACCTCAGTACACGGAACGTAACTATCCAGACATAAAGCATGTACAGGTATGAAAGTACATTCAAAAGCATCATCAGCAGCACCATTACTAATTTGGATGTAGTCATGTATCTGAATGCCTCTTCCGAAAGATTCTCGGACGATACCCCCGCATGACTCGGAACAGCCGCGATGAGCATGATTAGGATAACAAATGAAATAAAGATATTAAGCCCCAGTGCTATCTCAGCCGTAAGAACAAGGCGTCTGTTTACGTTATCTCCGAGATCACTGAAAAATTTCTTAACCCTGCTCATTGAAATTATAATTAAACAGAGTACCGCTATATCTATGGATGCTATGGATGAAGGCAAAGACCAGAAAATTTTTACTGATATGTACACCAGAAAAACGAACAGGGCAACTACCATGAATCCGCTGCATTCACTGCTTCTGTATGCCATTTCGGAAGGACCGATAACGTTGAAGTCACCGCTGTTCCCTTCAAAACCGTATCCTTTTTTAAGGACAGCCTTCTGATCTCCGGTGCTGTGATTTCCACTGTCGCCGTTAGTGTTATACATAGTTCCCAACTCCTTTTAAAACTATCGCTAAAGGCTTATTACAGCCTTCGGGTCAGATATCTCCGGATTACGAAAAACTCCAGCAAACAAAAATTCAGGAATTACCGACACCGGCCGATGTTGTGCTGAATTCAGCACACTTCACAAAAAAATAACGCATCCTAACATGATGCTCTGTTCATTTCCATGAGTACGCGCTCATTTTTTTCAATAACCGTCAACCCCGAACGGAAACATTACGGCCGTGATTTTGTCTGTTACCGGCCGTATATTTGGAAATACGTCTTCTTTTCTATATAATGGTTCGGCAAAAATACTCCTTAACCATTAAATATCCGGTTTTCCGGACGGACAGGACACAACTCATGTTAGAATTTATCACTTCTCTGGCTGACTTTGTCAATGCCGCAGACGATTTCATATGGGGTATTCCCATGCTCGTCATGCTACTTGGCATCGGCATTTTACTGACATTAAATCTTAAGGTTCTGCAGGTTTTTCACCTGCCTGAAGCTCTCCGTCTGCTGTTCACTCCCCACAAGGAGCATCATTCAAAGCAGGGTGAAGTAACAAGCTTTGCGGCACTGTGCACGGCACTGGCCGCAACCATCGGTACAGGCAACATCGTCGGTGTCGCAACCGCAGTAGGTATCGGCGGTCCGGGAGCCCTCTTCTGGATGTTCGTTGCCGCTTTCTTCGGCATGGCCACCAAATATGCGGAATGTCTTCTTGCCGTAAAATTCAGGGAACAGGACTCAAGAGGTCACTTTGTGGGCGGTCCCATGTTTTACATCAAAAACGGCATCGGCCCGCGTCATGCGAAAACCGCAAAGGTTCTCGCTGTGCTTTTTGCGGTTTTCGGTGTTGTCGCCGCCTGTCTCGGCATCGGTACATACACTCAGATAAACTCCGTTGTTGAAGCAGCCAACCAGCTTCACTGCGACAGACTGTGGGTCACCGTAATCATTACGATTCTGACAATCATCATCACCTATGGAGGACTCAGAACCATTTCAAAGACCGCCCAGAAGGTGGTACCGGTAATGGGACTTGTCTACATCCTTACCTGCATTGCGGTAATAGTGCTTAACATCGGAAAGGTTCCGGATGCCGTTATGCTTATACTTGAATCTGCTTTCTCCACTGCCCCGGCCGTAGGCGGCTTTGCCGGGGCCACCATCATGATGGCCATGCAGAAAGGCGTGGCACGAGGCATTTTCTCAAACGAGGCCGGCCTCGGTTCCGCTCCTATTGCAGCGGCTTCCGCCAAAACAAATTCTCCTGTTGAACAGGGACTCATTTCCATGACCGGAACATTCATTGACACCATCATCATATGTATGCTTACGGGGTTAACACTGGTAATCACCGGAGCCTGGTGTTCCGATAAGACCGGCGTGGCCATGACCACCCTTGCTTTTCAGGGAACTCTCGGCAATGAAATCGGCCTCTACGTGGTAAACATCAGCCTTATGCTGTTTGCATTCACCACCATCATCGGCTGGAACTTCTATGCCGAACGCTGCATAATCTATCTTTTCGGGGTAAAGGGGGTAAAACCTTTCAGGTCTCTTTACATCCTGATTGTTGCCTCATACATTCTTATCGTATTGTACGTTGACATGAACAACGTTGCGGACAAAACGGCCATAAACACCATCTGGACCATTGCCGACCTTGCAAACGGACTCATGGCAATACCGAACCTGATTGCGCTGTTCATGCTGAGAAAAGTAATTTTCAGTGAAACAAAGGCTTTCTTTGCTGGAAAAAAAGAGAACGGTATTAGTACTGCTGAAAAGGCATAATGAGTCAACGGAAATTCTTCCGGAATTTCCTAAGAATTTCCATAACAGCAATATACGGGAACAAAAGTTCTCATTTACTTAAAATCAGGTGCCGTTCCTGTTTCAACAGGAACGGCACCTCTTTTTCAGGTTTTAGCCCTTACGCATCAGCAGAATGCGTGACAGCACGCATTATCTTCCTCCTCCCGGGAGCCCCCACTCAGTTCGCGTTACTCTGAGCAAGATTATATACATGAGCATCATCAGTAACGATCACTGAGCCCTTCAGAGAACCACCGCTAACCTGAGGCATTTCGGTGTAAAGACCGTTAAATTCAGTACCGCCGCTTACGTTTACTCCTGTATGTACGCTGTAGGTATCGGATCCGGCGAGAGCAGGAGAAGTTATTACGGCCAGGCTGTACGGTGTTTCCGGAAGTCTTGCGGCAAATACGGGCTCCCCTGAAGAGTTCATGACGGCCATTACCGTATTCTGTTCACCGATGTAGCCGTTTCCTATCACGAAGGTATTCTGTGTGGTGGTGTCGGCTCCGGTGCTTGCAAATTCCTTCTCGGAACCGCTGATGCCTATGGCAAGTCCGCCGGTAAAGGTAAGTTTACCATCGCAGTCAAATCCGTGTTCGGTTCCGAGAATGGATATACCAACAATCACACCGCCGGAAACATTGATGCTGCCGTTGGAATCAACGGCATCACCTTCGGTGGTGCGAAGATATATGTTACCGCCGCTGATGTTGATGTACGAATCATATTTGATGCTTGTGTTCAGTGCGTCATCCGCAGAATTGACGTTAATGTTTCCGCCTGAAATGACAAGTCCCATCTTGCCTTCAATGCCTTCCGGAGAAGCTGATTCGGTCTCGGTTACCAGAATGCCGTCCTCGTCATAGTACGTAACATCGTGCTGATCCTTGTCATCGTCAATTACTACGCCGGTGGTGGTGATATTGATGTCACCTCCGGAGATGGTAACTACCGGATTCGGGTCATCGGTGGTTTCTTCGGTCTCGGCATCCGTCTTAAGAGACCACTTGGCGCTCATTGCCTTACCGACGGTGTTAATGTTTATAACGCCGCCTTCGATATTAATGCCGCCGAGACCTGCTCCATCCTTGCTTTCATCACCTGAAACGATTATGCCGCGGCTCTGGCTGTTGGTGTGATTGCCGGTCCCCTCGATATTTACGGTTCCGCCGAACATGTCATAGCCGTTTTTGCTCTGTATACCGCTTCGACCGCTGTTTTTTACACCAATCTCCCCGCCGTATACGTAGATTCTGTTTTTGGCATAGATACCGTGCTTGTATGCAGAGCTGACATTAAGAATGCCGTCACCGCTGAATCTGAAGGTTCCTTTGGTAGCCATTACGCCGTTATCGTCGGAGCCCTTTGCCCATTTCTGGGTAAGAGCCGCATCACTTACGTCAACCGAAGAATCAACTGATGAATCATAGTAATCCTTGCCGTTTGAACTGCTGTAGCCGATGCCGAAAATGCGTCCGTCAGTAAGATAACTGGTTCCCTTAAGCTCAACAAAGGCAGTGGATGTCTTCGGACTTACGGTTATGGCCGGGTTGTTACCGCTCATGATATCGACGTTATTCAGCACGATTCCGAGTGAAGCCTTCTTGACGGCACTGATGTCAACAGTTCCCCTGCTTAATGTACCGGACAGCACATACTTTACGGTATCACGGCATTCCTCTGCGTTAACAGTTATGTATCCGTCGGAATCAGCGGTAATGACGATGCCGTCGCCGGCTGCAGTGTTTCCGTATTCAGCAATGGAGAAGTAGGAAACGTCGTCCGCGGACACGGTCATATCAGAAAGATTGATATAAACGGTTCTGTCGTATGACGGCACTGACGGATCAGCCAGATTATCACCCAGAACTCCGGTGTATGATGAGAAGAGATCCGCTTTTTCCGCAGGAGAGCCGTAAGAAGAGAGCTCATCCGTCTCTGTCGGATTGTCGCCGAATGAAACATCGGTTTTATCTGAGCTTACGCTTCCGTTACAGGCAGAAATGGAGGCGCTTATGACAAGTGCAAGAAGTGTTTTATGAAATGTATTTGGATTTAACATCTGACAATGATCCTTAATCTTTTTATCCCTTCACTGCCGTTAAAATCCGCCGGTTACGAATTCTGATTCACTTTTGAAAAAGGACTGACATGTTTAAACCGCCAGAACAATCCGAAAAGCCGAAGACGTCACATGCACCGGATCCTGAAACGACAGTCGGTCCCTATATGACATTATTCTGTCCCTGAATTAATATGCTATTTATCTAATATATTTTTTATAACTTATATATGCGGTATAAGTTTTATATAGCACATTTTAAATCATGACAGCCTAACTTGGCAGTACACACATTAACGCACACCTTTATTTATAACACATAGACAAATTCAGGCATGACATTAACAGCCAAAAATTGTAATTAATTTTCATATTATTTTCTATTATGATTGTATAAATTTAAAGGATTTGAGAAACACTTCAAAAATACAGTACCTCTGACGGAGAAAAACTAAATTTCTTCAACAGAAAAAACGGCTCGTACCGTTTTCCGGATTTTGCACTGCGTCAGAACACGAATGAACCGATCCGTTTACGGGACCGGCGAAAAAGACCTGATGGAATTTTAATGAAAATGGCAGAAAATACGGTGAAAATCCTGAATACAGGTTTTACTGCTTCTCGGTAACGGAACACTTTCCCTGGGAATATATGGTCGTCTCATCCCCGGCATCGGCGATGACAAAGTTTAAGGCAGAACCTTTCTTCATGGTTAAGGTTATTACGGTCTCGGTATCCGGCAGGATCATTCTGCTGTATTTCACCATGTCAAAGCATATGCCTTCGCCGTTAAGATTTACGCCGAAATACTTTTCGGCAAGAAAGGTTATGACATAAAGCTGTCCCACTCCGGGAAATATCCTCTGAAAATCAAAATGACCGTCAAACCAGTCCATTTTTCCGGAAAAAACGGCAGAAATTCTCAGGACGGAACCTCTTCCGTCCGGTGAACGGTCCTCACTCAGTTCCTCTTTGCCGAAATCAGGCAGATTCATGGTTAAAAGCCCTCTCAACTTTCCTATAGGCGATTTTACGGCTGTCGGTCAGCGGCAGCTCATCCGTTATTATAAACCTTCTCGGCACTGCAAGTCTCACCATTCCCCTGGAAAGCTCATTTCTGAGTCTGATGAAGAATCTGCCGGGAGTTTCGGCCGCATATGCCCTTTTGCCGTTTTCACTTAACACCAGCATGGCTCCGATAAACTCACGTCCGTTGTACTCATATTTAACCACGGCACACTCCCTGATGAACTCATGACCTGCCATGGTCTTCTCCAGTTCATCAAGACTCACCCTGTTGTCCTCCAGTTTGATTATTCTGTCACTGCGACCGAGAAGACTGAAGCTTGTCCGTCCGTCACGAACCGGGTTCAGACATATAACGTCACTGCCGGTGTACGGAATTCCGCCGTTTACGTGAGCTGCGGTTATTCTGATGAGCCCCGGGCCGTCGACAGGATTTCCATTCTCGTCAACAGCTTCGGCAACGGAGGTTTCAGGCACGCACCAGTCCTCCTCCGCAGTAACAGGATACCTGTATGCCATCACACCGGTTTCCGTGCTGCCGTAGATTTCAAGAAGAGGCGCGTCATATACCGTTCCGGCTTTGTCCAGCACGGGGAGATTCAGTCGGCCGCCTGCTGACATCATAAGATTAACCTTAACGGGACAGGACTCACCGTCAAGGCGTTTAAAAAATCCCGGATTGGATACGAGAAACAGATTTCTGCCGAATTTTTTTAATCTTATAAACTGTTCCTGATATTCAAGCATGTGCCCGTATACAGGTATTTCCGATATAACGGGAAGCAGGAAGCGGAACAGTACCCCGTAGGCATGAAAATTGGTGACGGTGGCTGCTCCCACGGTATTTTCCGCATATGAAGGAAGGATGAAGCCCCTGACACAGTCAATCTCGCTGTAGAAGTCTCCGAGCGTGCGCGGAACCCTCTTCGGAAGGCCGGTTGAACCTGACGTAAGTCCGGTGATGCAGAGTCTTGTCTCATTTAACGGATCACTCATGAAATCGGCAAGAACTGCAATAAAATCTTCCGGATTCCCCACCGCAAGTCCGGGAAACTGTTCAGAAAGACTGTCTCGAACCCCGGTTATGTCATTTCCTAAAAGAATGTCTCTGAGAATTCCCGCTGTTTCAGCCGTAAACGCATGAATTCCCTTTCTGCAGACATCCCCGGATTTCACGGAGCCGGAAAATCCGGCAACACTGGCGCAGCAGGCGGAACGGTACGCATCAAAAACCGCGGAAAGATCCGTAAGAGCCGGTTTGCTGACATCAGCATTCAGCGACTTTCCGGAAGCCTCATCATTATCCGTGAAATATTCGCAGGTTTCGTCATAAATCCGTTTTTCACCGAAAACACAGAGTGTTTTTTTCGGATCAAAAACCCTGAAGCCCTCTACCTGAAGGGTATTCGGCTGAATGATGTTTCTGCCCAGAAGCCATCCTGCGAACATGAGAGGCAGCATGACGGCCGGATTGTCGGTGGCAATCACGAAATCCCCGCAGTCAGTCCGTTCACGCAGAACCGCATGGCAGAGAAAGGACAGTGCAATGATATCCTTTCCAGAATACAGATACTCATCATCAAAGAACACGGTCTGATGATGAATGGAGGTATCGGCAAATACCGAAAAGAGAGTTTTCACGAAGACCTAAACCTTGCCTGATATAACCCTGACTATGTCACCTATGGTCTTAACGGCCTTAAAATCCTCAGCACTGAAACGGCAGCCAAGCTTTTTCTGCAGTTCGGCAACCATGTCAATGGCATCTATGCTGTCCATGTCCAAATCAGTAATAATGTTCGAATCCATGGTTATCTTTTCCGGCTCTATTTCAAAATTCTCAGCCACGATTTTCTTCAGTTCTTCAAAGATTTCACTTTCTGTCATCAGTGTCTTCTCCAATTAATTCTCACTCGTGTGCAGCATCGCCGCACCCGTTCCCTTTCCGGAACTTCAGTTATTTCTGCCGTTCAGACTCTATAAAGCTTACCAGGCTTGCAACCGAATAAAAATGCTGTTTAACATTTTCGGATTCGGGACTGATGCTTACCCCGAAAGTGTTCTTCAGTGCGAGACCGAGTTCGAGTGCATCAATTGAATCAAGTCCGAGACCGTCCCCGAAAAGAGGAGCATCAGTATCGATGTCTTCAGGTGTGATATCTTCAAGATTAAGAGACTCAATAATCATTTTCTTTACTGAAAGAGCCAAATCAGTGTTCATTCCCACTACTCCATGCTTTTTCTGTTATTTTCCGTAAAAGGACCGTTCCTCTGTCTGCTGAGAATACACGCCTGATAACGATGCAACTGAAAATTCTCCGCTGATTTCCGGGAAACGGAACCGAAACCTAATTAAAGCACAATCACGAAAACTATTCCACAGTGAACGCCGTAATATCAAACCCAGTCGGAAAAATTAGATTTTTTTGTCTATAAAAGCAACACCTTTACCGACGCAGTTCACGGCAGTGTCGGTATTCTTAATTCCGTCCGATCTGCCGTTTCACGTATTTTCTAATTATCAAGAACAACCCTGAACGTTACGCTGTCGGAATGTCCCGATTCATCCATGATACTCACGGTGTAGAAGCCTTCAGCTTCCGGAGTAAAGAACATTTCCTCAGTCTGCACTCCGTCATGCGACAGGAGTATTCTGCCCTCGCCGCCGGAATGGTTTATGAATATTCTGCCAAAGGCATCGGGAAGCACCGTATCACCGTTCTGCGGAAAATCTATGTGAAGGCCGTTTCTGTCGGTAATTCTGGAATCATCCGCAATCTCGGTCAAGGCATCCGGAGATGTACCGGAAAGAAGAGCACTGTCAATGTCAGGCCTGTTCATTGGCCGTGACGGCAGCTTGCCAAGTATGGAGAACAGCACCGGAGCGGCATCCCTGAATCCTGAATACTGATACAGTCCGGTAACGTTATCCGGGAATCGAATCGCCACGGCGACGGTATGATTCTCAAGACTACCTACCGAGAGGGCATCCGTAAATCTGCTTGAGGTTCCGGTCTTGTACGAAACGTCGGCGGCGTTCGGTGCCGTTGCCGGTCTGCCGGTTGATTTCAGAATATCAAACACGGCCCTGGCACTGTCAGCCGACATGAATCTTGCTGGTTCATGCAGTTTTTCACCGATGTACAGAGAGTAGTCATTAAGCATACCGTCTTCATTCAGCATGGCATAGAGCTTGGCAAGGTTTACCAGTGTTATGTCCGCACTGCCGAGAATAACGGAGTAGTCCGGCACCTTACTTCCAACATGCAGAATATTACCGAAACGGTTCAAGGAATTCACGAAATATCCGGGACCGATGAGTCCCAGAACCTCGATGGCGGGAAGATTAAGCGAAGAGGCCAGCGCCCTTGAGGCCGTTACCCTGCCGTTAAAGCGCCTGTCAAAGTTTTCAGGTCTCCATGAACCGAAAAGCTTTGATTTGTCATGAAGAACGGTTTGCGGATGAAGCTTCCCCTCCTCAAAGGCAAGTCCGTAGGCAAACGGCTTAAGTGCGGAGCCAGGAGATCTCGGCGAATAAGGAAGACACACCTCGGAAACACTCAGATCGGATGAGCCCAGAATTCCCGTGATCTCGTGAGTGGAAGCATCCAGCACCACGACTGACAGCACGGCACCGTCATTATGCTTTTCATGAAAACCGGCCGCTTCGTCATGAAGAACCTGCTGAATTTTCGGATCGATATGGGTGTAGATCTCCCTGAGCCCCGTAGTGGAAAAAAGCCTTACGGCAAGGGTTCTGGCGCTCTGACCTATTCCCCTGAGCTCCTTTGGCAGTTCATCGGCAGCAGAAGATTTCCAGACGTCGTCCCCGAAAACGCCCTTTTCACGTGAACTTCTTAAAACCTCGTTTATGTAATAAGCGGCAGCCTGCGGATGTCTGTCGGGTCTTATGTGCTCCGGAGCCCTTGGCAGTGCGGTAAGAAGTGCGGCCTCGGAAGGTGTCATCCTGTTCGGAAGATGACCGAACCATCTGAGCGACGCCGCCTTAACGCCTTCGGTATTTCCGCCGTACGGAGCAAGCGTAAGGTACCATTCAAGAACCTTCTCACGTCCGAACTTTCCCGTAATGTAGACCGCCTGAACAATCTCTCTGAGCTTGTTGAGATATGTTCTTTTTTCTTCGTGTCCGGCCAGCCTTTTAACCACCTGCATGGCAAGCGTGGAGCCGCCTGAGGTTACCCTGCCATTGGACAGATTTCCCTTTAAGGCCCTAAGCAGAGCAGGAAAATCGACGCCGTGATGGCCGTAAAAATTACGATCCTCATTGGCTATGAGCATCTTCAGATACAGAGGGCTCACCTCATCGGCAGTGGTGTAGAAACGGTATGAATCAGTATCCTCGGAAAGGGAATACCCTATAACGGAACCGTCGGAAGCATAGAGAACACGGGATCTTTTTTCAAGCACGGAGTAATCCAATTCATCTATGCATGAGGCGCAGAAAACGGCAGAGCCTGCAAAAAGAACGGCAAGAACAGCCCCGGCCGTCATCATGCGGTGCGCTGACGCCTTTCTGATTAGTTTACCGAATATTCCGTACAAAGCAGTGCTCATCCATTTTTACGATACTTCTGCTCCCGGAACACGGCTGACCGTCCGTCAGTGTGTTCAGGGAACAACAACGGCAACAATTCTAGCACGGAACGTCATTTTTTCCGTGACAGATGACTTAACTTAAAGCCAATGTCCGCATGAAACGTAAATCAGTACGCTTCGCGAGCGCCGTTACAATTTTAATCATACGTATGCGCTCCGGCTCATCACGTACCCAATGATGATACCTGTATCTCATTAGACCTGTTTTTTTTCTGTTAGAATTTTACGTAAAACCACGGTAACGGAGCGTTCATTCACTTTTAGCGTCAGACTGAATTTTATCCCGGCAAACCATTCCCGGGACAATTTGCCGGATGACACTCTCCCCGTCACGACAATACCCGTGATTTTCGGAATTATTATGACAGAAAAAACAAACTGGTTAAGAAAGCAATTAACAATCATATTCGCATCGGGACTCTTTTATTTTGCCATGTCGGTTCCGTTCATCGATTTTCTGCGTCTGTCCGAGACAACGGAAGTAAGACCATACTGCGTACTGCCGTTTCTGCTGTCCCTGGTTTACGGCTTTCCAGGGGCGCTCGGTACCGCAATAGGCAACATATTCTCCGACATGTATTACGGAGGCATGGACTATAAGATCTACATACTGGGCTTTTCCTTCCAGTTAATCTACGGTTATGGCGGTGCCATGCTGTGGAAATACCTGCGGCGCCGGGATCAGAACCTGTTCCGCATGGACACCGTAAAAAAACTTAGCCAGTACCTGATTCTTGTTCTCGGTGATTCCCTGCTCATTTCCGTGATGGTGTGGTGGACACTCAACAGATTCTACAATCTGCCGTTTTACGGCATTGGCTTCGTCAGCACTTTTCTTAATCACATCATATACTTCGTACTGCTGGGAATTCCTTTTCTCATCGGTTATTCCGCCCATATTCAGAAAAATGAACTCAGACGGCAGAACAGACTCCACACCTACATCTTCTCCATCAACGAGAAATTCATTCTGTTTCTGGTTCTGCTGGCCTCCATCACCGGGGTTATCATAGGATTCTTCGCCTTTGTGTTCTTCCGCGCTTACGACATATACGACAGCACACTTCTATGGGGATACGTATTCCTCATCAGCGGATCAGCCATCTACATCTGTCTGTGGCCGGGGCTTCTGCTCCTGCACTTTGTGGAAAAGTACGTCGCTTCACCGCTGGAAAGAATGGCCCGCATCGGTAACAACTTCGGTCTCAAGGAAAACATTCAGGATGAGGTAAGCGACATAAAGTCCGTAGTCGGCAAGTACTGCGATTATCCTTCCGAAACCGGAGCCCTTGCAAGATCCTTTAACACCTTTGCCGACAAGATTGACGAATACGTGGTAAGACTTACCAATGTCTCAAAGGACAGGGAAAGAGTCTCCACCCAGCTGAAAATCGCCAGGGACATTCAGCAGGGTGTGCTCCCTGCTCATGTTGATTTTCCGGAAATTGATCTGTATGCCGACATGAAACCTGCTCTTGAGGTTGCCGGGGACTTCTATGACTATTTCAAAATTGACGAGCACAGGTTCGGCTTTGTCATTGCCGATGTCTCAGGTAAGGGCATCCCGAGCTCCCTCTTCATGATGGCGTCTAAGATAATCATTAAAAAGAACCTGCTTTCCAACATGTCTCCGGGACAGGCCCTTACCCTGTCAAACAGGGAACTGTGCAGAAACAACCGTGCGGAAATGTTCGTCACCGTATTCTGCGGAATTCTGGATTTTGATACGGGACTCCTGAAATATGCCAGTGCCGGTCACGATCATCCGATTCTTGCCAGTGCGGGCAGAGAATTCAGGATGATGCAGAACAAAACAGGCTTCGTGCTCGGTGCCCTGGAGGAAATCAGCTATAGAGACGACGAGCTCGTTCTGGAAAAAGGTGATACCTTCTTTATATACACGGACGGAATTCCCGAAGCCACGGACAGCACTAAAGAACAGTTCGGCTTCGACAGAACCATTGACGTGCTTAACCGGAACAGAGATCGCTCCGTTTCGGAAATGTGCGAAGCCCTCCTTGCCTCCATAGACGAGTTCAAAGGTGAAGCGGACAGATTCGATGACATTACGGTAATGGCGTTCAGAAGAAAATAAAACTTGAGGATGATGTATGCAGTTTGAACAAAACTTTGCGAATGAAAAGGACAGTATTGACAAAATTCATGATTTTATCGAGCAGCACTGCATCGACTGCAGTATCGACTCCGCAAAAACTGTCAAGATAAACATATGTGCTGACGAAATAATCTCCAATATAGTCCACTACAGCAAAGCCCACCTGATTTCCGTAAAGGTAACCCGCGGCGACAATGCCATGGTCGTCATCTCCTTCACGGATGACGGAATTCCGTTCAATCCCCTCAAGGAAACAAAGGAGGTGGACACCTCCCTGCCTCCTGAAGAAAGAGGGATTGGAGGTCTCGGCGTTTTCCTTGTCAAAAAGATGATGAAGGAAGTCTCCTACCGCAGGGAAAACAATACAAACATCTTCACCATTGCCATCTGACCGAATGCATATACTGACGGACTCTTAAAAACTCTGAATTTGGGACAAAAGCCCGCAGTTTTTAAACAAATTGCCTACTGCTTCACTGCATGGGGAACATGCGAATGCTAAAATCTGCGTAAACATTTACCAGATTAGGTATTCTGAACGACCGACACATACAGACCTCAGCTGAAATTCAGGTTACGGTTAACATTGGAAACACAAAGCAGAATACAACGTAATATAAAGGAATGGGTTATGATACTTGAAGGAAGAATTGACAGCGCCAACGCTGAAGAATGGGAAAAGAAAATCAATGCGGGACTGCCAGAAGAAGGCGACTATGAACTTGACTGCGCCGCACTCAATTACATCTCATCAGCAGGCATACGCATCATCATCAGTCTCTATAAGACTCTTAGGGCCCGTGAAAACAAGCTGATACTTAAAGACGTCAGCGACTCCGTAATGCAGGTACTGGAACTTACCGGCGTATCCGAGTTTCTGACCTTTATTTAACGGTTCGCCGAATACGGCAGGCCGTATCCTCCTCTAATGAAAATTCCGCGGAATACATGTGTTTTCCGCGGAATTTCGTATATATTCATGCTTTTGTAAGGATTAGTTCCGTACGCGTTTCAGTTTCAGCATGATTCGCCATATGAAAGCCGGACAATTCAGTCCGGCTTCACCGTCATGGTGACAAATAATCATTCCTTCAGAAAGATCATCGTCATTCCGCAGCCTTTTCCATTTTTATGGCGCAGACCTTATACTCCGGAATACGTGCATACTCATCCAGCGCCGCATTTGTAAGAACATTTGCAAAGCCGTCGGCAAAATGGAACGGCATCCAGGTTTCTCCGACAGATACCCTGTCTCCAACTCTTGCCGTGGTAACTATGCTGCCGCGTCTTGAGGACAGCTTCACTCTGTCGCCTTCGGCAATGCCGAGCCTTGCGGCATCTTCGGTATTGACTTCAATGAATGATGCCCCTGCCTTTTCAACAAGCCCCTTTGTTCTTCCGGTCATGGCCATGGCATTATAGTGATAAAGAATGCGGCCGGTCATCAGAATAAACGGATATTCATCATCAGGAAGCTCCTGACTAGCACGGTAAGGTATTGGACGCAGCAGGCCGAGACCTCTGGTAAACTTTCCGACATGGAGTATCGGGGTACCGGGATGATTCTTGTCAGGGCACGGCCACTGCAGGGATTCTCCCGCATCCAGTCGCTTGTGACTTATACCGCCAAAGCTCGGGGTAAGTGACGCAATCTCATCCATGATTTCATCGGCACGAAGATACGGCTGAGGATATCCCATCCGGTTCATCAGGTCGGTGAAGATGTCGGTATCCAGACGCATTTCACCTTCAACGGTAACCGCCTTTCTCACCCTCTGAACACGGCGTTCCGTGTTGCTGAACGTTCCTTCCTTTTCGGCATAGCTGGTTCCCGGAAGAATGACGTCGGCATATTCAGCCGTTCTGGTTTTGAAGAGATCGCACACAACCAGAAAATCCAGACTTTCAAGGGCTTTTATCACATGTCCCTGGTCAGGATCCGACACCACTGGATCTTCCCCGAAAATAAAGAGTCCCCTAACCTCCTTTCTGACGGCAGCCGGGAACACGTCGGTGGCATGAAGCCCCGGCTTGCGGGAAAGTTTTACGTTCCAGGCCTTTTCAAACTTCTCCACGACGCTTTCATTGGTAACCTTCTGGTATCCCGGGAAATCCCCCGGAAGAGCCCCCATGTCACAGGCGCCCTGCACGTTGTTCTGACCGCGGAGAGGATTTACGCCGCACCCGCTTCTGCCAAGCTTACCGACAACCATGGCCAGATTGGAAAGAGACATTACGCCTTCGGTTCCTGATGAGTGTTCCGTTACGCCGAGACAGTAAATAATCGGTGCCTTCTTCGCCGTGGCGTACATTCTTGCAGCCTCACGCAACTGGTCGGCATCGATGTGGCAGATTTCGGCAACCTTTTCAGGAGTGTAATCCTTCACCATTTCCTTCAGTGCTTCAAACCCCTCGGTTCTTTCGCTGATGAACTTTTCGTCGGCAAGTCCTTCGCTGATGATAATGTTAATCATGCCGTTTGCAAAGGCAACATTGGTTCCCGGTTTAAGTCTGATATGAATGTCGGCCTCTCTTGAAAGTCTTATCTTTCGCGGATCCACCACGATAAGATGGGTTCCCTTCGAAACTGCCTGCCTTATCTGCATGCCGATGACCGGATGTGCTTCTTCAGGATTTGAACCCACCAGAAGAATAAGATCCACGTCTTCGGTTATGTCCGCAATCGGATTGGTCATGGCTCCGGAGCCCAGAGTCATGGCAAGTCCCGCCACGGTTGCGGAGTGGCAGACACGTGCGCAGTTGTCCACGTTGTTGGTGCCGAATGCGCAGCGCACCATCTTCTGCAGCATATAACAGTCCTCGTTAGGAGCACGCGAGCAGGCAAAGCCTGCCAGCGCATCCGCCCCGTATTCGGACTTAATCTTCCCGAACTTTTCGGCAATGAGATTCAGAGCCTCGTCCCATGTGGCCTGCTCGAACTCTCCGGTTTCCCTGTTTTTAATCAGAGGATGTCTCAGACGATCAGGAGAATGCACGAAATTAAAGGATCCGAAGCGTCCCTTCACACAGAGGAGTCCTTTGTTTGAAGGACCGTCTGCAGGATGAACGTCAACAATCTTGTTATCCTTGACCATGAGATAGAACTGACAGCCGGTGGCACAGTGCGGACAGGTGGTAAGCACCCTGTTCACGTTACCGGTCTGATATTTGCCCATGTTCTTTGCAACCAGTGCACCGGTAGGACATACGGAGGCACAGTTGCCGCACAGTTCACAGTCCGTATTCTTCCAGTCAGGGCCGAACGGTGCCTCGATATAGGTTCTGGTTCCGATCTTGGAGGCGTTGAGAACTCCGTTGCCGACACGGCGGCTGCAGACACTCACGCAGCGCTGACACCCGATGCACAGCTCAGGATAATAGGCAAGGAACGGATTGTCCGTTCTTGCCGGAAGCTTTGCGGTATCGGCCTCGTACGGATTGGCCTCTACCGTAGGCAGTTCAAGCTCCACCGCAAGCTTCTGCAGATCGCAGTCGCCACTCTTGGAACAGCTTAAACAGCGGACGGTATGATGAGCCAGCATAAGCTGCAGCACGAACTGTCTTGAAAGCTTCACCTTTTCGGAATCGGTTCTCACGGACATACCTTCCCAGACCTTGGTATTACAGGACGGGAACAGATGCGAATGGCCTTCAATTTCGACGACGCACATTCTGCATGCGCCTATTTCATTTACGTTTTTTAAATAGCACAGCGTCGGAATGTATATGCCGTTTGCCCTGGCGACCTCAAGTATTGTCTGATCCTTTGCGGCCTCATATTCGTGGCCGTTAATAGTAATCTTAACCTTCTCAGCCATTATAAAAGTCCTCCCTTCATGGTTCCGCTGCCGAAAACGTCACATCTCAGACACTTGCTGCATTCCTGCATTGCCTCCTCGTGTGACATGCTGTTCTCAACCGGACAGAAGCTCTTTTTTCTTTCCCTGGCTGACTTTTCGGTAAGGTTTACCCTGCCGTAATGACTGCGCATGTTACTCTTTACCTCCGGTATTTCTATGTTAAGACGGTAGGCATGATGGAACCCGAGATATTCGTCAATGTTGGCCGCCGCAACCTTGCCGGCACCGATTGCCATGATTGCCGTGGCCGGACCGCTTACACAATCTCCTCCGGCAAATACGCCCGGATGATCCTTTATGGCAGTGGTGCTGTCGGTCATCAGGGTTCCCCGCGGACTTACCCCGTAGGCGGCGAACGGTTCGGAAACGATGGCCTGACCTATGGCCATGAATATGATGTCGCACGGAATCTCGTACGGTTCCTTGTCGGCATCACGCACGGACGGCAGTCCCGTGTGCTCGTCATAGTGTCCGGTAATCTGAGGCTTGGTTATGAGTCCTACCACTTTACCGTTTTCATCTATTCTGATTTCGGAAGGTGCATACATGGTCATAAGTTCCACGCCTTCCTCAATGGCTCCCTGAATCTCTGAAGGAAGAGCCGTCATGTCAACCTGCCTTTCACGGACAGCAAGTGTCACGGATGCGGCACCGCAGCGGATTGCGGAACGGGCACAGTCCATGGCCACGTTGCCGCCGCCGATTACGACGACGTTCTTCCCCGTGAAATCCGGAAGCTCTCCGTGACCTATGCGGTCGAGCATTTCAACCGCGGATGCCACGTTCGGATTGTCATAGTTCTTAATCGGAATTACCCTGCCCTTCTGAGCGCCGATGGAGAGATAAACGGCGTCATATTCCTTTTCCAGCTGTTCGGCAGTGATTTCCGTACCTATCGGAGAATTGCAGCGCACCTCTATGCCGCCGACGGCCAGAAGAGCACTGATGTCCTGATCAAGACGATCCTTAGGCAGTCTGTAGTTTGGAATACCGTATCTTAACATGCCGCCGAGCTTTTCCTTGGCCTCATATATCACCACGGAATGCCCCATTCTCGCCAGAAAATAGGCACATGTCAGACCTGAAGGTCCGCCGCCGACCACGGCGATTCTCTTGCCGGTAGTAACGTTTCTCGGAGGAGTTGAAATCATATCCACCGGAATCTGATCCACGGCAAACTTCTTAAGTCCCCTGATATTGATGGCAGAGTCTATCAGTTTTCTGCGGCACTGCAGCTCGCAGGGTCTTTCACAGACGAATGCGCAGGCCGTCGGAAACGGATTATCCTCCCTGATAAGATTTATGGCATCGGCATAGCGCTCCGCACCAATCAGGGCAATATATCCCGGAATGTTGACGTTGGCCGGGCAGTTGTACATGCACGGAACCTTTACCGAAACATTGGCCTGACACTTGTGATGCTCAATGTGATAGAGATATTCGTCCTTGAAGTTTTTAATGTTCGCCAGGACCATGTAGGCGGCTTCATAGCCAATGGCGCAGTCCGCAGTATCCTTAATGGTCTGTGCCAGCCACAGCATGTCAACGTAAAGATCCATGTCGGCGGAGCCGTCCAGAATCTTCTGCATCATTTTTTCCAACTGCTCAAGTCCCTTGGCGCAGGGAACGCATTTACCGCAGGTCTGACTGCGTGCGGTACGCAAATATGCTATGTGAGTGGATATGCAGCAGACTCCCGGAGGATTCGCCAGAACCCTTTTCTGAAAGGTTGACAGAAAGCTGTTCAGAAGTTTGCTTCTCTGTGTATTTTTTAATTCCTGTTTTTTATACATTAGTCGCTCCATTTATGCCGCACCGCTCTGAACCGGCCTCCGTCATAATTGTGAGGTTAAAGGCCATCCGTTTCCGATTCTGCAGAATAACCGTGACTGCATTCGGTTCTTGATATATCGGGAAATCCGGATTAACTGTCCGTTCATGCATAATGCCGCAACACCGCCGTGTTCTTCGAAAATCCACATGCGTGACGTTATACTGACTAATCATTATACAGAGACGTTTTTTATGGGGTTTGACAGGGTTAAAAAAAGGGAAAAAGAATCACTACGGGATTCAATAAATTCAAGATATATCACTGTTTTTACGAAGCCGTTACCATGCATTTTTCAGAAAAGTTTTTTCAGGAAACGGCAGGAAAAGGATTCCAATGTATTTACCGGGAAAAAGCAAGCACGCAGGTGATGCCCGGAATGTCAGGAATGACCTCTTCTGAAGCTCTCAAGCTCCTCTGGGGTATTGATGTTTACGTAGTTGAAAAAAAACTCTTCCGGAACGTCGGCAGTACGGAAATCAGTCTGCGTGATGATGTTTCTGAGACGGTTGTTTCCCGTGCTTAAGGCATTCTCCAGGATCCGGCATACCCTGACCGAGTAAACGGCGGACACCGGCTGCCACACATCTCCGGTTACCGGAACCAGCACATCCTCACCGTTATAAAGGGACATCAGTCTTTTAGCCTCGGCAGCCGAAAAGTCCGGCATGTCACAGCCGACAAAAAGCACGGCATCAGCCTCGGTTTTACGAAGTACGGAAAGGATGCCTCCTGCCGGGCCGCACTCCGGATAATCATCAGTTACGGATTCAAAACCGTCAATCAGGTAATGCTGACTGACGTTTCGTGATACGTACCGGTACGGAAAGAAATCCAGACGTCTGCACAGCTTTTCCAGAAAGGTGGTGTCCGCATCATAGGAAAGTCCGGCCTTGTCTCTTCCCATGCGAAGTGATCTTCCACCCGCAAGAACCGCCACGCCAATCTTTCCGTCAAAGCCTCCTGACATTTCAGGTTTTACGTCATTCCGCATGAAATACCCCGTGTACCCCGCCTTCCTTGTGAAGCAGTCTGATGTCTCCAATCCTCATGTCACGCTGTACCGCCTTGCACATGTCATATACGGTAAGTGCAGCCACGGACACTGCCGTAAGAGCCTCCATCTCCACGCCCGTGGAGCCGCGGTTTTTCACGGTTGCCTCTATCCTTACGGCGGATTTTTCCTCATCAAGGGACAGATCCAGATTCACGCCGCTGAGCATCAGGGGATGACACATCGGAATTATGTCTGAGGTTCTCTTGGCTCCCATTATTCCCGCAATCTGGGCCACCGTAAGCACGTCCCCTTTTCTGACGCCGCCGCTCCGTATGAGCGAGAATGTTTCGGAACTGACATATACGTAACCTTCGGCCACGGCCGTTCTCGATGTGTCGCTCTTCTCCGAAACATCAACCATGTGACATCTTCCGTGTTCGTTAAAATGAGTAAAATCACCCATTTGAATTATCCTCCGATTCTTTTCATTTCACAGTTTATTCTGAGATTATCAGATCCGTCGCGATAGCTTGCGGGTTTGGAGGCTATCGCCCTGCGCAGGACATCCGCGGTATCCTTCACGCCGAGTCCCCGTATGCCGAACTCCCGGCTACCGAGAAGGCACGGCCGCACCCTGCCGTCAGAAAGCACCCTGATGCGGTTGCAGCTTTTACAGAAGCACGCCGTCATCGGTGAAATAATGCCGATGTTACCGGGAGATCCCTGACGGTGATACATCACCGCCGGACCTTCACCGTAATCCGGAATTTTTTCAAGATCGGGAAGAGCCCGGAATACCAGTTCCTTAGAAACAAAGCTTTTCAGATAGTCACTTCCGGTAAGTCCGAACGGCATCAGCTCTATAAAGCGAAGATCCACCGGAAGCCGTTCGGTAAGCTCCGCCAGTCTCCGGACTGCCTCCTCGCTGTCATTGACGCCGTGAAGAAGCACGGCATTGATTTTTACCCGCTTAAAGCCGGTCGCCACGGCTTTCCCGATTCCGTCCAGCACTGTTCGAAAACCGTCGATGCCGGTTATTTTTTCAAAAACGGCTTCATCGGCGGTATCAAGACTTACGTTGACGTGAGTGACGCCGGCATCGTACAGACTTCCGGCAAGACGCCCCAGAAAAAAGCCGTTGGTGGTAATACCGAGCTTTTGAGGATTCGCAACGGTCCTCACGGTCTCACAGATCTCCGAAATATCACGTCTTACAAGCGGCTCTCCCCCGGTAAGGCGAATTGCGGTACAGCCAATCTCGGACGCAGCCTGAGCAATCACCGCGATTTCGCGGAGCGAAAGCTCATCCGGAGCGGAACAGCCGTTCCGTCCCGCATGACAGTATAAGCATCTGAAATTGCATCTCTGGGTCAGCGAGAGACGCAGATAGTTAATCTTTCTGGAATATTGATCTTCCACCGTATTCCGCCTTCACTCAGTATCTTCCGAAGGTGCAGTTCGGATAATGACATGTCTCGCACCTCTGGCACAGTCCGCCGCATCCGAGTCTTATCAGATCATCCCGCGTGAATTTTCTGCCGGTAAAAATCTGCGGCAGCAGCACGTCCAGCGTGGTAACGGGAAGGGCTATGGCTGCGCCGGGAACTCCCAGCACCGTCACCTCTCCAAGGTAAGCCGTCAGAGTCATGTTCCCCGGCTGCGCCGGCATACCGTGGGAAAGAACGTCAGCTCCGAGCCGTCTTACGGCGGCTGGTGTCAGATCGTCGGGATCCACAGACATGCCTCCCGTGAATATCAGAAAATCCGCTCCCTTGGCGAGATAGTCTCCGGCAGCATCCGTAATCATTGAGACGTCGTCATCGCATAATGTTGCCCCCAGTATCTCCGCAGGATATTTTTTCAGTTTGGCTCTTAATACCGGCTCAAATCTGTCCCTGATCCTGCCGTGATAGACCTCGGATCCGGTAATGATGATGCCGACCTTCATTTTCCTGTAGGGCAGCACCTCAAAAAGACCGCGCTGTCCGCAGAGTCTCTCAGCTTCCAGTATGTTCTCCTCCTTCGTTGTCAGAGGTACAATCCTCATGGAGGCAAGCTTCATTCCCGGCTTTACCGGATAATGATTCGGAAGACATGACACGGTTACGTCGTCAATGTGATTCACTTCATCAAGGAGATCCGTATTCACGATAAAGAGACCTTCCCTGTCAGCAATCATTACGGTCTTTCCCTCTGAAGGACCTTCGTAATGAGTTCCGTCAGCCGCCGTAGCGGCGGCAAGTCTCAGTGCGCAGTCATCCTCATGAACCTCCCTTACGGATTCATCCCAGACGAACACGTGACGTTTACCTATATTTAAGAGATGCTCGACATCCTCTTCCCTGATGACGGCGTTTCTTTTGAACGCCACCCCCTTGAAACCGTCACGCATTTCGGTAATGTCATGACAGAGCTTCATGCCGACGGCATCCCTGACATCAATCTTTTTCATAAAAACATTTCATAAAACAGCCCCTTTCAGCACGAATGAACGGGGCATCCGTTAAATCATAAAACCTTCAAGCACGTCTCCGGCACGTACCGGACCGTGCTCCGCAGGAACAATCACCATGAGATTGGCTCCCGCCATACTGCTTATCACCGCATTGCCCTGACCGGCAGACGGTCTCATGCAGACGACTCCGTCCTCGATGCTCATTCTGCCTCTTAAGAGACGTTCACCTTTTGCCCCCTTTCCGAAATCACCGGTCATTCTGACCTTTATGATTTCCTGAAGACAGTTCCTTTCACCGGCATACTTTCTCAGAAGCGGACGGGCAATGCAGTGAAAATTCGTCATGGCAGAGGCCGGATTACCGGAAAGTGCCATACACGGCTTTTTTCCGGAAAAACCGTAGGCGCATGCCATGCCGGGCTTCATCTTCACTCCGCGGCAGAGAATGTTCACACCGGCTTTTTCCATCGCATCGGGAACCACGTCATAATCCCCGGCGGAGACACCTCCGGTGATGATTAGCGCGTCATATTCATTCATGCAGGCCTTAATGAGAGCTGCCGTCCTGTCAGTGTCGTCACCGACCGTGCCGGCGTATCCTGCTTCAAAACCGCAGCGGGCAAGTTCCGCAAGAAACATATGACGGTTTGTATTGTAAATGCTGCTGCCCTGAAGCGGCTCTCCCACCTCGACAAGCTCATTGCCGGTGCTTATCACGGCAATACGGAGCTTTCTGTACACCTCGGTCTCCGCATATCCCTGAGAGGCTAGCAGACCAACCACTCCGGCATCGGCGACGGTTCCCTTTTCAGCAAGAACGGTTCCCGCCTTTACATCCTCGCCTGCTCTGATTACATTGCGGTTGTACTCCAGTGGCTCCGTAATGGTCACGGTATTTTCGTCAAATACCGTTTTCTCATACATCTGCACGCAGTCGGCTCCTTCCGGAATCGGAGCCCCGGTCAGAATCTTCACGGCCTCGCCTTTGCCGAGTGCCCTGCCGGAAACATCCCCCGCCCTGGTCTCATATATGACCCTGAAGGTAACTGGACTGTCCTCCGAGGCACCTGCCGTGTCAGAGCTTCTGAACGCATAGCCGTCAAACGGAGATCTGTCATAATGCGGAATCATCATCCCGGCAACGACATCCTCGGCAATCACCCTGCCGAAAACTCCGGATATGTCCGCGGTTTCAGTATCGATAACTCCGGTTTCAGCGAGAAGCATGTCTCTTGTTTCCCGAAAGAAAAGTTTTTTTACCCCTTTCATTCTCATCTCCTCAAATATTTTCACGAAGAGGCATTACGGCATCATCCGGCACAAAAAGGCTTATCCTACTTCTGCCGTCATGATGCCAGCCGTCACCCGCGACCTGCCAGTAGAGAGGCAAATGGTCCCCGGAGCCTGCCGCTCCGAGCTCCACCGTTCGGCTGAACAGATTCTCCGTAACCCTGACAATGTCAAAATCATAAAAACGTCCGCACACGCCGTCAGGTCTTTCAGCCCTGAGATCGTTCATGCGGATTCCGGCAGCGGTAATCCCGGAAGTCTCGGTATTTTCAGGAAGCTCCCTGCTGATTCCCCAGGCCGGAATATGCAAAATTCTGTTTCCATCCACGGTTGCGGGAGCTATGTTCTTTACACCTGTCAGTCTGGCTCCGCACACCGTACGGGGATTTCTGAAAACTTCACGCACCGGCCCTGCCGTTTCGATCCTGCCGCCGTTCATTACGGCCACGCGGTCACTCAGTCTGTAGACCTCGTCACGGCTGTGGGATACCAGTATGACTGTTCTGCTGAAATCTCTCATGATGCCGTAAAGCTCATTCTCCACGGCAAAGCGCAGATGCTCGTCCAGTGCGGAGAACGGCTCATCCAGAAGGATTATCTCTGCCCCGTTAACCATGATTCTGGCGAGCGCCGTACGCTGCATCTGACCGCCGGAAATCTCCGAAGACATCAGATCGCACACGTCTGTCAGATGGAGTCTTTCGATAACCTCATCCGTCATCCGTCTTTTTTCGGCAGCACCGTATCCGCCTCTCACGGAGGTCAGAATGTTTTCCCGCACCGTCATGTTGGGAAACAGTGCATAATTCTGAAAAAGAAACCCCGTGTTCCGTTTCTGCGGAGGAATATTGATGCCCTTTTCCGAATCAAAAAGCACCCTGCCGTCCAGTACGATTCTGCCTCTGTCCGGCGTTGCCACGCCGGCTATGCAGCGCAGGGTCATGCTCTTGCCGCATCCTGACGCTCCGAGGAGTGAAGTAACGCCGTCACCGGCCTCAAATGAGACCTTCAGGCTGAAATTATCAAGCTTCTTTTCAATATCCACGGTAAGAGACATTTAAATCTTCCTCCTGCGGTTTTCCAGCATGTTCATAAAAAACAGCACCGTGAATGAAATAAGCAGATTGATGAGAACCCACTTCATTGCCAGCTCGTCATTCTCCGTGCGCCACAGCTGATACACGGTGGTGGAAACCGTGGCGGTTTCTCCGGGTATATAACCTGACACCATGCTGGTGGCTCCGTATTCACCGAGCGCTCTCGCAAAGGACAGCACCATGCCGGCGATTATCCCGGAACGGCACACGGGAAGCATCAGTCTCCAGAATATGAATGTTCCGCCGTGTCCCAGGGTTCTGGCTGCATCGGCAATGTTCGTGTCAAATGATTCGAAGGCCCCGCGACAGGAACGGTACATCAGAGGAAAACTTACGACCGAGGTGGCGATAACCGTTGACCACCAGGTCATGGTAAGCCTGATGTCAAAGGTATTCATGAAGAATTCCCCGAACAGTCTGTGAGGACCCAGTCCCCTGAGCAGCAGATAGCCTATAACCGTCGGAGGAAGCACCAGAGGAATCGTGAGAATCACGTCTAAAAATCCCTTGACCGCCCGCGGCAGTCTGGAAATGTAATAGGCGGCGGCCGTCCCGGCAAAGAAGATAATCACCGTAGAAATCAGGGCAATTCTCACCGAGTTGTATAACGGATAGAGATCCATTTCTTCCACCTGTCGTTTTCCTCCTCTGCAGGTTATCTGTCACCTGTCTTAAGTTCCGTTACGGAACTGTCTGAAACCGCCTTTTTTCCGTCACCGTCATCAGCCGGAGCCGGTTTAATGACGGTAAACCCGGCCTCCTCAAAGACTGAAGCGGCATCAGGGCTCTTCAGGTACTCAACCACGCTGCGGGCCTTATCCGCATGTACGGACTGCTTCAGCACGGCCACGGGATAAATCACCCGGCCGACAATCCCGGTATCCGCCTCGTCGACGGCGGCAAGTCCTGCAGCCCTTGCATCGGTTGCATAAATGATCCCCGCATCTGCGGTACCTTCCCTTACCTGAGAGGTAATTTCCTTAACGTTGCTTCCGAGGGTAACGCTGCCAGATTCATAAAGATCCGCCGGCTTCATGCCGTAATAATCAAAAAGTTTCATGGCATACTGTCCTGCGGGAACATCCGAATTTCCCACGGCAAGAAGCAGGCTGCGGCTTCTGACGGCTGCGGGAAGTTCCTCAAACCCTGCAACTTTCTTCGGATTCCCGTCGGCAACGGCAAGCACCAGTCTGTTCTCCAGAAGATCGGTACGGGTATCTCTCAGTACATATCCGCCTTCGTCCGTATCAAGCTGATTCATCTGCTTAGGTGATGCTGACATGAAAATGTCACAGTATGCCCCTTCGGTTATCTGGGTTTTGAGTGTTCCGGATGAATCAAAGCTGAATACGATGTCCGTATCAGGATGTGCCTTTTCGTATTTCTTCTCAATGGCGGAAAGTGTTTCCGTCATTGATGCCGCCGCAAAAAAGGTTATCCTTGTTTTCTGAAAATCCGCACCGGCGGAAGCTTTCACAGCCTTATCATCGTCACCGTTCCCGCATCCTGCGGCAAGCTGCAGCAGAAGAGCCGATGAAATAAGTAATGATGTTTTCCCAATATTAAAAAAAGTATTTCTAATCATAAGTCAGATACCGTAGTCCGTTAAATGCCCGACCATACACCACAAAAATTCCGTACAAAACGGAATCCGTAAGGCATCACCTCCTTCCCGTGATAATGCCTTCAGTACGCAGTTATCCTATGAAGGACCACATTCGCCGTCTCTGCAGAGAAGGATGTTAAGACCGTGCTCAAGCTGAGACAGACAGACGTCAAGACATTCCCCGACGGCTTTTCTGCTGCCCGGAAGATTTACTATGAGAGTTCTGTTTCTGATGACGGATACTGCTCTTGAGAGCATGGCTCTCGGGGTTATCTTCATGGATTCAGCACGAATGGCTTCGGCTATTCCGGGAGCATTGCGTGTGGCCACGGCCATCGTAGCCTCCGGAGTCACATCCCTTGGCGCAAACCCCGTGCCTCCGGTGGTAATGATGAGGTTAACCCCCACCTCATCCGCAAGCCGTATGAGTTCTCCCTTAAGACGTTCCTCATCATCAGGAAGAAGGAGATACTCGACAATCCTGTAGCCTTCAGCTGACAGACGTTCTCTCAGTAACGCCCCGCTCAGATCCTCCCGCAGGCCTGCGGCCCCCCTGTCGCTTAAGGTTATTACGGCAGCCGTAAGCGGTTCGTAATCCGTGATCATGACCCTGTCTCCCTCTCTGATTACTCCGCCCCTCAGAACTCTGGCGAATATTCCCTCACGGGGCATTATGCATTCCCCCATTCTTTTGAAGATGTCGCAGTGACTGTGACACTTTTTGCCTATCTGGGTTATTTCAAGCAGGCATTCACCGATTTCAAGACGCTGTCCCGTGGACAGAGTCTTAAGATCGTCAATGCCGTCAATGATGAGATTCTCGCCGAAGGCTCCGGGCTGAACGCCTGCGCCCTTTTGGTTGAAATCGCTGATTGCGGCTCTGGGCAGCAGACTTATCTGGCGGTGCCAGTTGCCGGCATGGGCATCATTTTCAATCCCCCAGTCCGCAATAAGTCTTGCTTCCGCAACCACGTCTTTGGCAGTTCCCCTGCGGGGACTGATACAGATACTGCTGACAGTACCGGTTATGGTGTTCATTGTTAGTCTCTTTAAATTACTGTATGTTATGTTTTTTTATTATATTATTCCGGTGTCATTTTTCTTCCGGACATTCCGCAACGTGCTTTCTGCATCCCCGGCAGAAGTTTCGGCAGGACTCGGGACGCGGAAGTCTTCCGACGGGAAGAATCAGATCCGGAACATTTTTTTCGGCCATGAAAACCAGCTTTTCCAGCCCCTCATCCGTAAGTGCGCTTAAAGCAGGAAGTTCCCCGACGGAATACTGGGTATCAGCCAGAACCCCGGCAACGGCAAAGGTTTTTTCCGTAAGACGGTCAGACAGTTCACTCATGCTTCTGAGACACACGATGCGCGGAAGATTAAATTCATAGCCGCCTTCCACTATGCAGAAATCGGGGTTGCAGAAACTCATAATGGAAAGTGTTCTGTCAATGTCCTGACCACCCGGAAAAATAAAATCCGTCTCATTTCTGCCAAAGGCCGCCACCACGTCCGCTCCCGCCGCAGCGTGTCTTGCGGTATTTGACTTAGCGTTTCCGTCAAGGCTGAAGACCGGACAGTTAATGCACTTTACGGTGCCGACACTGTAGCCCTTCTGTTTAAGTTTTCCTATGAGACGTTCAACGGTTGTGGTTTTACCGGATTTACGCACTCCGACAATCTGAAAAACCTTCATGACAGAAATTTTCCTCCCGTGGCGTGACATACGGCAGACATGCCGTCAGTCCGCCCTCTGCTCCTCCGAATATTAGCGTAATTCATCACGTGCCGCATTACGGTTATCGGCTATTTTTGACATTGCACTGAATTTTTACCGCGGTTTGCGGCAAATACGTGGCGTCAGCACGTTTTATCTTACTTTTAAGTTTATCCGGGAGGCTTTTCGCCCAAACAGAAATCCGGGAATCCCTAATGCGGATTTTCCGAGTGCTGTCACCGTATTGCAGTACGTTAAGGTTGATGTGAAGCATTCTCTGTCTTATACTAACCGCCATTAATCGGTGCGGTTATGGCAGGATATTATTTTGGACAGAATTGTATATGACATTGCGGTAATAGGTCTGGGACCGGCAGGTTCCACCTTTGCAAGACTGGTCGACAGCCGAAAACTCAGGGTTAACAACTGCTTGACTAAATCTATAAATAGTTTATAACATATTTAAAATAGTTATAGGTTTATTTGTAGTGAATAAGATTATTTCAATTGGACAGGCTGCTAAATTGCTTGGTGTTCATGTTCAGACTTTACGTAACTG
>CACWVT010000003.1 GCA_902764345.1 uncultured Ruminobacter sp.
TGTTCCGTCTTCGGAAACATGTCAAAAACACTCCACCGGCTCAGCTTATAGCCCTTGGATAGAGCTTCCCTAATGTCACGAATCATGGTCAGCGGGTTGCATGAAACATATACTATCGTCTCAGGCTTCTTCTTCATAAGATATCCGATAACCTTTTCCGCTCCTGCCCGTCCAGGATCCAGCATTACCTTATTGAATTTGCTTTTGGCCCAAAGCGTCTTCTCAAAATCATCCGTAAGATCATGAACAAAGAACTCCGCATTGGCAATACCGTTACGCTCAGCATTAACCTGCGCTTCCTTAACCATATTCCAGACGCCTTCAATGCCGTACACGTGTTCGCATCTTGAAGCTATCGGCAAGGTAAAGTTACCTAACCCGCAGAATAAATCAAGAAGTCTGTCATCAGCGGTAAGTTCAAGATAGTTCATAACCCTGCTGACCATGAGTCTGTTAATCTCATCATTGACCTGAATGAAATCCCCGGGAACAAAATATATTCTCTTGTCGTCAATGGTGTAGTAAAGACCTTTTTCTCCGTTCAAAATGTCTTCGTTCAGAAGGTCAAGTTCTTCCCAGTCTTCAAGATCTTCCTTACCCTTTTCATGACGCGTCTGTACATATACAGCAACTCCGTTCTTATTACCAAAATTAAACAGGGTTTTTAAGTCTGAAGGCTCGAGACTGTTTATGCATCTGAACATCACAGCCGTAATGTTGTCTGCCCTAACCAGTTCAACATGACCTATCAGCTTGAAATTGGAGATTTCGTTGAGAACCTCTCTGATTACCGGAATTAAATCTGAAAGATCAGGATGAAGCACACAGCACGAATCTATTTCCACGAGATTCTTGCCCTTTTCCTCACGAAAACCCAAATGAATTTCCCGACGATCCCCGGTTACTGACAGTCTTGCCGTACGCCTGTATCCGAATTCCTCACCGGAAACTATATCATCAGGAGTTCCTGGATCAATGCCCAGATTCTTTTTCATGAGACGTACAATACCGTCAGCCTTGAAACGTTTCTCAAGCTCAACGGAAATATGCTGGAGTGAACAGCCACCGCACCCGGTATTTGGACACTTAGGAGAAATTCTCTGTTCACTGCGTTTCTTGACGCTGATGAGTTCCGCCTCACCGATGTTATTCTTTTTGACGGAAACTGCTCTTACAACAACTTCTTCACCGGGAAGAGCTCCGGGAACAAACCAGGTAATTCCGTTACCGTCCCTGGCGACGCCGCGCCCGCTTATATCGGCGTCAATGATACTTAAAGCAAAATGCTTGGGTGAAACTTCTTTTTTCTGCGGCTTAAAAAACTTAACCATACCTAACTCTATATTTTATTTATCTGCGAACGGTAACCGTAACTGTTATCATATCATCAGCACATACGGCATAAGACCAGTCATATGCTTTTCACAGCTGCCGGGAATTCATTTTATAAAATCTTAAAATTCTAACATAAGACATATTTGAGTCTAAAAGATCGTCCATCTTCTAGTTAAGAATACTTAAAGTTGCTAAAATAGGAAACTGGTAAATATTATATACTTTTTCGATTCTTTTATCATTAACGAGTAAGAGGCTCAAATGAATCGGCACGGTCTGCGCACGAGAATACTGATATATTCAATTCTCCCCCTGCTTATTGTGGGATTGGCCACAATGACATACTTTCTGTTCAGTAACTACACCAGACTTAATAACAAACTTATTGAGCACGGCAGGGAGATACTGAGCCCGCTGGCAACCAGCCTCAGCTATGCCATGTCACAAAGCGACGAAATACTGGCACAGGGACTCATTAACGAATTTCACAGACAGAACTCAAGAGATGTTCTGGCAATTTCCGTATTTGATCACGACAACAACATGCTGGTAACATCGAGTTCGGCTCCCGAAATCAACCAGTTCCGTCTGGATCCTCTGAAAAATCAGTACATCTACGAATCCGCAAGCGTTGATTATTCGGAAAACGGCGGCATAATCATGCGCATGCCGATTTACACTTACAATGAAGCAGACATGCTGAAGCTGTACGTTGATAAAACAAAATCCCCATATGAAGGCGAGGAGGAACAGCTCAGCTTCACCAACAGCAAGATTAATTACCCGCGTCCCGTTGCAGGATATGTATGCATATACCTTATCACTCAACAGACTGTTATTGACATGTACTCAAGCGTAACCATGGCTCTTGTGGTCCTTGGTTTGGGAATTCTTTTCAGTCTGCTGTTCGGAATCAATCTGAACCGAATTATCGTGGATCCGATAAACCGTCTTACCACCACAATTTACGAAATCCGTGAAGGAAATGTAAACACAAAGGTTAATGGTATCATGTACGGTGAGCTCGAACGTCTGCGCAACTATATCAATTCCATGGCTGACAGCATGACCGAGTACCACAACCAGATGCAGTACAGCGTGGACGAAGCCACAAACGACCTCAGACAGACCCTTGACCTTCTTGATGATCAGAACAACAAGCTCGATTCCGCCCTTAACCAGGCAAACGAAGCATCCAAGATCAAATCAGAATTCCTTGCCAACATGTCACACGAGCTGAGAACCCCTCTTAACGGCATCATAGGTTTTGCACAGCAGCTCTATAAAACTCCATTACGAAACAATCAGTCAGAATATCTTCAGACAATCGAACGCAGCGCCAAGAATCTGCTGTCCATCGTAAACAACATTCTTGACTTCTCAAAACTTGAAGCCGGAAAGCTGAGTTTTGAGGAAATTCCATTCTCACTGAGAAAGGCCTGCTACGAAACCGTCAACCTTCTTACTCCAACCGTTTATCAGAAAGGTATCGAATTAACAGTAAACATCGATCCTGACGTACATGATTACGTCATCGGCGACCCTATTCGTGTAGGGCAGATTCTGACAAACCTTCTCGGCAATGCCATAAAGTTCACAAAGAACGGAAACGTGGCACTTAAAATCTCCAAGATGGAATCCAACGGGATTCCTATCACCAAGATAAATCTCGCCGTATCAGTAAGGGATACCGGTATCGGTATAGATCCGGAAAAACAGACCACCTTGTTCAAACCTTTTACACAGGCTGATTCATCAATATCCCGCCGCTACGGTGGTACAGGTCTGGGGCTTATCATTACCAGTCACCTGATTGAACAGATGGGCGGTAAAATATCACTGACATCTGAACCAGGACAGGGAACGACATTCAATTTCAACATTATTCTGAATAAGGGAATTTCACCTGTTCTCAACATCAAAACTCCTGAACAGAGAGCTCTTGCCCACAACCGTGTGGTTGTCATTGAAAACAACACATGGGTAAGAGATTCCATCAAGAGCATTCTCCAGGAAATCGAGATGGACGTATTTGCCGTTTCAACAACCGGTGCGATTAATGCCCTGGCGACCGCAGACAGCCCTGATTACATAGTCATCGGACAGCCGAGCAACTTTGAATTCAACCGACTCCTCACGACTTTCAATGCCCTCGATCTGTCAAAGGTCAAGAAAGTCATTGTTGCCGTCAATACTATGGATGAAAAGGTACACAAAGAGCTTTTGGACTTGTCTGACAAGGTTTCGGTACTGGTCAAGCCGGTAACTTCCGAAAAGATTCTGCAGGCCCTGCTGTCACAGGGCGCAGAAAGCCTGCCACACCATGAAAGCAGCGAGACACCTAAGATTCAGAATACGGCTCCTGATGCCTCTGAAGAAAAAACAGAAGATACTGCAAGCAGTACTTCTGAAAACAAAACAGAAGAAATCAGCAGCACCAATACAAATCTTATTCCTGCGTCAATTCTCGCCGTTGACGACAACCCAATAAATCTGTCGCTGATAAAGGCTCTCCTTAAGGATCTTGTTACCGACGTATATACGGCATCAGACGGACATGATGCTATTGAACAGTGTCTCCACACTGAATTTGACCTGATATTCATGGATATCCAGATGCCTATCATGGATGGCGTGACTACCATGAAAAATATCAAGAAAGGAGTGAACAACAGGGAAACTCCTATAGTTGCGGTTACTGCACTGGTTGTGAAAGAGGAACAGGAACGATTCATCAGGGAAGGCATGGCTGACTACATGTCAAAACCTCTGGATGAGGAGCTCCTTAAAAAGATGGTTCTCAAATACTGCAAAGTAGCCCCTGCCGCCATAACCGGTGAGAAAAAGAATGACGAGCAGACAAAAACAGCAGAGGAACATTCTCAGCACAAGAGTAAAAAAATCAAGGTAGTTAAAAAAGAGGAAGCAGTCCTTACCGAAGATAAAGCCCACTCTGTTCCTGCTGTTACTGTTACCGACACCGTATCAGGAACACAGCCGGATACCAAACCTGCTGACAGATCTGCAACGGCAACGGATGCAAAAACACCTGCCGCATCAGCCGTGAACCTTTCAAGGATACCGCGCGTAGCAGGAAAGAGTGCCCAGAAAACTCCTTCCGTCGGCATAAAGAATCCTAATGCGGCAAAATTACCGATTAGAACGTCTGTTACCCAGGCAGATCCTAAACCGCAGGAAAATACAAACAGCAATGTCTCCGGAAAACCGCTGACCACACTTGCGAAAAAGAAATCCCCACAGGAGGGAATTAAGGAGCAGCAGGCTCAGCCGTCAGCAACCGCTAAGGCTACCGTGACGGCAAATTCCGTTAACAATGTGGCCGGGACCCAACCAAAGGTCCAGACGGCTACTGCCGCAGGCAATGCTCTGTGGACGGTTACCGAAGCCCTTACCAGGGCTGCAAACAAGAAAGATCTGGCCGTGGACATGTTACAGGGTTTCCTTGACAGTATTCCGAAGTTCGAAAATGACTATCAAAAGCTCAAAAAAGGCAACGAAAAGGAACTGGCTCCTGTGATTCATAAATTTGCAGGCGGAGCAGTTTACTGCGGCATGCCTAAGGTCAAAGAACTGTGCAATACCATAGAGCTTGCCATCAAGCAGGGCAGCACCGTGGATGACCTGGAGCCGGAGCTTCTTGAGCTTGAAGACTTCATTGAGAACATCAAAAAGAACGGTCAGGGCTGGCTAAAACAGCTGAAGAGCACCTCCGTTCCTCCGAAAAAGTAACGGGCTGAAGCCTTGGTTTTCGGATAAATATCGGAATGTTTAACGATAAAAGCCTTTGGATGCAGTCCAAAGGCTTTTTAATATGTTAACTGCCGTTGAGGAACAGACAGAAAACGCAGAATAATACGGTTATCTGTTGCGGTTACCCGATTCATCAGACTTTTCAGATGATTCGAGATAATCAATGTAAAGCTTTCTGCTCATTATTTCCCGGCCGTTAAGCAGATACTGAATATTCTTGCGACATATTCTCTTGGCCGCCCTGAGAGAGGATGGAGTAAAGTGTCTTTCAAGGATTTCCAGCAAATCCCCTCCCCTGTAGACATCTTCTATACTGATATTGGCACTTATCATTTCCTGATCAACCGGGACAAAGCCATGGTTCATTCGGTAGAAATACCAGGTATGCGGCTTAATCAGTTCATCACTGCCGGCTTCATGATAAAAATCCACACCCACACCAAGCTCTTCAAGCAGTGTCAGTTCAAAATTTCTGAGCGACTGCTCAACTCTGCGCTCATCAAGCATGTTGTCCAGAGCCTCGACATATGCTGAAAAGACTCCGGTACTGTCATCCTCAATGCGATAGAGAAAATAAATCAGTTCATTGACATAAAGAGCGGAAAAAAGAGTAGGCGGAAGATAGGTAATCTGCTTTCCCGCAGGACTGCATTCAACCAGAGTTTTAAGGCTGTTATTAAGTCCCTTCAGCGTTACCTTAAGAGGCGTAAACAGCTGAAGCATGGATTTAAGACTGCTCTTAACGTTTCTTGCCCCCTTGGCCACAAAGGAAATACGTCCCATATCCATGCTTAAGGCATCGATAATCAGGGAGCTTTCCTTGTAAGGAACGGCTCTTATCACAAAGCATACGGTCTCACGACCACGATTACCTGTATACAATTTCTTATCCGTAATACCATTGCCGGGAACAACAAACAGAATTCAGTCTTTATGTCCGGACTATTCCATAAAATCCATGTAACCTAAGGATCTCAGAGCTCTTTCATCATCAGCCCATCCGGATTTCACCTTTACCCACATCTGCAGGAACACCTTTGATTCCAGCATGTTTTCAAGGTCTTTTCTGGCTTCGGTACCTATCGTCTTCAGCTTTTCACCGCCGGCGCCGATAATCATTTTTTTCTGACCTTCTCTCTCAACCAGAATCAGGGCATTAATTTTAACCGTGCCGTTAGGCTGAATCTTATAGTCTTCAATTTCAACGGTTACGCTGTAAGGAAGCTCGTCCCCGGTATAGCGCATTAACTTTTCACGAATAATCTCTGCAGCCATGAAACGGCTTGATCTGTCCGTAATATAATCATCAGGGAAGCAGAATTCACAGGCAGGAAGCGATTCCCTGGCAAGTTCTTTAAGGGTCTCAACATTGGTACCCTGCTTGGCAGATACAGGAATCACATCCTTAAAATTAAGTCTTCCTGAAAGCTTCTCCATAACAGGCAGAAGTTCCTTCTTGTTCTGAACCGAATCAATTTTATTGATAACCAGAACAGTCGGAATGTTTACCTGTTTAATCTTTTGCAGAACCATTTCGTCATCCTGATTCCAGCGTGCACAGTCCACCACGAAAAATATCAGTTCCACGTCACCTATTGAACTTTCAGCGGCACGGTTCATCAGACGATTGATGGCTCTCTTTTCTTCTTTGTGCAGACCCGGAGTATCAACATAAATGGTCTGATAGAGACCTTCGGTATCAATACCCACAATACGATGTCTCGTGGTCTGAGGTTTTCTTGAGGTTATACTTACCTTCTGACCTAAAATCTTATTAAGCAAAGTGGACTTACCCACGTTTGGCCTGCCCACTATGGCCACAAAACCGCAATGAGTGTCTGATGACACAACTTCATCTAAATCAAAGTCAGAATTCAAGGTATTACCTCTTAGTATTTTTTAAACAAATTACCTGTAAAGCCTTGGCAGCGGCATTCTGCTCAGCTTTACGGCGACTGGTGCCGTATCCGATGTAAGCTTCATTCGGATTGTTCTCAAAGGTTAATCTTACCGTGAAACTCTGATCATGATCCTCTCCGGTAATCTCAGTTACGGTGTATATAGGCAGAGGCTGATGTCTCCCCTGCAGAAATTCCTGAAGCTGAGTTTTGGAATCTTTCTGATCATTCCCCGGATGAATAACCTTCAACCTGCCTTCAAACCATGTAAGGATCAGTTCTCTGATTACCTCTATGCTTCGACCGCTGTCCAGATAAATTGAAGCAATTATTGATTCAACGGCATCGGCTAATACCGAGTCACGACGATAACCGCCGCTCTTAAGCTCACCCGGCCCCATAATTAAATAATCACTGAGCTTAAACTCACGTGCAATTTCCGCAAGCGTGACTTCCTTAACAAGTGTTGAACGCATTCTTGTAAGATCGCCTTCCTGAACTGCCGGAAACTGTTCAAATAATCTGTCGGCTATTACAAAACCTAAAATTGAGTCGCCGAGAAACTCAACTCTTTCATTATGCACTGTGCTGGCACTTCTGTGGGTAAGTGCATTTTCCAAAAAACCAAGATCCCTGTATTCATATCCCAAGGATTTTTCCAGTCTAAAATATCTTTCCTTCAGATCCTTTGCATTAGCCAATTTATTCCAGGCCTCCCAATCTATCGATCCTTATACCGGAATCAAATGTTCCGCTGAACCAGATGCCTACAGCCCTTCCTACCAGATACTTATCCGGTACAAATCCCCAAAAACGACTGTCACGTGAATGTTCACGGTTGTCACCCATTACAAAATAACTGCCTTCGGGAACTACCCATTCACCGTAATGTCTGTCTCCCTGAACATAGAACTTTTCCACTATATTTGCGGAACTGTCGTGCATTATTTTATGCTTATAGCCCAGAAGATCCTCTGTTCCCGTCAGCCCGTGTTCACTCGTATAACTCAGATTAACGGCCGTCCACATCTGCTGAGAAGCAGGATCCTCAACAGCTGAAATTCTCGTATAGTTCGATTCACCGGCAGGCTTTATGAACAGCTCGCCCTTGTTAAAAACAACGGTATCACCGGGAAGACCGATTATGCGCTTAATATAATCGATTTTTGTATCTTCAGGATACTTGAATACGACAATCTCCCCTCTTTGCGGAGATGATGTTTTAATCCATGTCTCGTTATTCAGAGGGTTACGCAGACCATACCTAAACTTTTCCACAATCACGAAGTCTCCTCTGAGTAAAGTCGGCATCATGGATGCGGAAGGAATCCTGAACGGTTCATAACAGAATGAACGCACAATCAGAACAACAAAGAGTACGGGAAAACAGCTGGCGATGGAACTGATAAAGCCGTTGGAATTCATTATGGCTTCCTTTTCCTTACGCGTCAGCGGTATTCTGTGTGAAATTTCCGCATTCTTTAATGCCTGCTTGCGGCCTGGTTTGAAATAAAGAAGATCTGCAAACCAGAACAGTGCCGACAAACCTGTCGCCACATATAAGATAAGAGTAATGTTATTCACTACGGTACCTCTTATTCACTTCCCACCTGTAAAACGGCCAGGAAGGCTTCCTGCGGAACCTGAACCTTACCTAAGGCTTTCATGCGCTTCTTACCTTCCTTCTGCTTTTCCAGAAGTTTACGCTTTCTGGTGATGTCACCGCCGTAACACTTGGCAAGAACGTCCTTACGCAAAGCCTTTACCGTGCTTCTCGCAACAATCTGACTGCCTATTGCAGCCTGAATGGCAATATCAAACATCTGTCTAGGAATAAGCTCTTTCATCTTTTCCACTAGAAGTCTGCCTTTACTTACCGCATTATCCTTATGGGTAATTATTGCCAGAGCATCAACCCTTTCCTGACTTATCAGGATATCCAGTCTTACCATCTTGGCCGGCTGGAAACGTTTAAAGCTGTAATCAAGTGATGCGTAACCGCGGGACGTTGACTTCAGTCTGTCAAAGAAGTCCAGCACGACTTCAGCCATAGGAATCTCATAAGTCAGCGCCACCTGATTACCGTGATAAACCATGTTTGTCTGAATACCGCGCTTTTCCTGACACAGCTGCATCACATTACCGATGTATTCATTTGGTGTAAGAATATTACACTCTGCTATAGGCTCCCTGATTTCAGCAATATTGCTTACCGGAGGAAGTGCTGCCGGAGAATCAATCTTTATGACTTCTCCGTTGGTAAGCTCAATTTCATACACCACGGTCGGTGCAGTGGTTATCAGATCAAGATTGTATTCTCTTTCCAGTCTTTCCTGAATGATTTCCATATGCAGCATGCCGAGGAAGCCGCAACGGAATCCGAAGCCGAGAGCCGTTGAGTTTTCGGGTTCGAAGAAGAGTGAAGCGTCGTTAAGAGACAGCTTGTCAAGGGCTTCCCTGAACGCATCATAATCATCCGTGGAAATAGGGAACATACCAGCATAAACCTGAGGCTTAACCTTCTTGAAGCCCGGAAGCGGTTCAAGTGTTCCGTCCTTCGCATTTGTTAAGGTATCACCTACCGGAGCTCCGTGAATGGTCTTAATACCGCAGACAACCCAACCAACCTCGCCGCAGCAAAGTTCGCGACGATCCTCGAGTTTCGGAGTAAACACGCCGAGTCTGTCCACACCCCAGCAGACGCCGGTACTCATTACCTTAATCTTGTCTCCCTTTCTAAGATGACCGTTCTTAATACGGACGAGAGAAACAACACCAAGATAATCATCAAACCAGGAATCGATGATCAGAGCCTCCAGTTTTCCTTCCGGATCTCCTTCAGGTGCAGGAATCTTTTCAACAATCTGCTCAAGAATCTCATCTACGCCGACACCGGTTTTTGCGGAACATCTTACGGCTTCAGATGAATCAATTCCGACAATATCCTCTATTTCAGCCGCCACGCGATCAGGATCGGCAGCCGGCAGGTCAATCTTGTTCAGTACAGGCAGTACTTCAAGGTTTAAATCAATTGCCTGATAACAGTTGGCCAGGGTCTGAGCTTCCACACCCTGCCCTGCATCAACTACAAGAAGCGCACCTTCACAGGCAGCCAGCGACCTGGACACCTCATAAGAAAAGTCCACATGTCCCGGAGTATCAATGAAATTAAGCTCATAAACCTCACCATTTCTGGCCTTATAGTTTAAGGTTACGGAACGGGCCTTGATGGTAATTCCACGTTCACGCTCTATATCCATGGAATCCAGAACCTGTTCCTGCATTTCTCTCTCAGTCAGACCGCCGCACAACTGAATCAGACGATCGGACAGCGTGGATTTACCATGGTCAATATGGGCAATAATTGAAAAGTTTCTAATATTATTCTTTATCATTCTTCGTAAGGGAGCCTGTAATCTCTTCCAAATTAATCTGTCTCTGTCAGCTCCGGCCGTTAAACACAATCATAATCCGGCATATGATTTCTCCAGGATAATAAATCCGACAGGACGACGGAAACGCTTTTATTACGCATAACGGAGCTGAAATTAAAATTTTATAGTTAAATCAAAACAGCATTATACTCTAATTTTCTACTTTTGTTGTGTATTGCATTTTGGAGTGAAAGGCAGGCCCCCGAGCATTCTGGGATTCCATATGGTGTTCTGCATGATTTTGGCTGTAATTGCGGCCGTAACAAATCCGGAAACAAGACCGATGAATGCTCCGACTGACGCATATATGTCGGCATTTTCATGTCCGGACATGAGCCAGAATGCAAGACCGGCACCGGATATCATGAAAACAAGGGGAATTACATAGGAAATAAAAGAGCTCAGCAAAAGTGATTTTGCCGGAACACCGACTCTCACCACCTGATTAACCTTGGCATCACAGGTGTTTTTCAGTGTAAAGGACATTGTTTTAGGCCCGGAAGCAAAGATATCCGGAACACAGTTGTCTGATTTTTCCGTGCACGAGCCGCACAGGCCGTTAACGCCATATTCACAGACAGCCGTTCTGCATTCTTCGTTTACACTGACAACAAGAGCAAGACGCTCAAGATATGCATTGTTTGAGTTCATTAATTATTTCCGGGTACGCTGTACGATTCGGCAATTTTCTTTTCCGTTTCCACAGGAATATCGCCTACAACAACTATTTCGTATGGATCAGCCCTGTAACGAAAAAGATTGGTTGTTCCCTGTTTGACCACTGGGAACTCACTTCCTTCGAGAGCCTTTATGCGGTATACGGACAGATCAGAAAGGCCGTCGGTATAAAGCAGATGCTCCGCCTCGGAATTTTGATCCGGAATTGAATTCTTTTCTATCTTCACAAGCTCGTAACCGCTCGGAACATATGAAAGCCCCCACCCCAGCTTCCTGATATCTTCAGCACGCTTTTTCTTACTGATGTCAGATGCCGCTGAATCATTATCCGCAGCCTCACCTTCGACTGATTCTGACGCTTCACGATTCTTTGATGTCATTTCGACAATCACCGGATCATTTAGATAAGCCTCGTTAATCTTCTGAATTATTTTATTCGGTTCGGATGTATTAACAAAATGCGTGGCCATATAAGATTCCACCATCTGACCGTCCGTAGGATTGACCACGTCAACCTGCAGCAGAATCTTTGTTATTTCATCAATGTAGAGAACATATCCGTAACGGTCATTCTTCTTCGGTGACAGACGAACCATAAACACGTTTCTGCCTGCGATTCTGTTTCTGCCAATGCTGACCGGAACGTAATTGCTGTACACCTTGTCAAGGGATACCGTGTTAAAACGCCCTATAAGAAAAGGAGGTACACCGCGTTCTACCAGTTCCGGCTGACTACCGGCCCTGAAATAAGCAATAATATTCTCTGCGGAGAAATACCCCATCGGCACCCCGTTAAGATACAGCCAGTGGCTGTACTGACGATTATCCACAACACCGTGGGAAAATGATATCGGTTCTGCCGTTGCCATACTCTGCTTCACGAAATACAGCTCAAAATTTGAACTTCTGTAGGCATTCTGCATTTCACTGAAACGATGTTCGGCACCCAGGTTCTGACTGGTTTTGTCTTCCGCCCATAAATTGGAAAAAGGCAATACTGCGGTAAGCAGTACTGCCATGGACAATTTGAATTTATTCAATTTCACCTGTTATCTTTCCTGAACAATATTTCTTCTGGTGAAGTCATGATCATTGAACAGCGCCTCAATGGTATTCATTTCAGCCAGCTTTCTGCGGTTGTATTCTTCCATCTGAGAACCGTCAACGCCGTCCGCCTTAACCAGAGCACTGTTCGCTCTCCGGGCATCGGTAACACCATTGGCTCCGCCTATGTCAAGAGACAGATTATTATCCCCTGAAACAACGGTATTGCTTACCGGCTCTATCGCCATTCCGCCACTGAACACGGAATCATCATTAAAATCGGATTTTTGAACGAAAGGCATACGCTGCGCACCGAATACGCACACGCAGGCTACTGCGGCGGCAACGGCTATTCTCCCCAGCGAACCCCAGAAATCATTTCTAGCCGCAGGTTTCACTTCAGGCAATTCATCATTTACGGCCTTTCCTGCCGGAGCCGAATCGTTCCCGGTTCCGATGTTTATATAAACGGCTTCCGCATCAAGCTTTGCTGACAAAGACTCGCTGAACGAATCCATGTCAACACCGTCAGGAATTTCATTTCTCACGGTGGCACGCTGACGGGTATAAACCTCCCATCTGGACATGCATTCCTCGTCGGACATCAGCTCCAGAAGCTGATCATCCGATAAAGTCTCGCCATCAAGATATGCGGAAAGTAATTCGAATTTGTTTTCCTTAACGCTCATAAGAATACCTCAGCCGTTAACTTCAGCTTTTTCAGAAAGATACTTATCTATTATTTCCCTGGCTCTGAATATTCTGGATCTCACAGTACCCACCGGACAATTCATGACAACAGCAATATCCTCATAGGACATTTCCTCAATTTCCCTGAGACAGATGGCCTGCCTGAGGTCCTCCGACAGGGAACCGAGAGCCTTTTTAATAAGCTTCCTTGCGTCCTCACCTTCCATGATGTTTTCCGGATTGGCAATGTCATGAAGTTTTTCAGAACCGTCATACGATTCTATTTCAGGAGTATCAACATCAACTGATTTCATCTTGTTGGCATTGCTCGTCACAAAATTCATGGCAGTATTGACCGTAATTCTGTAAAGCCACGTATAGAAAGCACTGTCACCGCGAAAATCAGCCAAAGCCCTGTAGGTCTTTATAAAAGCCTCCTGGGCGATATCCTGTGCATCATCAGGATTTGATACATATCTCTGGGCTATACCTATGACTTTGTACTGGTATTTTTTCACAAGCATGTCAAATGCCTGCTTCTTTCCCTGCTGTACCAATCTGACAAGTTGCAGATCGGTTTCCAAATCACTCATTTAGACAGTTATTCCTGTAACTAATCCCTATCATGCACATAATGTAAGACAGAGGTTTTCCATAAAAGTTCAGACATGTTCGGATATATGTTTCATCCGATGTCCGTTCCTGCGTTCGACTTCTCATTTTATCATACAAAATCTAATCTTTTACCTCATATTCATACTAAATTCCGAATTCAGGCAATCTGCTCAATAAGGAGAGTAATCATGATTTTCATAAACAATATCCTAAACACGGTGGTATTCTGAATCCAGACTGCATGTGGACAACCCCTCCACCATCCCTGACTCTTAACGGCAGATACACACCGGCACACGGCGTCAGACAGGATGAAATGCCAAAATCCGCCATAACCATCCCTGTCAATGTGTGATAAAATGAGAACCGTCTGTTAACTATACAAAACATACATACTTTGGATTCTTAACTTTTTCACACATTCGTTTTCTGTTGTAAAAGTCAGGAAAATCCGGGATGAGAGAAGATTCAAACATGAACAGTAACATAGAACATAATTGTGACGTCCTGGTTATAGGCAGTGGTGCAGCCGGTCTATCCTTAGCTCTCTGTCTGGCATCAAAGGCAAAGGTAATCGTATTGTCCAAATCCGGTCTGAGTGCCGGGTCTACCAATTATGCCCAGGGTGGTATCGCCGGCGTATTCAACACGGCTGACGATAACGACTCGGTTGAAGAACACATTGAAGATACCAAAATTGCAGGCGGCGGGCTCTGCGATCCCGATGCGGTTGAATTCACCCTTCGCAATGCGCATGACAGCATTGAATGGCTGATACAGCAGGGAGTTCCTTTTGATCAGAAGGAAGAAGCCGTTTCCGAAGACCAGTCTCCTTACCACCTTCACCGCGAGGGCGGTCACTCACACAGAAGAATTTTCCATGCAGCGGATCATACCGGGCATACCATCCAGGAAACACTGAACACCAGAGTTCTGGAGAATCCGAACATCACTCTTCTGGATCACCATAATGCGATTGACCTCATTACGACCAGAAAGCTGGATCTCGCCGGAAACCGTGTTGTCGGAGCTTACGTCTTCAACACTGAAACCAACAAGGTTGAAACGGTAAAGGCCAAATTCGTTGCCCTGTGTACCGGCGGTGCCTCAAAGGTATACCAGTATACCTGCAATCCTGAAGTAAGTTCAGGCGACGGTATTGCCATAGCATGGCGTGCAGGCTGTCGCGTTGCAAACATGGAATTCAATCAGTTCCATCCGACAACCCTTTACAATCAGAAGGACAGAAACTTCCTGCTCACCGAAGCATTAAGAGGCGAGGGAGCTCTTCTCAAAAGACCTAACGGCACAAGATTCATGCCGGACTATGATGAGAGAGGAGAACTGGCTCCGCGCGACATCGTAGCAAGAGCCATCGACCACGAAATGAAGAAACTCGGCGTTGAGTGCATGTATCTCGACATCAGCCACAAAACTCCTGATTTCATTCGCAAGCACTTCCCTACAATCTACGAAAGATGTCTGAAATCCGGCATCGACATCATTAAGGAACCTATTCCTATCGTTCCTGCCGCGCACTTCACCTGCGGAGGTGTAATGGTCGACTGTCGAGGCAGAACGGACATTGAATGTCTTTATGCGGTAGGTGAAGTCTCATACACAGGCCTCCACGGTGCCAACAGACTCGCATCCAACTCACTTCTGGAATGCGTTGTTTACGGACAGGCCGCCGCGAAGGATATTCTGGGAAGACTGCCGTTAGCCATTGATCCTCCTGCTATTCCGGCATGGGATGAAAGTCAGGTTACCGATGCCGATGAAGAAGTAATCATTCAGCACAACTGGCATGAACTGCGCCTTACCATGTGGGATTACGTCGGTATAGTCAGAACGGACAAGCGTCTTGAAAGAGCAATGCACCGCATTAAGCTGCTCAAGGATGAAGTTAATGAATTCTATTCAAACTTCCGTGTTTCAAGTAATCTTCTTGAGTTGCGCAATCTGCTTCAGGTTGCTGAACTTATTGTCCGCTGTGCCATGAAGAGAAAGGATTCGGTAGGTCTGCATTACAATGTGGATCATCCTAACAAACCGGCCGTTTATAAGCCTACAATTCTTTCTCCTTTTGAAAATCCGCAACAGTAACGTATTCACTCGGACATAAATGCAGACAAGAAGGCTGTGGGGCCCCGCTCCACAGCCTTCTTTTTTCAGACTGTTATGTCTCAGATTCCACAGCGGCAGTTTCAGTTAACAGCAGCAGTCCCGCCTCTGTCTGTTCACGGCCAGAGCCGTTCCGGCCTCACTTTTTATGAAACTTAGCGGAACACCATACACATAACTGAGAAAAGCCTCAGTCACATCCTTGACGTATTTACGTTCAACGGTACCTTCAGGCGTAACGGCCAGTACCACATCATCATCCCTCAGCATAAAAATAAAATCAGGAGAATGCGTAATGACGGCCACACCTTTTCCCTTTTGGGAAACAGTCTTAAGAATCAGTCCGTAATAATCATCCTTTCTCTTTAAATCGAGTCCGGCATCAACCTCATCCAGCATTATAAAATCCGAATCCTGCATCAGAGCCCTGGCAAGACTTACCAGAGCCAGCTCTCCGCCACTCAACTGATTAATCATTCTGTCGGCAAGATGACTGATCCCGCATTCCTCCAGAATTCTTTTTGTCTTTTCCTCATTATCACGGGTAAAGGAAAACGGATTGACTGAATTAACCTCCCCCATTGAGACCACTTCCGATACGGGCAGAGGCAGAGATACATTAAAAAACTGAGGAACAAATGCGAAACAGCGGCTTAGCTCTCTTCTTCCAAGCTGACCGAAATCATGTTCATTTATCGTTATTTTTCCCTCTCTGAGGGGCAACAGGCCGACAACCGACTTCAACAGGGTGGTTTTTCCACTGCCGTTGCTTCCGATAATCACATGTATCTTACCCGACGACAGGGAAAAATCAGCTCTGACGTTGTTAAGGGTACAAACCCCGGAAACATTCACAATCATGACGTACTATGCCTCCCACCTTATGTTTCTGGCCATAATCACCAGAAACATCGGAGCCCCTATTATGCCAATCAGAATGCCGATTGGTATTTCCACGTCGGTCACTGTTCTGGAAAGCAGATCGGCAGCCAATACAAAATTACTTCCCATAATTGCACTCAGAGGCAGCAGTGTTCGGTGATCTCCGCCCGCCCACATTCTGGCAAAATTCGGGATAATAAGTGAAACCCAACCGATAATTCCGGCGACTGCCACGGTGCTGCAGGATGCAACCGAAGCAAGAATAAGAATAAAAATAAAAAGAGCTCTGGTATTTATGCCCTGTACTTCAAGGACTTCAGATGGAAGAACCAGCAGATTGAGCTTTCTTGCAAAGATATACATCAGCACCAAAGCAGGGCCGCCGAAAACTCCCTGAATCATTAAATCACGATACCCAAGACCGTTAAGAGTTCCCATCAAAAAACCGGTAGCTCCCAGAAGCGTTCCTTCATCCGGCATGAAATAGTGAAGAATATTTATAAACGAAACGATTAGGGAAGATATCAGAATACCGGTGAGAATCAGAATAAGCTGATTAAACCTGCCTCTTCTGTTTATAAGCCAGGCCACGGTGACACAGATTAATGTAACGCATCCGCCCACTGCCAAAGCTCCGAGAGGAAGCCATAATCCGGAAATACCGCACATCAGAAGCAACAGAGTTCCCAGTGCGGCCCCGCTTGATGCTCCAAGCAGATCCGGTGACACCAGCGGATTCTGAAATACAGCCTGAAAGGCCACGCCGGACACGGCAAGAAGGCATCCTACGAGTATGGCATTGAGAACACGCGGAAGTCTGATGTCCCAGAATACTTCGGCATATTCCTCATTACTGAGAGCTTCAGCAAGGGACAGGTCGCTGCCGCCATAATTGATTGACAGAAAAAACAGCAAAACGAATATGACTGTCAGAAATACATATTTATACATAGATAAACCAATAATAATAGCCATTCAGTACTATAGTATTACATAATTAAATTAAAAAAAATGTCGCATACTTCTGTATGCGACATTTAATAAATGAGTCATTAAATCTGTTGATTACTCATCTGTTTCTTCAATGGCCTCAAAAGGACATTCAGCCTGACATGCACCGCATTCAGCGCAAAGCTCAACGTCAATAACACAGACTTCCGCATTCTCATCTTCATGAATGGCGCCGCATGGACACACTTCGAGGCAACTCTGACAGTCAGTACACTTTTCAGAATCAATCTTGAACATTATTTAACTCCAGTAATTGTTTGTTTTTGTATTTTTCTGCTCCGTAATGAACTTCAATATATTTATTTATGAGCAAAAAATCAAGCAAATATGAAACAGGATCGGTAAATACAAGCCCGGGATAAAAAAACAGGGAAGGCATACGTTGCTTTAACACATGCCTTCCCGATGTATAAACGAGCTCTTTAAAAGGATTTCCTTTATTATTCAAACACAATGTTTGACATTTCGTCTGATCCCTTTACACCTTCCGCAAGCTTAATCATCAGACGTACTTCGTTTTCAGAATCCGCGAAGTGGAGAGCATTATGGTAACTGATAACACCCTGCTGGTAGAGTTCGAACAGACTCTTATCGAAGGTAGTCATGCCTTCATCCGGAGACTTAAGCATGATATCCTTGAGTTTGTACAGTTCGTTCTTCTGCAGACAGTCGGAAACTGTAGGAGTATTTACCAGAATATCGAACGCTGCACGCCTGCCGCCGGTGGTGGTTTCAATCAGCTGCTGAGCGATAATTGCCTTCAGGTTTACGGAAAGGTCGAAGAGCATCTGACGCTGATTGCTTTCCGGAACCAGGTGAAGAATACGGTCAATCGCCTGGTTAGCGTTGTTAGCATGGAGGGTTGCCAATACAAGGTGACCGGTTTCCGCAAAGCTGAGTGCGAATTCCATGGTTTCCTTGGAACGAATTTCACCGATCAGTATAACGTCCGGAGCCTGACGGAGGGCTGATTTCAAAGCCGCATCAAAGCTTACGGTATCAGTACCGACTTCACGCTGGGTAATCAGTGAGCGCTGATGATGATGAACGTATTCGATAGGGTCTTCAATTGTAAGAATATGACCATCGGAATTCATGTTACGGTGACCGATCATTGCAGCCTGAGTGGTTGACTTACCGGCACCGGTAGCACCTACGAACAGCAGCAAACCACGGTCTTCCATTACCCATTTGGTGAATGAAGGCGGAAGATGAAGTTCTTCAGTGGTAGGAATTCTTTCAACAATTCGACGGAATACTACACCGGGGTTGTTCAGCTGCCAGAAACAGCTTACACGGTAACGGCCGAGTTCAGGACGGTAAATTGCGAAATTTGCTTCCCTTTCATTTACGTACTGTTCCTGAAGATCAGGACGTTCAATAAGAGTTTCCTGAACGAATTCCAAAACCTGATCATATGTAAGCTTACCCGGTTCAATTGGAGTCAGGTGACCGTCAAGCTTTACGGCAGGTTCAAGGTCAACCGTTAAGAAAAGGTCGGAAGCCTTGTTTTCGTTCATGAACTGTAAATATCTGTCTATTTTTAAAGGTTGATTATGTGACATTGCTATTCCCTCAATTAACCAACGATAGCGTTAGGATCCTTTGCCTTAGATCTTGCTTCGGCAACACTGATAATGCCTCTTGATACCAATGACTTGAGGTCAGCATCCAATGTCTTCATACCGTGCTGTGCACCGGTCTGAATCATGGAGTACATCTGTGCAATCTTATCTTCACGAATCAGGTTTCTGATTGAAGGGATACCGATCATGATTTCATGAGCTGCTACTCGGCCGCCACCGTTCTTCTTCATCAGAGTCTGAGAAATAACCGCTCTCAGGGATTCTGAAAGCATTGAACGCACCATGTCTTTTTCCGCACCCGGGAATACGTCAATGATACGGTCGATGGTCTTTGCGGCAGAGTTGGTATGCAGTGTACCGAACACAAGGTGACCGGTTTCTGCGGCAGTCAGTGCCAGACGGATGGTTTCAAGGTCTCGCAATTCGCCCACCAGAATGATATCAGGGTCTTCACGGAGTGCAGAACGCAGAGCATTACTGAATGACTGGGTATCACGATGAACTTCACGCTGATTTACCAGACAGTTCTTGTTCTGATGCACGAATTCGATAGGGTCCTCAATTGTAAGAATATGGCTGTGCTGTGTTTCATTAACATAGTCAACCATTGCTGCCAGAGTAGTGGACTTACCTGAACCTGTAGGACCTGTTACCAGAACCAGACCTCTCGGATAACTTGCAATCTTTTTGAACACGTCAGGACAATGCAGTTCTTCCAAAGTAAGAACCTTTGAAGGAATTGTACGGAATACAACCGCCATACCGCGATTCTGATTAAACACGTTCACACGGAAACGGGCCAGTCCCTTTACTTCGAAGGAGAAGTCACATTCCAGCGTTTCTTCAAATTCCTTACGCTGGAAGTCATTCATGATATCGTATACCAGATTATGAATGGTTGATACGTCCAAAGGAGGCATGTCAGTAACTTCGAGGGTAGCGCTGTCGGTAACCTTAAGTTTACGCATGTCACCATCGACACGAATCATTGGCGGCACGCCTGCTGAAAGGTGTAAATCTGATGCATTATTCTTTACACCATAATGCAATAAATCTAAAATATCCATGTGAAATCTCTCTTATGAAGACTTTGTGCTATGCAAAAATTTATTACTAATAATCAAAACTATTAATACAACGTTAATTACTGAGTATAAAACCAATATGAGTACAATACAAGAAAACCTTCTCAATGTGCAAGACTTAATTCTCAAATTTGCGAATCAGTCTCACCGAAAGGTAAAAGATATAAAACTGCTTGCAGTAAGTAAGACAAAACCGGTGGAAAAAATCATTGAGGCATATGCGGCGGGTCAGAGAAGATTCGGGGAATCATACGCAAAGGAAGCCGAATTAAAAATCAAAGAAATCCGGTCCATGGGATATAAGGACATAACATGGCACTTCATCGGTCCGATACAGTCAAACAAGACAAAAATCATCGCAGAATGTTTTGATATTGTTGAAAGCCTTGACCGAATCAAAATAGCCAAGAGGCTGAACGAACAGCGCCCCGCAAATCTGCCGCCTTTGGACATTCTCATTCAGGTGAACATAAGTTCAGAACCTCAGAAATCCGGCTGTACCTTCGATGAAATAGATGAAATTGCATCATATGTCCGGTCAGCGGCAAACCTGCGCCTCATCGGACTTATGGGGGTAGCGGAAAACACCACTGAAAGTTCCGAAATCACCGCTCAGTTCGCACGCCTCCAGCAGAAATTTGAAAGCATGAAGTCAAATGACGAGAATATTTCAGAACTCTCACTGGGAATGACCGGTGACATGGCTGAAGCCATTGCCTGCGGCAGTACCGAAATCCGCATAGGAACAGCCATATTCGGGGCCAGGGAATATCCGGACAAGACCAAAATTCCGGCAGTGGACACAACCTATGCAGGTTAAATTCTGCTCCTGCAAGGGCCGTCAGTAACGGCCCGGGAAAACGAATACTTTTGTACGGCTCTGTTGCATGGGATGTATTAACTACGGCAGAGCATCTTTTATGTTTAACTTAATCTTAATGATGGACTTGTCCATCTAAGGAATAAATAATGCAGCACCGCAATATTACATTCATTGGTGGCGGAAACATGGGCAAGAGCCTTATTAAAGGCATTCTTAATGCAGGCTACCCAAAGGAAATGGTAACCGTATCCACACCCTTCGCTGAAGAAATCGAGACTCTAAAGGCCACCTTCGGCATTAATGGTCTTACCGACAATGTTGAAGCCGTCAGAAATGCGGATATTGTGGTAATGGCAGTTAAGCCTCAGATGATGCGTGACGTATTAAACCAGTTCGCCGCATCAGGCATTGATTTCGGCAAAAAGCTGTTAATATCCATAATGGCCGGTGTCACCACATCCAGAATTGCGGAGCTTGTTCCGGGACTCAGCCGCATTGTCCGCGTCATGCCAAACACACCTGCCCTCATCGGCTTGGGAATGGCAGGACTCTATCCTGCGGCAAATGCCACCGACGATGACAGAAAGTTCGCAGAAGATCTTCTCGGCTGCTGCGGTAAAACCGTATGGGTTGACTCAGAAGAAGGGATCGACAATATTACCTCCCTTTCAGGCAGCGCTCCGGCATACTTCTTCCTTTTCCTTGAATGCATGGCCAATAAGGCTGCCGAATACGGTTTTTCAGAAAAGGACGCAAGATCCATGCTTGAACAGGTTATTCTGGGATCTGCTCAAATGGTTATCAACAATCAGGACAAATCCATTGCCCAGTTAAGAGAAGCCGTAACATCCAAGGGTGGTACCACATATGAAGCATTAAAGGTATTCAACGACGGAAATCTGAATGATCTTGTTTCTCGAGCTCTTGATGCCTGCAAGAAGAGAGCAGAGGAAATGTCCAAGCAGTTCTAAGCTCTCCCACTGAATAATCGGACCAAAATTAATTAAGGAGAGCGGCAATGCCGCTCTCCTTTTTTACTGAAAAGCCGTGATAAAACTGCGGGCCCGACACTATTCGGAATCTGTCACAAACTCTCTCAGTATCGGAGGAATATTTCTGTATTCCCTGATTTCTATTGTTTTATGCTTGCTGGTTTCCCCTTTTATGATGGAAACATTGCTCTTTGCGGTTTTGAACTCACCGGCCAGGAATTTGCATACATAAGCATTAGCCTTTCCGTCAACCGGAGGTGCCGTAACGGCAACCTTGACGGAATCCCCCAGAATACCGACTATGGCATCCCTGCTTGACTTTGGAACAACGGTGACATTAATTACCATTTTCCCATCTTTTACCTGCAGAGGACTCACTTACAACCCCTTCTGTATCATCATGAACAAAAGTCTTGGCATTACCGTCCCGTCAATAAACTGCATTAACAGAAAGACTACCAGAAAAGACAGGGAAATATAACCGATTCTCGGAATAAACCTGTCAAACACTCCTGTCAGCGGTTTAAGCAACGTCATAAAGTACACACCTGTTCTGTATGCCGAAGGAATCCAGCTGAGAACCGCAGTTATAAGAAGCAGTATAATGAGGATCTCCATAATCATCCATATCACGAAGAACAGATTATCCGCAAACATCACAGCCATAAGCTTCGGGCTGAATCCTTCCATAAAAAACACGCATAACAGCACATAGGAAATCAGGATCATATTCAGCAGTGCAGCAACATTAATGTTTCCTATGCGCAGGTTGTTGAAAACCTTTAAGAACGGAGCGGTAATCTTAAAAATCAGCTGACTGAACGGATGATAAAAATCCACTCCCGCATATTCCATCAGAAATCGCAGAAAAAATATCATTCCGGGAATGTAAATCAGAAAGACCACGGGCAGCGAAAACAAAAGTGTAAGCATATTGTTCCTTATAAATAATCGATCCGTACTGCATGAAAATAAAGCAGGGAACGAAAAATAGTTTTATTCTACCTTTCCGTCAGACGGAGTACCGTTTACGGTCTCTTCCCTTTTAAATCCGGTTTCACGATCCATCTCATCTATACAGGCACTGATTGAGTCATGAAGCTGACGAGTGGTCTCCTTCAGTCCCTTTCTGTCAAGTCCGGCAACGGATACCGGAGGCAGTGATCTGACAATTACCCTGCCGTTATCCCATCTGTTCAGATCAATTTTGTATGAGGAAATGGCAAACGGCAGAATCTTAACATCTGCCTGACTTGCAATATTCACGGCACCGTTTTTAAATGACTGCAGCCCCTGTCCCTTTGAACGGTGACCTTCAGGGAAAATCCAAATTGATTTCTTTTTCTTTTTAATAACGTCAACAATCTTCAGAATCTCATTTCCGGCTTTTGAAGACTTATCTCTTTCAATAAAGATGTTTCCGGTAAGGAAAAACAGCAGACCGAAAATTGGCGCAAACATGAGACTTTTTTTACCGATACACGCCGTTCCGGGCTGAGGAACGTCTGCCATGACTATAATGTCCCAGTTAAACTGATGGTTGCCGACCATTACTGCAGGCATCTGCTCACGTATGGCCTTAACGTCAATCCTGCTGTCAACCTTAACGCCGATAGCCCATCTTCCGCATCTTAACATCTGGGTCAGGCAATATATGTTACCTTTATGAAACGGTCTGAAAATACATACGGTCAGGCCGAAAATCAGCCATAAAATTGCCAGTATGATCAACAAAACAACACGAAATACTAAAATCATCTTATTTTCCTGTAGTTATTAAATATTTGAATCTTTTACGATATCATCAGGAGATTTCTGCGGTTCAGTCTCTGTCAGATTCTTTGACTGAATTTTCTCAATGAAGCTCACCTTCTGCAGACCTCTCGGAAGAGTAATCCCCCTGCGCCCCCTGGTGTTCTGGTATGTGTCTATCTCTGACGGAGTAACGGTCAAGTGACGTTTTCCGGCATGAATCACTGCGGAATCATCAGGAGTAAGAACGGTATATGCCACCACATACTCATCTCTTGACTGGGCTCTTTCGGTAGGAATGTTAATCATTCTGTTTCCCTTGCCTTTTGAAAGACGTGGAAGCTCACTAACCTTAAACACCAGCATCTTACCGATATTTGAAACAATGAGACACAGTGAATTGTCCAGATTATCTATGCGAACAGGTTTCAGAACTTTGGCATTTTCGGTAAGATTTATAAAACTTTTACCGTTCATGGTGTAACTCAGCATGTCGGCAAATGTGCATACGAAGCCGTATCCCGCATCAGTACCGATAAGATAAAAATCGCTTTCTGATGAGCTTATTACGGTTTCAACGGTTTCACCGGCCTCAAGTCCAAGCTTGCTGGTAAGCGGCTCACCCTGACCGCGGGCAGACGGCATGGCGCTTACGTCAAGGGTGTAGGCCTTTCCCTTGCTCGAAAGAAATACGGCCGGCATGTTTGACTTGCAGAAGACGGAATCAAGATACTCATCCCCCTGTTTGTATGACAGAGATTCAGGATTATCCAGATATCCCTTGGCGGCCCTTACCCACCCCATTTTTGAAAGAACAACGGTGACCGGCTCGGCAGGCGTCAGATCCCTTTCCGAAATAACCTGTGCAACCTCTCTCTGAACAATAGGACTTCTGCGCTCATCACCATACTCTGCGGCAGTTGCTTTCAATTCCTTCTTGATAAGATTCTTAAACTTGGTAGGAGATGACAGAAGAGCACTGAGCTCGTTCTTCTGCTTTTCCAAATCTTCCTTTTCCGCAGTCAGTGCCATTTCGGAAATTCTGGCCAGCTGACGAAGTTTGGTTTCGAGTATATATTCCGCCTGCGTATCGGACAGATTAAACCTGTCCATCAGAATCTGTTTCGGCTTGTCCTCTTCCCTGATAATGCGTATAACCTCATCAATGTTCAGGAAGGCAATAAGCAGGCCGTCAATAAGATGCAGTCTGGCATTTATCTTATCAAGTCTGGTAGTTATGCGGCGTCTTACGGTGTCACATCTGAATTCAAGCCATTCACTCAGAATTTCCGGCAGCGTCTTAACTGCAGGATTGCCGTTCAGGCCAAGAATATTGATGTTTATCGAATAGGTTTTTTCAAGATCCAGTTTAGGCAGGGCAAACAGATGAGACATCATCTTATCAACGTCAACCCTGTTTGACTTAGGCACCAGAACTATTCTGCACTTGTCTGACGTTTCATCACGGATATTGCTGAGCATAGGAAGCTTTTTGGCATTCATAAGCTCTGCAATTTTCTGAACTATATCAGCCCCTCGGGTCTGATACGGGAGTGCAGTTATGATAATCTCCCCTTTTTCCACCCTGTAAACGGCTCTCATTCTGACCGTGCCGCGACCTGTCTCATAAATCTTTTTAATTTCGGAAGGAGAGGAAATAATTTCAGCTTCAGTCGGATAATCCGGGCCTTTAATAAACTGCATGAGAGCATCTACAGTAGCCTTCGGATTCTCCAGCATGTGAATACAGGCGGCAGTGACTTCATTAACGTTATGCGGAGGAATATTGGTTGCCATACCTACTGCAATACCAGAAGTACCGTTCAGGAGAATATGCGGAAGTCTGGCCGGAAGATACTTCGGTTCCTGCATGGAACCGTCAAAGTTTGACACGTATTCAGTACACCCCAGACCCAGTTCGGAAAGGAGCACCTCTGAAAATTTTGACAGTCTGGATTCGGTGTAACGCATGGCTGCGAAAGAATTAGGCTCGTCAGGATGTCCCCAGTTACCCTGACCGTCCACAAGCGGATAGCGGTATGAAAAATCCTGAGCCATGAGAACCATGGCTCCATAACAGGAGGAATCGCCGTGCGGATGATACTTACCCAAAACATCACCCACGGTTCTTGCGGACTTCATAAACTTGGATGTGGCACTGAGTCCGAGACGATCCATGGCGTAAATAATACGTCTCTGCACGGGCTTTAGTCCATCACTTATGTGTGGCAGTGCTCGATCCCTGATAACGGCCATGGCATAGTTAAGATATGCGGACTCCGTAAAATTTTCCAACGGGAGCTGTTCAACTCCCTCATAGCTCATTTTTTTCTCATCCATATCAGAAAAACTCTCCGTAAACTGTAATATTATACTCTAAGAATAACCATTATTCTCCACAAACTGACGGCAGAGGACATGAAATAGCCGTGCGGAAAGTATTAAAATAACCTAAAAAAAATCCAAAAAAAGAATATAATTAAGCACCTCTCCACAGGACTATGTTACTGATACCGCAATGATTACGATGAAATCACTAAAATATACTGCTTTGGCTATTATTTCTTTTATTCTTTTCCTTGTTACCGGCAACGCTCATGCAGAAAATGCCCAAACTGCCGGAACAAGCCTTCCTTTTGCGATTTTTATCGAAGCACTGCTGGAAACTCCGGAATACGATGAACGTGCGGATTACACAAAACTCAACACGACAAAGATACCTTTCTCCCAGTACATTTTTAAAAACGATTCCGTGGATAAGGTAGTGGTTCAGAAATCAACATACAGACTTTTTCTGTACCGCAAGGGAAAACTCGTAAAATCATACTACATAGCTCTTGGCGAGAATCCGAAGGGACACAAGCATTTTGAAGGAGACAAGAAAACTCCTGAAGGGACATATATTCTCGACTACATTAATCCGAATTCAAGATTCCACAAGTCATTCCACATATCATACCCAAATAAGACGGACATAGAATATGCAAAATCCATGGGGAAGAAACCTGGTGGAATGATTATGGTTCACGGACAGCCCTATGTTAAAGATAATCCGACTCCGGGTCTGCAGTCTTCAAACTGGACAAACGGCTGCATAGCACTTCTCAATGATGATATGGACGAATTCATAGAACTGGTATCTCCGGGAACCGTTATTGAAATCAAGCCGTAAGCGGAGATAAGAAGAGCTTAAATCATCAGCATAGAACGGACTACGGAGCTGAATCACGGACATTATCAGGATTCAGCCAGTGTCCTGCACCGGATTCAGCAAAAACGGCCTGATTCGGAACAAAATCTCAGCCAAGCATCTCCGCATAGCCTTCCGGATTCCACTTAAGGCATGCAAATCCCGGTTCATCATCAGGCTGATTCACCTTGAGAAGTACCACTGCAAATACATGTTCATTGCCATCATCGTCCGGCTTGGCCATGTATATTTCGGCAAAGTTATAAGCCTCAAGTTCATCACTCAGCAGGTCCTCAAGAGTTTCATCCATTTCTCCCCAGTTGTACATCGGAGGTCTTACCACTCCCTGGTAAAGAGAATCTTCCTCAACGGCTTTATTAAAACAGGCTATATCATCTTCCGTTATGTTGCCGTTCTCAAGATCAACACTTATTGACTCCTGAATGACGTTGAACGCATCTGAAACCATTCTGGATACGACAGCGTCATCCAGTTCATATACTTCATTGTTTTCCATACAAAACCTTATTCACGGCTCAAATTTAAACGAAAAACTCAGAGCCTTATCCTTTCACATTCACTTCAACAGAAAATAACAGTCTGTCGTAATACTTACATCCGAGCCACCTTCCTCAATCACATATTCAGGCAACCAACTGTCGTTCTGAATGATATTTAACGCAAAAGTCGAAATAATACTCTCATTGTGATAAAATAAAAGGTTATCTACGGCATGGTTATAGATTATTAACCATATGATAAATAAATACAACCATAGATTACGACAAACCAGTAAGCGCAAGGACCTGAAAGCCTAATCGGTCCGGATGTATCAATATAACTACCGATGAAGCGACACGGATAAACAAAATGCAGAAGACTCTCATTAATTTCCTGTTCATTACTCTGATAACGACATTTTTTCTGTTCTTTTCACACATCAGTCTGCTGGATGGTTCAACTTCAGCATTAGGGCTCGGCAGTTCAAACAATCTGTTCACCCTTGCAGTTGCTTCATGCATAATTGCTTTAGGATTCTGGAGTGTTGCGGCACGCAAGGAAATAACTCTAAATTCATCTTTCAAAATGCTGTCCCTGACTGCAGTTTTATTTACAGTGCCGGCAATATATCATTATGCAGTTCACGACAATCCTTCCCTCACACCTGCAATAGGAGCTCTCTTTTTCGGATTAACATTTTTTGCCTACTACCAGCTGTACAGAGTCGTTAATCTGAAAAAACTGCTCATTCTGCTAATTCCTGCCGGAGCGGCATTGGAGCTTCTGCTCATACATTTAAATTCAGATTTCAGCGAACATCTCTCCATTTCCGCAAATCACGTAACAGGGATCGTGTGGGGACTCACAGCTCTTATCTTTGTGGCCTCGTCAGATTGTGAATCAGGAAAAATAAGAAAAATCAGCAATGTTGTATCAGCTGCTATAGCTGTAATGCTGGTTTTGGAATTATCAACGTGTTCCTCAGTTCTGACAATTTCAACAGTATGTCTGACAACCCTCATTTCGGGGATAGCCATCTTAAAACAGGGACAGAAAACTGTTTTCGGGTTCAGCCTTTTAGTAATATCCATACTGTCAGTGGTTATAACATGCTCATCATGCATAAGCAGTACCACACATAACTTTACTGAATATTCAATGGATACCTATGCCCAGATAATCAGTCCGCATCTGGTTATCGGAACCGGATATGATACCGCAAACAGCACCATACTGCATTATCTGGTCAACAACGATCTTTTCCTCCCTTTCAAAACCGGCATAAGTACCGTATCAAAAGTTATTATAGGAGCCGGAGCAGTCGGATTTCTTGCCATATTCACGGCTCTGTTGTGGATCTACAGGAACTATTTTAAATTCTCTCCTAGAAACACTCACACCGTAAGTTCCTTCTGTGTCATCATGCCGTTACTGATCTTCGCCTTATACACCGATATATTTGAAGAATCCTACCTAATGGTTCTGTTACTTGTTTCATACTGCTGGTGTTATGACGTTGACTACGAAGACAGAACAGTCTTCTATCAGACAAAATCAAACTTCCTCGTTGGACAGCTTGCGTGGATTATTCCTTTACTGACAATAATTTTCTCTGCTACAGGAATAGCCTCATTACCGCTGATTAAGCAAGAAATCAATGACAAGGAATCTACTACCCCATACAGAACCCCCGCATACTTTAACCCGCTTGTAGGACAAATTGAATATGACGAGCTTACAACGATTAAAACAACCAAAACAATACATGATTCACACATTCTGGCACTTATTCCGGAAAGTATTGACAATCTCAGAGACAAGGAACAGTTCAGTATAAATCCGAAACTTTATGGTATATTGTCAAAGCTGGAAAAACTTTATTCCACAAATCCGAATCTGCCGGAAGAGCAGCGTAATGATTTGTCAAATCAGAGTGCCGTTCACGAAAAAATACAGCAATTTCTTGAAGCCAAATAAAAGAAGAGACCATGACTGAAAACAACGAATCAATCAAGGAACAGACCGGATACCACATCACTGATGTTACGGAAAGTGCAAACCTGCCCACCCCATTTGGAGTATTTAATATTATCGCCTTTAAGGACGAGCAGAATAAGGAACATGCCGCAGTTTACATGGGTGACATCTCCTCTGATGAACCGGTACTGGCCAGAATTCACTCAGAATGTCTGACCGGAGATACAATGTTCAGCCTTAAATGCGACTGCGGCTTCCAGCTTGAAGCTGCAATGAAGCAGATTGCAAAGGAAAAAAGAGGAGTTCTCCTGTACGTAAGACAGGAAGGCAGAGGCATAGGACTGTTTAATAAGATCAAGGCATATCACCTTCAGGATAAAGGCCTGGATACCGTTGATGCGAATCTGCATCTGGGTTTTCCGGCTGACGCAAGACACTATGAAATATGTGCTGAGATGTTCAACTATCTGAAAGTTAAATCAATTAAACTCATGACTAACAATCCACTTAAGGTTGCAGAAATGAAAAAATACAACATCAACGTGGTGGAACGTGTGGCTATTGAAGTTGGACGTAACAAGTATAACGAAAACTATCTGGACACCAAGGAAGACAGAATGGGACACCTGCTTACCCACGGTAACCACTGATAAAGAAAATGGAACTTTATATCAGTCATACCGAATTGTGAATTCATCCGTACGTAAGCGCAAATGGGCTTCGTCAATGTTTCCGTGAAAATCTCAAGTAACAGCAATGAAAAAAGCTCTCCGATTGGAGAGCTTTTAATTTATGGCCTATCCACAGGATGGGCTACGGGATCCAACTAACCTCTTCTGCCCGCAGATACAATAACAACCTTATCTTTACCGTTGTTACGCATGAATGTATACGGAGACATGGAGATGGTGGTGTGCTTACCGGCAGCTACTGAAGGATGCTTCAGGCGGAAGTTACCAAGAATTGACCAGTGCTCAACAAGATCCTTATACTCAGGCTTACTCAGATCACCCCAGTTCATGTCTGAACGTACAGACTGGTCGATATAACCGCCATCCTTCATCAGATCACGACCTGACTCATCACCGTAATAAATCTGAACCTGACCAGGAAGCATCATAAAGCTGTTAGCAGCACGCTTCTGAAGTGCAAAGTCCTTATAATCACCAAAGAAGAGTTTTGTATCGTGAGATGAAATATAAGACAGAGCATTAAACCCAGGATCACCGCTAATCATTCTGGCATACTTGGAGTAAGTATCATCAGCAGTCTTCATACACTGAGTGTAAGTCATTGATTCTTTCTGATAATCGAAATTGATAATACTTGAGAATCCGTTGTCATACCATAAATCTCTGGCCACACCGTGATCCCATACTTCACCAACCATAAAGAATGGTAAGTCATCAAGCTTCTTGGTAGGATTTTCAGCCTTCCATTCCTTTAATGCCTTAACAGCAGATTCATTCAGCTTCTTCCATGCAATTGGGTCCACATGCTTTACGGTATCACCTCTGAAACCGTCAACACCGAATTTTCTGACATAGTAAGTATGCCAGCTCACAAGATAATCCACAATCGTTGCATTAGGTAAATCTACTGCATTGGTATCCTTCTTGTGCTTTAAGAAATACGGAAGTGATACGGTCTTGGTGCTTTCAGTAAGGAAGTCAGGAAGACCGCCTACAGCCATGTCGGCATCACCGACACCAGGTTCAGGATATCCAGGTAAACCGGCTCTTACCCAATCAGGTCCCCACCACTTGTTCCAATCCTTAGACTTGGTATTTATGAAGGCGTTTACACTGCTCCAGGTACCGAACATACCTACAGGCTTAAAGTCTGAGTAATCGTCAGGGAGCTGATCCTTCTTATTAACAAGTTCAGGAAGATTCAAATCCTGAAGGTCCTTAAGAGTTGGATGGCCGCCATGATTCATTACCACGTCAACAAGTACTCTTATTCCTCTCTTATGAGCTTCATCGATAAATTCCTGGAAATCGGCTTCAGAACCAAGGTTCTTGTCAATCTTGGTAAAGTCCATTGCCCAGTAACCGTGATAAGCGTAGAACGGGAATGACTGTTCAACACCACCGCCAATGAAACCGTGAGACTGTTCTACAATAGGAGTAACCCAGATGGCATTAATACCAAGCTTCTTAAGATAATCAAGCTTTTGAGTTATACCCTTGAAATCACCGCCATGCCATGTACCGATTTCATCCTCACCATCAAATTTTCTACCGTATGAATGGTCATTAGACTTATCTCCGTTATTAAAACGGTCGGTTAACATAAAGTAAACATTGGCATTATCCCAGCTGAATTCAGGTACCGGTATATCTTTAGCTTCTTCGAGAAGAAGAATACCTTCACTTGAAGCCGCAGGAGTCATTGTAACCTTTCCGTTCTTAACAACTGCAGTCTGGCCTGAATATGCATCCCTAACCTTAGTGCCGTTCTTCCATGCCTTAGAAACATTAGCAGTTACAGGGCCACCATCCCACTTATCACAATCGACAGCAGGAGGCTGACGCTTAACCTCAACCTTTCTTGTACCTCTTAAGATACTTAATGTAGGTGTGTCCTTGGTATAATTGAGAGTAAAATCGTAGGTACTTGGAAGCAGAACCTTAAGTTCGAATTCGCCCTTGGCACAGTTTGACATTTGTGTTGCAGTACCAAAGGTAATCTTTGCATCAGCATCTGGGCCGAAGGTGGTACCACAGGTTAAACCTGCATCACCCAGCTTAATCTTATAGGTACCTTTCTCAAGTGCAACAGATGCCTTGTAAACATTATTCTTCTCATGAAGTTTAAATTCACTTGAAGAACCAGCATTTACACCGTCAACATAGATATATACGGGCTTATTATCAAGCTTACCGGTTAAAGTCGCCTGCTCCTTTACCTGTTTTGCAACAGGGCCCTGACCTACAGAATTGTCGCTGTTACAGCCGTAAACTCCGACAGAAACTGCCAGAGCCAGAGTTGATAACAAAAATTTGTTCATAAATAATCCTTAGATACACCAGTCAGTATAGAAAAAGACAGTTAATAATTAGATAGAAAAGATTGTAAATGATTATATAGTATTAGTCTGTTTTATTAAATATAAACAGTGATTAATAACAAAAAACCACCCGAAGGTGGTTTTTTAAAGAAAAAGATTTAATTAGAGTCTGTACTTAACTTCAGGCTCAATTTCAGCCTCTGGCCAGTTCTCGATGCGCATACCGAGTGAAAGTCCTTCACGTGAAAGAACATCCTTGATTTCAGAAAGAGACTTCTTACCAAGATTTGGAGTTCTCAACAATTCAACTTCAGTGCGCTGTACAAGGTCACCGATGAGCTTAATACCTTCAGCCTTGAGACAGTTTGCAGAACGAACGGTAAGTTCAAGCTCTTCAACAGGCTTAAGAAGCTGAGGATTAATCTTAGGCTCATTATCTTCTTCAACAACAGGTTCACTGAATGAGCTGATGTTGATGAAAGCATCAAGCTGTTCATGGAAAATTGTTGCAGCATGCTTAAGAGAATCTTCAGGGGTAATGGTACCGTCGGTTTCAAGGCTTATTACGAGACTTTCAAGCGGTCTGCCTTCATTATTTTCGTATGGTTCAACCTTATATGCCACATTCTTAACAGGGCTGTATGTAGCATCAACAAGTAATCTTCCTTCACCGTGATCTCTGTGATCCTCGGTGTGATTAGCTGAACGTAAATCTGCTCTGTCAAAACCTCTGCCTCTGTCTACATAAATTTCCATGATGAATGGTACTGAACGATGTGTAATGTGACAGATCTCAAGTTCAGGGTTCAAAATTCTGACACCAGTTGGACAATAGATGTCACCGGCAGTGATTGGACCAACATAATCACTCTTAAAAGAATGAGTATCTTCAGAAGAAATTTCAGGGTCATTCACATGTAAAGAAAGCACTGCTTCATTCATAGTGGTATTTTCGATCTCTACCGCAATCTTCTTAAGATTGAGAAGTAACACCAGAATGTCTTCCTGTAAGCCTTCCTTGGTAGTATATTCATGATCAACACCCTTGATTTTAACGGCATTGATAGCACAACCAGGCATAGATGATAATAATATTCTTCTTAAGGCGTTACCTAAAGTAAGACCGAAATTTTGTTCAAACGGTTCAAGTCTAATAATTGATTGAGTCTGAGAGATTTTTTCAATATTAGCCTGCTGCGGTCTAAAAGTATCAGTTGAGAAGTTCAAGTTTGATTCCTCATTTGACAGAATATACAATCTGTATAAAATTTAACAATTGCCAAAAAGCAAAAAATGATCGTTTTATTATATACAGTGCATAATAAAAGTCAAGCTAAAAAAAGATAAAAAGACCCCGCTTTCACGAGGTCTATTTTATTACTTAAATAATAATTTAAGCTTCTGCAGTTTCAGCAACTTCAGCAGGCTTCTGATCAACTAAGCTGATGTAAGCCATCTGAGTCATGTCACCTGGACGTAAACCACACTTTAAAATGCGGGTGTAACCACCATTACGTTCGAGACAACGCTTACCAATGTCGTTGAAAAGCTTGGTAACGATATCTCTATCGCGGGTACGTGCAAACACTAAACGACGATTAGCAACACTGTCTACCTTAGCAATAGTGATAAGACGTTCAGCAACACGACGTAATTCCTTTGCCTTAGGTAAAGTAGTCTTAATAGTTTCTTCTCTGAATAAGGCTACAGCTAAAGCACGGAATAATGCAGCACGGCTGCTGCTATTGCGGTTCAACTGACGACCGCTCATACGATGACGCATGATATCTTCCTTATAAAATAAATGTTGTTATGACTTAGAACCTTGAGACAACTCAGCAGGAGGCCAGTTATCAAGACGCATACCTAAGGACAAGCCGCGCTGAGCAAGAACATCCTTAATTTCGGTAAGAGATTTTCTACCGAGGTTCGGAGTCTTTAAGAGCTCAACTTCAGTACGCTGAACCAAGTCACCAATATACTGTATACTTTCAGCCTTTAAGCAGTTAGCAGAACGAACTGTTAACTCGAGATCATCAACGGACTTAAGAAGTACCGGATCCGGAGCAGGAACATGAGTCTGCTCTACAGGGCTTACTGTCTTAACAGCATCTAAATCCACAAAAGAATATAGTTGTTCACGAAGGATACTTGCACCTAAATGAATAGCCTGTTCTGGATCTAACACACCGTTAGTTACAATATCAAGCACCAATTTATCCAATTCAGTTCTCTGTTCAACACGTGCTGAATCAACTTCATAAGATAAATATTTAACGGGACTGAAACTTGCGTCTAACATAATGTTGTTGTCTTCATCAAAGCCTGGCTTTCTGCCCTGCATATTAGCAGGTAAAAAACCTACGTTGCGCACAACCTTCATCTTCATCTGAATGTTAGATTTAGCATCCTTAAGGTGACAAAGTACGTGATCCTTATTAAAGATGGTTACCTTATCACTGAGGATATCGCCTGCGCAGACGGGACCGGCTCCAGACTTGGACAATTCTATATCGACTTCATTTTCTGCATCATCTAATATATTTACTGCTATGCCCTTAACGTTCAATAACAGTTCAAGAACATCTTCCTGAATATCTGACTTTGCACTATATTCATGCGCAACACCATCGATGATTACATCGGTAATTGCACAACCAGGAACAGACATTAATAGACAACGACGCAAAGCCTGACCCAATGTATTGCCAAAACCACGTTCCAGAGGTTCGAGAACTACGTTCGCATGGTTTGGAGCAATTGGTTCTATTGCAACCTGTCTTGGTTTTAAAAAGTCTTTTACAGAGCCCAAAATTATTCCCTCGTTTAGAGACTAAATTACTTAGAGTAAAGTTCGATGATAAGCTGTTCCTGAATATCAGCAGGTAAATCTGAACGTTCTGGAACGCGTACATACTTACCCTTCATGTTATCAGCGTCTACTTCTACCCAGCTGATTGGTTCGCTGGCCTTAGCTAAATCAAGAGCAACCTTGATACGTTCCTGATTCTTAGCCTTTTCACGGATAACAATTTCTGAACCTGCAGAAACCTGGAATGAAGGGATGTTTACAACCTTACCGTCAACCATGATAGCCTTGTGGCTAACAAGCTGTCTTGCTTCAGCTCTGGTAGAACCAAAACCCATTCTGTAAACTACGTTATCAAGACGGGATTCAAGAAGCTTAAGAAGGTTTTCACCGGTGTTACCGTTTAAGCGAGAAGCCTTCTTGTAGTAGTTTCTGAACTGACGTTCTAAAACACCGTAAATACGACGAACTTTCTGCTTTTCACGTAACTGAAGACCGTATTCAGAAGTACGAGGTCTGTTTTCCCAATGCTGACCAGGAAGCTTTCTTGATCTTTCGCCACGAGAAGCAAAAGCCTTAACACCTGACTTGAGGAAAAGGTCGGTACCTTCTCTACGGCTTAATTTAATAGATGGTCCAATATATCTTGCCATTTTAATACTCCATTATGCAAAGAAGGTACTACACACGACGCTTCTTCGGTGGACGACAGCCGTTGTGTGGAATTGGGGTTACGTCAGTGATATTGGTAATCTTATAACCAATAGCATTGAGAGCACGAATTGAAGATTCGCGACCAGGACCTGGGCCCTTTACGTTTACTTCAAGATTCTTAACGCCGTATTCCTTGGCTGCTTCACCAGCACGTTCAGCTGCTACCTGAGCAGCATATGGAGTGGACTTACGGGAACCACGGAAACCAGAACCACCAGAAGTAGCCCATGAAAGAGCATTACCCTGACGGTCAGTAATAGTAATAATTGTATTGTTAAAAGAAGCGTGAATATGAGCTACGCCATCTGCTACCTGCTTCTTTACGCGCTTACGAGCACGAGCATTAGTGCTGTGAGATGCTTTAACCATTATATTAACCTCGCTTACTTCTTAATTGCCTTGCGCGGACCCTTACGAGTACGAGCATTAGTCTTAGTACGCTGACCATTTACTGGTAAGCCCTTACGATGACGAAGACCACGGTAACAACCAAGATCCATAAGACGCTTAATGTTTAAAGTAATTTCACGACGAAGGTCACCTTCAACAGTGTACTTAGCAACCTGTTCACGAACTTTATCTAATACAGATTCATCTAAATCTTTAATTTTAACGTCTTCTCTGATCTGAGCATCAGCACAAATCTTCTTAGCGGTGGTAGCACCGATACCGTAGATGTACTGAAGTGCAATAACAGCATGCTTCTGATCAGGAACGTTAATACCAGCTATACGGGCCACTATAAACTCCTAATATGTAAGTTATAAAAAATAGCCTCCGCAAAGCCCGTTAGGATACGCGGGGGCCGACTAGTGCACAATAAAAAACTGCAGTCACAGATTATACATGACATGCAGTTTTTTTGCAAACAAATAATTGAGTAAAAAATATTAACCCTGACGCTGCTTATGCTTAGGATCGGTACAAATTACTCTAACAACACCACCACGCTTGATGATCTTGCAGTGACGGCAAATCTTTTTAACTGAAGCACCAACTTTCATGACATACTCCTGTTTGGACTAACGTCCATAATTTAACAAATTCGCTTTCTTTAGCACGTCGCCATAAAGAACCTTTGCCTTATGACTCTGGTATTGTGCGATTAAATCCATTGTTACCACAACAATGATCAGCAATGAAGTACCACCGAAATAAAACTGAACGTTAAACCAGCTCATCAACATCTGAGGAACAAGACAAACAAAGCACATATAAAGGGCACCGGCAAGAGTTAATCTTGTCATTACCTTATCAATGTGTTTAGCTGTCTGCTCACCAGGTCTGATACCGGAAATAAGAGCACCGCCCTTTCTCAGATTATCTGCAATCTCACGAGGATTAAACACCATCGCAGTATAGAAGAAGCAGAAGAACATGATCGCAACTGCATAAAGAATTTCATACAGCGGCTGACCAGGAGAAAGAAGCATAGATATTTCCTGGAATGTATTTACCAAGACTCCCTGCTCTGAATCACCAGAACCTAACCATGAAGCAATAGTCGCAGGGAACATAATGATGCTTGATGCGAAAATTGCAGGTATAACACCTGACATGTTAAGCTTTAACGGTAAATGACTTGCAGGCGGTTCATAAATACGGTTACCACTCTGTCTTTTCGCATAGTTAATAGGTATTCTACGCTGACCAAGTTCGACAAACACTACAAAGGTTGTTACAGCAACTACAACAGCAGCAATGATAATGATGCTGATTAACTGTAAATCACCTTGGCGTTGCTGCTCAAACGTAACACCAACAGCGCGAGGAAGACCGGCAACAATACCGGCAAAAATCAGTAATGAAATACCATTACCAATACCACGCTCAGTGATTTGTTCACCTAACCACATAAGGAACAGGGTTCCTGTAGTCAGGCTCAATGTCGCAACAACATAGAATTGAAAGCTAGGATTATCAACAAGACCAGGCATCATTCTTGGTAAACCGTAAGCGATACCTGATGCTTGAACCAATCCCAATAGCAAAGTTCCCCAACGGGTATACTTTGTCAATGTTCGTCTTCCGGATTCACCTTCTTTCTTTAATTCAGCCAATTGAGGTACCATGACCGACATCAGCTGAATTATGATTGAAGCTGAAATATAAGGCATAATGCCTAAGGCTAAAATGGACGCACGCTCTAATGCACCGCCGGAAAACATGTTAAACATTCCCATAACATTACCGCTCTGGGAATTAAACATTTCACGGAGTACATCAGCATTAACACCAGGAACAGGAACGTATGAACCAAAACGGAAAACTAACAATCCGATAATAACGAACCAAATTCTCTGCTTAAGTTCACTGGTTTCCTTCTGAACTTGACCTGGTTTTGCTACCATTTTTTAATCCTTATTCTTCTACCTTACCACCGGCAGCTTCGATAGCAGCCTTAGCGCCCTGAGTTACCTTAAGACCCTTAACTACTACAGCCTTGCTTAACTTAGCTTCCTTAGAAAGAATAATCTTAACATTTTCGAACTTGTGACCGATAATGTCAGCTTTCTTTAAGGATAAAAGATCAACTACATCACCTTCAACCTTGTTTAATTCGTTGAGAGGAACTTCAGTAGTAACCTGAGCCAGTCTTGAGAAGAAACCGAACTTAGGTAAACGGATCTTAATTGGCATCTGACCGCCTTCAAATCCTGGTCTAGTACCGCCACTCTTACGAGCGCCAGCACCCTTAATACCACGACGACAGGTCTTACCAACACCAGAACCCATACCACGGCCAACTCTTACCTTAGGCTTCTTAGAACCTTCACCAGGCTTTAAAGAATCTAATGTTAATTTCTTTTCCATAATTATTCTTCCACCTTCACCATGTAATACACAGTAGCAACCATACCACGAATCTGTGGATTATCTGGAAGAGTTACAGTGTGACCAATATGACGAAGCTTAAGAGCACGTAAAGTAGCTACGTGATTAGGCTTACGACCAATAGCACTCTTAGTTTGGGTAACTTTAATAGTCTTCTCAGCCATTTTTTACTCCAAAATATCTTCAAGTGTTAAACCACGCTTAGCACATACAGCAGCTGGTGACTTCATTGAGTTTAAAGCTGCTACAGTTGCTCTTACAACGTTACCAGGGTTAGTTGAACCGTATGCCTTTGCAAGCACGTTCTTAACACCGGCAACTTCCAGTACAGCACGCATAGCACCACCAGCGATAATACCAGTACCTTCTGAAGCAGGCTTCATAAATACGGTAGAACCGGCATGGGTACCCTTAACTTCGTGGAATAAAGTACCGTTGTTGAGTTCAACCTTGTTTTCAGCGATATTAGCCTTAGCCTGGTCCATAGCCTTAGCAATAGCAGCTGGAACTTCAGATGCCTTGCCGTAACCGTAACCAACACGACCATTGCCATCGCCAACAACAGTTAAAGCAGTGAATGAGAAAATTCGACCACCCTTAACAACCTTTGCTACACGATTAACTGCAACTAATTTTTCCTGCAGTTCGTTAGTCTGAGATTCATTTCTAGCCATTCTCATTCACCTTAGAACTTAAGACCAGCTTCACGAGCGCCGTCAGCAAGAGCTGCTACACGACCATGATACTGGAAACCTGAACGATCGAAAGAAACAGTGGTAACATCCTTAGCAACTGCACGTTCACCAACAACTTTGCCGATTAACTTCGCAGCTTCAACATTACCAGTGTACTTAACCTGCTTAGCAAGCTCTTTTTCAAGAGTTGAAGCACATACAACTACGTTACCGTTGTTGTCAATTACCTGAGCGTAAATATGACGCGGAGTACGATAAACAACTAGGCGTGTAGCACCCAATTCATGCATCTTAGCACGAGCTTTCTTAGCTCTGCGAAGACGAGATAAATTCTTATCCATTGCTTATTCCTACTTCTTCTTAACTTCTTTAATATGTACAACTTCGTCTGCGTAACGTACGCCCTTACCCTTATAAGGTTCTGGCTTACGATAAGCACGAAGGTTTGCAGCAACCTGGCCAACAAGAGCCTTGTCAACGCCCTTAACAACAATTTCAGTCTGAGAAGGAGTTTCAATGGTGATTCCTTCTGGTACTTCATAGTTGATTGGGTGAGAATAACCTAATTCAAGGTTTAAAACTTTGCCCTTGGCCTGAGCACGATAACCTACACCGATTAAGGTGAGTTTACGTTCAAAGCCCTTCTCAACACCCTTTACCATGTTTGCAACATTAGCACGAGCGGTACCTGACTGTGCATTTGCTTCGAGAGAATCATCAACAGGAGCAAAAGTGATAGCACCATCATTAACTGCTACTTTTACTAAAGAATTAATCTTAGTACTTAATGAAGCAGACTTACCTTTAACGGTGATGTCGTTACCGTTAAGAGATACTTCAATACCTGCAGGGATAACTACAGGAGATTTAGCAACACGAGACATTGTTTACTCCTTAAGCTACGTAGCAAATAACTTCACCACCGATGCCCAGTTTACGAGCAGCACGGTCAGTCATAAGCCCTTTAGAGGTAGAAATTACAGCAATACCTAAACCATTCTGAATCTTTGGAAGATCTGAACAGCTCTTGTAGATACGAAGACCAGGACGTGAAACACGCTTGATCATTTCAACTACAGGCTTGCCTTGGAAATATTTAAGGCTGATTTCAAGAACTTTCTTTTCATCGCCAGAAACAGAAAAATCTGCAATATAGCCTTCTTTCTTAAGCAGATCAACAATTGCAACTTTCTGCTTTGAAGAAGGTAAACTAATCGTAACCTTACCGGAAGCCTGGCCGTTACGAATACGAGTCAATAAATCCGAAATTGGATCCTGCATACTCATAAGTCAATCTCCTAGAATTACCAGCTGGCCTTTTTAAGACCAGGAATTTCACCCTTCATCATGTGTTCACGAACCATGATACGGGACATACCAAACTTACGTAAATAGCCATGTGGACGACCAGTGATGCTGCAACGGTTACGCTGACGGATAACACTGGAATCACGTGGAAGTGACTGAAGCTTTAAAACAGCAGCCCACTTTTCTTCATCGCTTGCGGTAACGCTAGAGATAATAGCCTTAAGTTCCTGACGCTTTTGAAAATACTTCTTAGCAAGGAGTTCGCGCTTCTTTTCGCGCATTAACATTGATGTTTTAGCCATAACTAATAATCCTTACTTACGGAATGGGAAATTAAAAGCAGTTAAGAGTGCTCTTGCTTCGTCATCAGTCTTAGCAGAAGTAGTGATGGTGATATCCATACCACGAATTGCGTCAACCTTATCGAAATCAATTTCAGGGAAAATGATCTGTTCACGAACACCCATTGAGTAATTACCACGACCGTCGAAAGACTTGGCATTAACACCACGGAAGTCACGGATACGAGGCATAGCGATGGAAATTAATCTTTCAAGGAATTCCCACATACGTTCGCCACGTAAAGTAACCTTACAACCGATCGGATAGCCTTCACGAATCTTAAAGCCCGCTACAGATTTGCGAACCTTGGTGATTAAAGGCTTCTGACCAGAAATAGCGGTTAAATCCTTAACAGCATTTTCTAAAACCTTCTTATCGTCCACGGCTTCACCGACACCCATGTTGAGGGTTATCTTTTCAATCCTAGGGACTTGCATGACAGTCTTGTAACCAAACTGTTCAGTTAAAGTCTTGATCACTTCTTGTCTATAAATATCATGCAGTTTCGCCATTGTAAACTCCAATTATTTAACAAGTTCATTATTAGACTTAAAGAATCTAACTTTCTTAGAATCCTCAAATCTGAAACCAACGCGATCTGCCTTCTGAGTAGAAGGATTATAAATCGCAACATTAGATACATCGATAGGTGCTTCTTTAGTAACAATACCACCTTCGATACCATAAGCTGGGTTAGGCTTGATGTGTCTCTTAACGAGGTTAACACCTTCAACAACAACCTTATGTTCAGCAGTTAATACCTTAACTACCTTACCGGTCTTCTTCTTGTCCTTACCAGCGATAACAATTACTTCGTCATTCAGACGGATTTTGCTTGCCATATTTCGACCCTCTATTAAAGAACTTCAGGTGCCAGTGAAACGATCTTCATGAAACGTTCAGTACGTAATTCACGAGTTACTGGTCCAAAAATACGAGTTCCAATCGGCTGATACTGACCGTTAAGGAGAACAGCCGCATTGCGGTCAAAACGAATGACAGAACCATCCTGACGGCGAACGCCTTTCTTAGTGCGAACAACAACTGCGTTAACTACGTCACCCTTCTTTACCTTTCCGCGAGGAATAGCTTCCTTAACAGAAACCTTGATAACGTCACCAACACTGGCGTAACGACGATGTGAACCACCAAGAACCTTAATACACATTACACTACGAGCGCCTGAGTTATCAGCGACATCTAGCATACTCTGCATCTGGATCATGATTATGCTCCGTTATAATAATAAAAATAAAAACAAAATTACATCTCAATACAATGAAATGGTGCGTTATAGTAACATAAAAATTAAAAAAGATTAAGGATTTTTTTGATCTAAATTCAATTATTTCTTAAATTGAATTTAATGAAGCAATATTTCGGAGATACAGGCCGATCAGTCAGTCCGGAGATATCTGAAGAGGACATAAAAAAAGGGAAGCAAGCTTCCCTTTTGACATAACTAAAAGTTAATATTAGTTGTTTTCAACAACGCGAACTAAAGTCCAAGAGATGGTCTTGGAAATAGGACGACATTCCTTGATTTCAACGATATCGCCTTCTTTAGCTACATTGTTTTCATCCTGAACATGAAGCTTGGTAGTACGCTTAACGATCTTACCATAAATAGGGTGCTTAACTTTACGTTCAATAGCAACTACAATGGCTTTATCCATCTTGTCGCTAACAACACGACCCTGCTTTAAACGAGAAATTTCGCTCATTACTCACCATCCTTCTTTGAAGATAACTGTGCTAACACAAACTTAACACGAGCGATGTCACGACGAGTCTTCTTTAAAACTGAAACGTCCTTAAGAGAACCGGTCTTTAACATAAGCTTCTGGTTAAACTGCTGACGCAATAAGTTGGCTAACTCAGTATTGAGTTCTTCAACACTCTTATTATTAAGTTCACTTACAAACATTATAATACCGCCTTAGTTACAAAAGTGGTCTGAACAGAGAGCTTAGCAGCAGCAAGTTCGAATGCATGACGGGCTAAATCTTCAGGAATTCCACCGAGTTCGAATAAAATCTTACCTGGCTGAATTGGACATACCCAGTATTCTACACTACCCTTACCTTTACCCATACGAACACCGAGAGCCTTTTCAGTAATTGGCTTATCAGGGAATACACGGATAAAGATCTGACCCTTACGCTGAATAGCACGAGTGAATGCTCTACGAGCAGCTTCGATTTCACGTGCAGTAATCTGACCACGGGTTACGGCCTTAAGACCAAAATCGCCGAATGCAACGGTACCACCTGCATAGGCAAGACCGCGGTTACGACTCTTCTGAGTCTTACGGTATTTAGTACGCTTTGGTTGTAACATAATCGATCTCCTTACTTAGCAGCCTGATTTCTAGCGTTAGGACGCTTGTTGAAATTCTTTGAAGGCTTCTTTTCTGGCTGAGCTTCAGCTTCAAGCGGTAAACCGCCTAAAATTTCACCCTTGAAAATCCATACCTTAACACCGATAACACCGTAGGTGGTATTAGCTTCAGATACAGAATAATCAATATCAGCACGAAGAGTGTGTAATGGTACACGACCTTCACGTAACCATTCAGAACGAGCGATTTCTGCGCCGCCTAAACGACCGCTGGTTTCAATCTTGATACCCTTGGCACCAGCCTTCATAGCAAGCTGGATAGCCTTCTTCATAGCCTTACGGAACATAACACGATGTTCGAGCTGTGAAGCGATATTATCAGCAACAAGCTTAGCGTCTAATTCAGGGGTTCTTACTTCCATTACCTTAACAGAAGCGCCAACACCTGCAATCTTGCTAACCTGAGCGCGGATCTTTTCAAGATTTGCACCCTTTTCACCATATACAGCCTTTGGCTTACTGGTGTAGATGGTTACAGCGATGCTCTTTGCCGGTCTGTCGATAACGATACGTGATACAGAAGCGTTCTTTAATTCCTTAGAAATGTAATCACGAACCTGATAATCACAGAAGAGATTATCTGCGAAATCAGCAGTGCTTGCATACCAAGTAGAATTGAACTGCTTAGTAATACCTAAACGAATACCATTTGGATTAACTTTCTGGCCCATTCCTTACTCCTTACGCCTTAGCTGCCACAACAACGGTGATGTGGGAGGTACGCTTGGTGATACGGTCAGCACGACCTTTAGCACGAGCGCGGATACGCTTGAGTGAAGGACCTTCGTCAACCATAATCTGTGAAACATACAATGAATCAACATCTAAACCAACGTTGTGTTCAGCGTTAGCAATAGCTGATTTCAAAACCTTTAAAATGATAGCTGCGGACTTTCTTGGGCTAAACTGTAAAGTATAAACAGCCTGAGCCGCAGGTAAACCGCGTACTTGGTTAGCTACTAAACGTGCTTTCTGAGCTGAAGTACGGGCATTCTTATGTATAGCGATAGCTTCCATTTAATAACTCCTTACTTACCTGCTTTATCAGCAGCGTGACCTTTGAAAGTACGAGTTGGGGCAAATTCACCCAACTTGTGACCAACCATTTCGTCAGAAACATATACAGGTACATGCTGACGACCATTATGGACAGCGATGGTCATCCCAATCATTGAAGGGATAATTATTGAACGACGAGACCAAGTCTTGATTGGCTTCTTATCATTGCTTTCCACCGCTTTCTCTACCTTCTGCAGCAAGTGTTGGTCAATAAAAGGACCTTTCTTGAGCGAACGTGGCATGGTAATACCTCTTATCTAAAATTACTTATCACGACGACGAACGATGTACTTATCAGTACGCTTATTCTTGCGGGTCTTATAGCCCTTACATAAGGTACCCCAAGGAGATCTTGGCTGAATACCCTTGTTACGGCCTTCACCACCACCATGTGGATGGTCGATTGGGTTCATAGACATACCGCGAACAGTAGGACGAACGCCTAACCAACGCTTAGCACCGGCCTTACCTAACTGACGAAGCATGTGTTCTGAATTACCTACTTCACCGATGGTAGCACGACCGTCTGCTAATACGCGACGCATTTCACCAGAACGCATACGTAAGGTTACATAGTCACCTTCACGAGCGAGGATCTGGCAGAAAGCACCGGCTGAACGTGCAAACTGAGCACCCTTACCAGGATAAAATTCAACTGAGTGAACGTTAGTACCAACTGGAATGTTGCGTAATGGAAGAGTATTACCAACCTTGATAGATGCATGAACACCTGATTCAACAACATCACCAGCCTTTAAGCCCTTAGGAGCTAAAATGTAGCTGCGAACACCGTCTGCATAGCAGATGAGTGCAATGTGTGAACTGCGGTTTGGATCGTATTCAATACGTTCAACCTTAGCAGGGATACCATCCTTAACGCGCTTGAAATCGATAATACGATAACGCTGCTTATGACCACCACCGATATGACGGGTAGTAATACGACCGTAGTTGTTACGACCGCCGGTCTTACGCTTTTCTTCAACTAAACCAGCAAATGGAGCGCCCTTGTAAAGGTCAGGAGTCACAATCTTAACAACGTGACGGCGACCTGGAGATGTTGGTTTGCAATTTACAATTGCCATTTTATCTTACTCCTATTCAGCCTGACTACCTAAAAAATCGACAGTCTGACCAGGCATTAAGGTTACATAAGCCTTCTTCCAGTCCTGACGACGACCTAAACGCTGACCAGTGCGCTTTACCTTACCCTGGTAGTTAATAGTGTTAACAGCCTTAACCTTCACACCCAGAACTTTTTCAAAAGCCTGTTTGATTTCTGGCTTAGTGGCATCACTTACAACAGCAACAGTTACAACATTGTTGTTCTGTGCAATAGTATTGGTCTTTTCAGTTACCAATGGGCTCTTAATGATATTATAAAGACGAGAACTAATCATTATGCTAATAACTCCTCAATCTTCTTAACTGCAGCAGAAGTTACTAATACCTTGTCGTGAGAGATAAGGCTTACTGGGTTGAAACCAGCACCCTGTACGCTGCAAACGTCTACCTTGTAGAGGTTACGAGCAGACAGAGCTAACTTTTCTTCAAAATCTGGAGTTACGATTAATACATCCTTGAGAGATAATTCGTTAAGCTTGCTAACGAGAGCCTTGGTCTTGATTTCTTCAACAGCGAAATCTTCAACTACAACTAAACGATCCTGACGAACTAATTCACTGAGGATGCTGCGAATAGCAACACGGTACATCTTGCGATTTACCTTCTGTTCCCAGTTCTGTGGCTGTGCTGCAAAAACCTTAGCACCGCCTCTCCATAATGGAGAACGGATTGAACCAGCACGTGCTCTACCAGTACCCTTCTGACGGAATGGCTTCTTACCGCCGCCTGATACTTCTGAGCGGGTTAACTGAGCCTTTGAACCCTGACGAGCAAAGTTCATGTAAGCTACTACAACCTGATGAACAAGCGCTTCGTTGTATTCACGACCGAAGGTTGTTTCAGAAACCTGAAGTGGGCTTGAGCCTACCATCTTTAATTCCATGATTATCCCCTCGCTTACGCTTTAACACTTGGCTTAACAACAACAGTACCGTTGATAGCACCTGGAACAGCACCCTTAACTAAAAGAGCATTACGTTCAGCATCAACACGTACAACCTCAAGAGCCTGAACGGTAACCTTAACATTACCTAAGTGACCGCACATACGCTTGCCCTTGAATACACGACCAGGAGTCTGATTCTGACCGGTTGAACCAGGAACACGGTGAGAACGTGAATTACCGTGAGTCATATCCTGAGTACGGAAATTCCAGCGCTTAACTGAACCTGCGAAACCTTTACCCTTAGAGGTACCGGTTACGTCAACCTTCTTAACTTCGTTGAATAATTCAACCTTAACTTCTGAACCTACAGAATAGTTAGCAATATCAGCGTCGTCGATACGGAATTCCCATAAACCGCGACCGGCTTCAACACCAGCCTTGGCAAAATGACCGGCTTCAGGCTTAGTCAGACGGCTAGCCTTCTTAGAACCGGTGGTTACCTGAATAGCAGTATAGCCATCGGTATCCTTGGTTTTGATCTGAGTTACGCGATTTGCTTCAACTTCAATAACAGTCACAGGAATTGACTTACCATCTTGTTCGAAGATGCGGGTCATACCAACCTTGCGACCAATTACGCCAATTGACATTATTTATCCCCTCATTAACCCAAGCTAATCTGAACATCAACACCTGCAGCCAAGTCAAGACGCATTAAAGCATCAACAGTCTTGTCAGTGTGTTCAACGATATCCACAAGACGCTTGTGGGTGCGAATTTCGTACTGATCACGCGCATCTTTGTTTACGTGTGGAGAAATCAGTACAGTAAAACGTTCCTTACGAGTAGGAAGTGGAATTGGACCACGCACCTGTGCACCAGAACGCTTTGCAGTTTCAACAATTTCCGCAGTTGACTTGTCGATTAATCTATGATCGAAAGCCTTTAAGCGAATACGAATTCTTTGGTTTGGCATATTACCAGAGCTCCAAATGGAAAAAGAACAAAAAAGACAAATCCGCCGTCTCGCCACGTTTTTTATCACAGGCAAGAGGAGATAGTCCAAACTAAATAAATCCCTAAAAATCTTAGGGTGTAAATGCTTAAGAGCATTGCTCGTAAAAGAGCTATGTAATTATAGTTAATTTATACATAAATGCAAGAAAAATGTGATCTTTTTTGCTTTTCGTAAAATAAACCCCGAATGAAACCATCCGGGGTTTATGAATTTATGTAAGAAACTTCCTGTCTGCCTTTATCTTCCGGCAAGTTCACCCTTCATGTAATCAACTGCGGATCTAATCTGATCAAGTGAAACACCGCCCTTTGCACAGCGCTTCTTAAGAATTGATTCAATGGTAAGAATAGGATAAACGTCGTCGGAGATTCTTTCATTAAACTGCTGGAATTCAGCAACTGAAAGATCTTCCAGAGGCTTTCCCTGCTTGATTGCATAGACAACAGCCTCACCTACGATATGGTGAGCTTCGCGGAACGGAATTCCCTTGGATACAAGATAGTCCGCCAACTCAGTTGCATTAGAATATCCGCCCTTTGCAGCAGCAAGGGTTCTTTCCTTATTAACCTTAATATCCTCAAATACCAGACATGCCATGTCGAGACAGTCATGCCATGTGTCGAGAGCATCAAAGAGACCTTCCTTATCTTCCTGCATATCCTTGTTGTATGCCAGTGGAAGTCCTTTAAGGGTTGTCAGCATTCCCATCAGTGAACCGATTACGCGACCACTCTTGCCTCTGATAAGTTCGCATGCGTCAGGGTTCTTTTTCTGAGGCATGAGGGATGAACCGCTTGTCACTCTGTCGGACAGTTCAAGGAAACCAGACTCTCCGCTGTTGTAGAAAATGATATCCTCAGCCATTCTTGCCAGATGAACCATGGAGATGGATGAACAGCTAAGAAGCTCAAGTACATGGTCTCTGTCTGATACGCTGTCAAGGCTGTTACGGGTGGCTCTGGTAAATCCAAGATCTTTTGCAAGAGCTTCACGATCTATCGGGTAAGCGGTACCGGCAAGAGCTGCACTCCCAAGTGGGCAGGTATTCAGAAGTTCGAGACAGTTTTTAAGTCTTCTGTAGTCTCTGTCGAACATTTCAACATAAGCCATTGCCCAGTGGCCAAATGTTACAGGCTGAGCTCTCTGAAGATGCGTGTACCCCGGAATAACGGTGTCAACATTCTTGTCCGCAAAATCAACAAGTGTTTTTTCAAGTCCGGTAATAGAGTTCAGAAGTATCGCTACCTGAGCTCTGCACCACAACTTAAGATCGGTAGCCACCTGGTCATTTCTGCTGCGACCGGTATGCAGTTTCTTACCAAGGTCACCAACCTTTTCAATCAGACGTGCTTCAACATATGAGTGAATGTCTTCATACCCTGCATGGGCAATGGAATGAGGATCCTTTTCAACATCTGCCAGCAGTTCGTTCAACGCCTTAAGCAGTCTCTCCAGTTCTTCAGATGAAATAATTCCAACTGAAGCAATGGCTTTAGCCCAACCGATAGAACCTTCAATATCTTCCTTTGCCATACGGTAATCGAAGATTAAAGAATCATTAAAAGATTTAAATCTAGCATCCGCTTCCTGTGTAAAGCGACCACCCCAAAGAGCCATAATTATCTACCTCACTTAATTTTTCAGCCATTATATATTATTTAAGCGTCATTTCACAAAATAAAACAGCATATTTACACGGTCCTGCGAATTATCGTCTTTACCTGAAATCCGTATTAAACGCAAAAGAGGTGCATCCGTTAAGGATACACCTCTTTAATCTATTTGCCGGTAATCAGCTGTTTTTCAAACAGATGACAGCTTAATTACTTCTTGTTAGCTGCATTGATTGCACGAATGCGGGCAGGTAATGAATAGAGCTTAATAAAGCCTTCTGCATCAGCCTGGTTATACACTTCGTCTTCACCGAAGGTACAGAAATCAACGTTGAAGAGACTGTGATCTGATTTCTTCTGGATTGCAGTTACAGAACCCTTATAAAGCTTAAGAACTACTTCACCGCTGCAAACTTCGGCGATGTTGTTAGCTGAAGCAAGAATAGCATCACAGAGCGGAGTAAACCAACGGCCATCGTATACGAGCTGTGCAAAATCTTCGCTGAGCTTGTTCTTGAATGATCTTAAGGTCTTGTCGAGAACGAGTTCATCGATAGCACGCAGAGCTGCGAGCATAACTGTTCCGCCTGGGGTTTCATAGCAACCGCGTGACTTCATGCCAACCAGTCTGTTTTCGGTAATGTCAACACGACCTACACCGTGACGGGCAGCGATATCATTAAGGGTTGCGAGGCAGTTATATGCTGACATTTCCTTACCGTTAACAGCAACGATTTCGCCCTTTTCAATCTTAACTGATACTTCTTCAGGAGTATTAGGAGCATCTTCAGGCTTGGTAGTCCAGGTCCATACAGCATCGGTAGCCTTGTTCCAGGTATCTTCCAGTTCACCACCTTCGGTAGAAATGTGCCATGCGTTTGCATCACGGCTGTAAATCTTCTTTAAGGTAGCCTTGCAAGGGATGTTGCGAACGCTTAAGTAGTTTAAGAGTTCTTCACGTGAACGCATCTTCCAGATACGCCATGGAGCAATAACCTTGAGCTGAGGAGCGAGAGCTGCAACGGCACTTTCAAAGCGAACCTGGTCATTACCCTTACCGGTACAACCGTGAGCAATAGCATCAGCGCCTTCAGCAAGAGCTACTTCAACAAGAGCCTTTGCAATTACAGGACGAGCCATTGAAGTACCTAAAAGGTAGGTACCTTCATAAACGGCACCGGTCTTTAAGGTTGGATATACGTAATCTTTTACGAATTCTTCCTTTAAGTCCTTAACAATGCACTTTGATGCGCCTGAAGCCTTAGCCTTGTCTTCAACACCTTCAAGATCGTCGGCACCCTGGCCAACGTCGGCAACAAAGCAAATAACTTCACAATTATCGTAGTTTTCCTTTAACCAAGGTACGATAGCAGAGGTGTCAAGACCACCTGAATAGGCTAAAACTACTTTTTTAACAGCCATTTTATTTCTACTCCTGATTTAATAAAGTACTTAAAACTGCCATATGAGCGTGCATACGATTTTCACCCTCATCATAAATAAGCGAGCTTGGGCCATCCATAACTTCGGATGTAATTTCATATTCTCTGTGGGCAGGCTGGCAATGTAAAACATGTTTAATACCGGTCTTATCCAGCAGCTGCTGATTAATCTGGTAAGGCATGAATCTGGCCTTTACCTTATCCAGAGGAGTATCATCTCCCATTGAAACCCAAGTATCGGTATATGCTACATCAAAACCGACAATATCTTCAACACTGTCAGTAACCTTCAGCTTTGCACCGGTATGTTTTGCCACCTCACAGGCTGCTTCGTAAACCTGAACGTCAGGCCCACTGCCCTTAGGACATACACAGGTAACATCAGTACCAAGCTTGGCACCGGCAATAAGCAGTGAATTGGTAACATTGTTACCGTCGCCGAGGTATGCAAGTTTAACCTTGGAAAGATCACTGTAATGTTCTCTTATTGTTTGGAAATCCGCAAAAGCCTGACACGGATGGTATAAATCACAGAGAGCGTTGACAACTGGAACGCTGCCATACTTCACAAGTTCCTGAAGAGTACTGTGCAGGAAAACACGGGCAACAATACCGTTAACCCAACGGGACATGTTACAGGCGTAATCCTTTACAGATTCCCTGTGGCCGAATTCGCCGTTCTTCTGATCAAGATAAATACTGTGACCGCCCAATCTGTACATACCGGCTTCAAAAGTAACCCTGGTACGGAGGGATGGTTTTTCAAACAGTGTAACCACAGTCTTGCCTGCAAGATTTGATGAATACTTGGCAGGATTTTCCTTCATATCCTTTGCCAATTCAAGAATCTGAAGGTATTCATCAGAACTGAACTCGAATCCAGTTAATAAATGACGCATAATATCTCCTAAATGTTATTCCGGGAGCACTCTGGTACCGATGGCTTCACCGCTTAACAATGCGTTAATCTTATCAGGATAACGCCAGCTTGCAACGCTTAAAGGCTTGTTTAACGCCTTAGCGGCCTTAAGAGCGGCCTTAACCTTTACTTCCATGCCGCCGGTAATCGTACCGTCAGCAATCAGGTCAGCCGCATGCTTTTCAGTCATGGTGGTAATCAGATTACCGTTCTTGTCAAGAATACCGTCCACATCGGACAGAAGTGCCAAATCAGCCTTTAATGAGATTGCCAGGGCTACAGCCGCCTGATCAGCGTTGACATTCATAAGCTTACCGTCATCGGTAATGCCTATGGAACTGATTGTAGGCATATACCCTGCTTCCAGCAGAACTTCCAGAAGCTTAGGTGAACCTACGGTAGCGCTGCCGACAGCACCTAATTCATCATTAAGCTGAGTTACCTTGGTGATTGAACCGTCTGTTAAACAAAGACCTACGGCATCAACACCCATAGACTTAGCTTTGGCAAGCATCAGCTTGTTCGCAGTACCTGCCAAAGCACCTGTAATATATGGAATCTGGTCAAATGGAGTCACGCGAAGACCATTCTTCTTTTCTGACTTCATGCCAAGTCCCTTTAGTAAATCATCAACAAGACAGCCACCGCCGTGTACAAGAACGATTGGTCTCCTGTGATCCTTTAAATATGAGGTCAGACCTTCATATAAAGCTGTTAAAGCCTCATCATTCTCAATCAACGCACCGCCGAGTTTGATAATTAAAACATTATCCAGCATAGTCACCCCCGAATTATAATAAACCAGCAGTAGGTTCAAAACCAAAACGGATATTTATGCACTGCATTGTATGAGCTGCGGCACCTTTCTGTAAGTTGTCAATTGCTGAACATACAACAAGAGTGTTGCCCTCTCTCTGATAGTGGATATCACAGAATGGAGTAAATTCCACATCTTTAACGGCAGGCCAGTGGTCAACTATACGTACAATGTTCTGACCGGCATACTTTTCCTTATATGCCTTTTCAATCATTTCATCGGTAACGCCGTCTTTAAGCTGAACGTAAATGGTAGCCAGAATACCTCTCTTGAAATTACCGAGATGAGGCTGGAACAAAACTTTCTGGCCAAGATGATGACTGATTTCTGGGCGGTGTCTGTGCTTGAATACGCCGTATGCATTTAAACTTACTTCACAGAAGCTGTTTGTTAATGAAGCCTTTCTGCCTGAACCGGTAACACCTGATACGGCATTGATGATAGGCATGGTACCTTCAGCAATAAGACCATTGGCGGCAAGAGGCTTCAGAGCTGACAGGGAAGCTGTAGGATAGCATCCGGCAACTGCAACAAGATTGGTCTTCTTAATTTCTTCTGCATTCCATTCGGCAAGACCATAAACAGCCTGTTCAAGGTACTTAAGGTTCTCATGTTCAAAACCGTAGTATTCAGGATAGAAAGCAGGATCGTTCACACGATAGGCTCCGGAGAGATCAAAAACCTTACAACCGGCGTCAACAAGCTCAGGAGCAAGTCTCATACTTACTACGTGGGCTGTAGCCAGACATACTATGTCACACTTCTTTACATCGTTTAAAGCTTCTGCGGTCAAAGGCTGAAGCGGTAAATCAACATATGAGTGGAGGCGAGGATACAAACTGCTTAAGAGCTTACCGGCGTCAGCACTGCCTTCAGATACATATAAACCGCCAATCTGAAGATTTGGATGTTTAGCAACAATTAAAGATAAGTCAGCACCGGCATAACCGCTGGCACCAATGATAGCTACATTAAGCATTCTGTTATATTCCTTAATTCTGTATAAAAAATTTTTACCTTATATGGTAACAAAATAATTTATTGTAAAAGAGAGGCACCATACAAAGACCGCCTGCTCGAATTATGTACTGTCGCAATTTTAAGCAGAAACAATACAGCTTTCATATTATTACATATTTATGCAGTTTTTGTGCATAAATATTTAAAAAATCTTAGAATTTTTACCAAGTCTACACTTTTTAAAATAAACTTTTAAAAAATAATATAGAAAAATCGAAACTGTTTTACATACAGTAACGTTTAACTATGCTGAGAAGTATATCCTGAGCAGGAGCTATCTCATCCATATCGAGATATTCGTTCGGCTGATGAGCCATGTCTATACTGCCGGGCCCCAGAACCACTGTTTCGCTGATATTCTGGTAGTAAGTTGCTTCAGTAGCATAATTTACAGCCACAGCATTCTTTCCGGTAACCTCTTCCAGATATTTAACCGTCTCATCAGATATTTTTCCTCCAAAAGGTTCAGTAGGTTCATATGGAACAAAAAGTTCAATATTCTGGGGGTATTTGTTCAGGACAGGCTGAAGTACCTCACGGGTAAGTTTCATCATTTCCTCAACTCCATGTCCCGGAATAGGTCTGATGTCAAACAGTAATTCACAGTTCTCACAAATTCTGTTTGGGGCATCGCCACCTGAAATTTTTCCTATATTACTTGTCGGATAAGGAATCTGAAACAGCTCTTCGTGGTATCTCTCTTTAAGTTCTTTTTCAAGATTCAGAAGACCGCCAACTACTTCATGCATTATCTTTATAGCATTGGTGCCGGCATCAGGATTTGAACTGTGTCCTCCTTTTCCCTTTACTCTAACCCCCTGCACCACATGACCTTTATGCATAATAACTGGTACCATGGAAGTAGGTTCACCTATGATCATTAGATCAGGTTTATCAGAGAACTGTTCCTGAAGAGAAATAGCCCCCCCCATATTTGTTTCCTCATCACCGGTCGCAATAACGTAAAGAGTTTTTTTAAGAGCTGATAATTCAATGTTTTCTATTACATTGTAAACAAATGCAAAAAAGCCCTTCATATCAATAACTCCCAACCCATAGAGCCTGTTATCTCTCTCTGTCAGCTCAAAAGGATTACTGAGCCATTTTCCCTCATCACATGGAACAGTGTCTGTATGACCGCACAGAGCAAGTCCACCGGCTCCGCTCCCGATTTTCGCTATCAGGTTATATTTGTTTCTGGAATTCTTTACAGGAAGCTTTTTGGTCACAAACCCCTTATCAGTAAGATAATCATTCAGAAAATCTATCACCTCTTCATTGGAAATATCCTGCTCCGGTATCTCGGAGCTGATGGAATTAATGGAAATCAGTTTTCTGTAAAAGTCAATGAAATCAGCAGCCATAATTATTCCCGTACCTGGTTGAGTCTGAATATGAGAAGGATTTTAAATTATCCGATGTCAGATTATGACACGTTCAAATATATGTTTTTTTTTCAAATAATACAACAAAAAAAGGACCCACTTTCGTGAGTCCTTTAAAAAGGTATTAGCTAATTATTATTGAATTAGCGCTTAACTTCAAGAAGAATTAAGCTGCCGGTTCCAGAGAGAGATACAGAACCGCCACTGACAGTACCTGTAGCTCCACTGTAGCCATCCATAACTTCAGTTCCATCTTCGAAGCAGTCACCCACGTTAACAGATGACGCTGAACCAACATGAATTACAACAGCATTGCTGATGTTTTCAGATGAGTTGTCATACTTACGACAGAGTGAACCATCGCCAGTTTCAGTCTGCTTACCGGCACCTACAGCTGGGTTACGGAATCTGAACTGACCAACCTTCTGCCAGTGAGCAAGAGTTTCATTTGATGAGAAACTGGTGCTGATTGAATCAACGTTGGCAGCCCATTCAGCCTGGTTACTGATGTCTGAAGGGAAGTTCATATCAGAACGGGTACCATGTTCTTTATCGTTGCCTGAACCGCCGTTATCATTTGGACGGGCAGTTTCGTCACCGTAGTAAACCTGAACACCGCCTGGTAAGAGTACAAGACCTGTACCAAGAGCCTTCATGTCACCCGGACGGCAAAGCTGGGTATCATGTGATGATACGTATGACAGAGCGTTCAGAGCTGGAGCACTGGTTCCGTTATTAAACTTGCCGGCATATGATGACCAGGTACTTGCATCTGGTGTTGAACATCCTAAGCTGAAGTTAATCATGGAGTTAAATCCGCCTGTACTGCCATAACCTGAGCCGTCAGAAGGATCAGTACCGAAGTTCCAGTGTTCACCAGTCATCCAGAAATCGTCAGTCCATGATGCGGCTGGATCATCACCGTTTGCGTGATTTGCTCTCCACTTAGCCAAAGCTTCATTAGAGTACTTCTTGAGTTTACCCCATGTTGCCTTTTCAACGTGCTTTGCAGTATCACAACGGAAACCGTCAATACCGAATTCTTCAACCCATGATGCTAACCAGTGAGCTTCAAAATCAGCTACAGACATATTGCCTGCACGATAAGCCTTAGCAGCAGGAATGTCGTGGGCAGCATCTGCAGTTTGCCACTTGTTAACCAGGAAAGTTGGCAGATTTACGGAAGAACCGTTTGGTTCGTTCTTGAAATCTGGCAGGTATGATGTACAGGTGGTTAAATCGTCTGAACCGCAACCGCCGTATGCACCGAATCTTAACCAGTTTGCACCCCACCAGCTGTCCCACCTGCTGTCAGCAGCTTCACTGATTGGCTTATTATGGTAAGACTCACCACTACCTGGAGTCCATTCTTCACAGGCGTTCTTGCCATCTGAACGAACACCAAAGCCGAAGTCACACATATCCTTCAGTGTGGCGTAACCGGAGTGATTCATTACCACGTCCATAACTACACGGATACCACGCTTGTGAGCTTCTGTTACAAATTCTCTGAATTCATCAACAGTACCCATGTTAGCATCCAAGGAGGTAAAGTCTAAGGCATAGTAACCGTGATATGCATAGTGCTGGAAATTACCATTCTTGCCACCGCCGGTCCAGCCGTGAGACTGTTCATATGCAGCAGTAAGCCAAATAGCATTCATACCCAGAGACTTGATGTAATCAAGATTTTTAGTCAGCCCCTTGATATCACCGCCATGGAATGTTGCTGTAGGATGACCTGAAGCATCTGGATTTTTTCTTCCATATGAGTTATCGTTTGAAGTGTTACCGTTCGCAAAACGGTCAGTAACAACGAAGTAAATCAGAGCATTATTCCATGTAAAATCAACACCTGTTACTGGAGATGGGGTTACCCACTTACTCTTTTGAATGGTGTAGGTTGAAGAAGCATCACCGTAAGTTACAGTCAGAGTAGCCTTCTTTGGATCTTCACCAGCTTCAGTATCAGGAGCAGTTACGTTGGCTCCCACACGGATTATTTCACCATTGGTAAATTCCTGTTCAGAACCGTCAATAGTGTAAGTACCCTTGGTTTCCTTACCGACTCCCTTACCATAAATCATTAAGGCAACATCTTTGTATGCTGATGAAGCTTCACCGTCTTTTTCAACGATCTTAATGATTGAACCGTCTGCCTGTTTCTTATTATCAACAGTTACGTAAGTTTCTGTCTTAACCTCAGCCGGGGTCATACCGCATTCATCAGCAGTCTTAAACTTCTTGGCTGAGAAATCAAAGCAAGGCTTATCCTGTGTATAGGTTACGCCAGGCTGATTCTGACCAGGATACTGGTTAGAACCGTTATTTGAGAAGATGGCAGAAGCTGTTGACACATTTTCTGACGGAGTGTATGAATAGAAGCTTTCAGTACAGCCGTCAATCTTGGTCATTGCAGCACCAGGCCACGAACCACCAGAGTAGTTGGTTTCTGAATCCTTGTACAGCCAGACGTAAGGAGATGTAAAGCCGTCATACTTAAGGATGATGGAATTAGCCGGAGCCTTGCAGTTTGATTCAGTGTATACACTAACATCTGCAAATTCACCTGTTGAAGTACTCCATTCTGACGGATTAGGGCATTCATCCCCCTGACATGCAGGAATGGTCACAGTATAAGTTTCTGAACCTGTACGATATCCCTTGGCACTGTCCGCAGTAACCTTAAGTGTAAAGGTCTGTTCCTTGGCACTCTTGTTTACGGTAAATGACTTGGTAGTATCGTTGTATTCAGAGGTAACCTTTGAACCTACAGATGGTTCCCAGGTATACTTGACACCTTTATAGCCGGTTGCAACAGTTGCAGTTACGGTTACAGACTTGCCGTTATCCTTGGTTGAACCGTTGAGACTAACTTCAATGGCAGAGGTATCAATCTGACACTGCGGATCAGGTTCACAAACCTCCTTTTCAACATCAGTACATGTTTCTTGACCGGTACCGGTTGACTGAAGCTTACCTACGGATGCCAGAGGAACGGTTATAATATCCAGATCTTCCTTTTCATGAGAAGTGGAATCTTCAACAGAATATGGTTCAGATGCTGCATCAACCATTACCGGATCCCAAGGCAGACAATCCATTGGAGACTGGCCCATTGTGGTGAACCACATTACCTTGACACCATGGCTGGTCATCCATGCTGAATCAACGCCTATGCTTGCCAGAGGAATCGTAACCTGATACATACGACCTGCAGCATTCTCGTTTGAAGTTGGCATCAGGTCAGTATAAAGGGAGGCATCCTTGTACTGGTCAGCGGCACCGCCGTAATTATTGGCAATACCCCAGTAATTCTTTGATACAGGCTGTTGATAAACAACACGTTCAATACCAGCGGCATCAAAACCGATTAAATAGCCACCTTCTTCGTCATAAGAGAACAGGCCTTCTGAATTAGTAAGGAAAAGCCCCGGCTTGTTAACGGTAGGAAGACGAGGGTGGAACATAAGTAAAGTGTCCAGACCATCTTTAATATTCCAGAATGTTAACTTATTATTCCAAGGATTACCGCCTTCATCCATCAGACCTACACCAGCCTTTCTCTTGCCGGTATTAATTGCAATACCGTTAGGAAGGAACTGGTAAGAAGAGGCATCGAAATCACTTCCTGTTTCAGCATTCTGAAGATTTGGGAATTCCACCATCAGATAAAGATTTGTGTCATCCCATGCTGCGTGAAGACTGTAAACATCAGTTGGATATTCATGGTAGCCACGATAAGCGCGAGGGTCATCGTTTGCGGCACTTACAGCTATTAAAGTGTCATCCCCCCAGTCTGACGCTCCTGAGATAGTCTTATTGGCACCTACGTTACCGTTAGGATTTGTTGCATGATACGCATCTGAAACAGCTCCTTCAGTAGTACCACCGCCACCGGTACATACTGTTTCGGTCTTGGTGGTGCACACTTCCTCGCATGAAGTATCTGCATCACCCTTACAGTACGGATCGGAATCCGTACACTGTTCATCGTGGACATCAATTAACACCAGTCCTGAAGTTGATGATGGTGAAGAAGCCTTACCGTCAGATACAGTTAAAACAACTGTATATGTTCCGTTGGATGCATAAGTGTGAACAGGATTCTTTTCTGTTGAAGTGCTACCGTCACCGAAATTCCATGAATATGAAAGAGGATCATTGTCTTCATCAGTTGAACTATTGGCAAATTTAGCCTGATACTTTGATACGCTTACCGCAAACTTTGCAACCGGTTCGTGATTACCCATATCTACCTTCACGGTTGAAGTAAACGGCTGAGAGTCACCGTGACCGTCGTTAACGATGAGGGTTACATTATAATCACCGTTTGCTTCCGGGTAAGTGTGAACAGGATTTTTTTCAGTTGAGGTTGTGCCGTCACCGAAATTCCACTTGTAGGTCAGAGTGTCATTATCCGCATCACTTGATTTGTCGGTGAAAGTTACCACATTCTTTTCTGCAGAAGCGTTAAACGATGCTACAGGAAGGGTATTTGGCATTGTAACGTTAACTGTTATAATTTTTGGTTCGGAATTATCCTTACCGTCATTTGCAATTAAGGTTACGTTATATGAACCTTTTGCGGCATAGGTATGCTTCGGATTAACCTCAGTTGAAGGAGCACTGCCGTCGCCGAAATCCCAAACGTAGGTAAGTGAATCACTATCTGCGTCAGTTGATTTATTGGCAAATGATACAACGTTATAATTAGCATTTACGTTAAAATCAGCAACCGGCTTATGATTGGTAACAATGGAATGTACATCTAATTCACGGGAATAACTTACGGTATGGTTATGGTCGTCTGAAACGGTAAGGTTAACAGTGTACTTACCGTCAGCAGCATACTGGTGTGACGGTGAAGTTTCTGTTGAAACAGGGGTATTGTCACCAAAATCCCAGCTGTAAGTCAGACTGTCTCCGTCGGGATCCTCAGACTTATTGGTAAATATCACGGTTCTGTCACTCTTGATTTCAGAGAGGAACAGTGCAACCGGAGGATCATTCTTTACAATTGATACCGTAACATTCTGAGTCAGCTGAGTGATGTTGCCGTTGTCGGCGATGTTTACAACTACCTTATACGTACCTGACTTCGTGTAGGTATGAACAGGATTAATTTCATCTGATTTTCCACCGTCACCGAAGAGCCACTTTACAATGGCTTCATCGGAAACACCGGTCAGAGAGAATCTAACCGTACCGTCAGCAGATGAATTTACATTTAATTCAGGATTAAAATCAGGGGCAGGAGGAATCGGTGATTGTTCCAGTGCAGGAAGACCGAGCAGGGAAACCGCCTGAAGCAGGGCTGTTCTGTCATTACCGTTTTCGGCGAGCTTGTTCTTGATTTTCTGGAGAATGCCGTTCAGCTGATTGGATACTGTTCCATACTGCTGAGAAACAAGATCTTCCGCAAGCTTACCATAGCCTACGATTAACAGAACGTCTGAAAGGGTCTTTGTATCAGGATCCAGACTGTTAAAGGCTGTATCATAACCATAATCTGATGTGACGGCTCCGGTCCCGATAATGGAAGCGAGATCAGATGAACCGGCCACGTAGCCTGAATTTGAGCTCTTTGAATATGCAAGATTGGTTAAAGGATTGAGGTTAATTCTGTCTGATGCTGAAGATGCCTGAACGTTACTATCCAAAACATCAGCCGGAATTCTCATCTTTGACAATGAATTAACAGCAACAATGTTTATGCCGGATAAATTATCAGATTCCTTGTACTTTAACTTGGCAGAACCGCTAACACCTTTTACGCTCACAGGAGATTCTTCCGCATCACATGAATCGTTTCTGTTCATATCGAAACAAATCTGGGTAATGACATCGGAAGCATCGGCTACTCCGTCAGCGAGTGCTGCTGATGCAGAGGAATAGCTGCTGTAATTCACATACTTATACAGAGTAACATCCCCAGTGTCACCGTTATTGCTACCGCCACCGCCGCCACAGGCAGTAACTGACAATGCAGAAGCAATAGCCAAAGATAAACTTGTTAGTTTCATTGTCTTCAATCCTAATTAATTACTAATTTAGTGTGATAAATATAAATAAATTTAAACTATGTTTAACAAAAGATTAACATTTCAAATTTATTGTAATTTCAGATTTTAATACATCATAAAAACGATTTCAAACCAATTATGACGTTATTCAACATTTATATTTTTTTTCAAATACAGATCACAATTATTTAATTTTCTCTAAAAAATATTGTTACTTATAAATAAAAAAGGTTCGTACATATGTACGAACCTTTTTTTATTTATAAAACAGTCTCACGTTATTTGTTATTTAAGAAACTGACTGTTCTTAACCACCTTGCCTCCAGTGTATCCCTTAACAAGAACTCTCATAGAAGCTCCCGGTATATTTCCAAGATTTACGGAACCCCCGGATACCGTGTAACTAACGCCGGTTACCAGATCCTGATAAACACCGTCCGTTGCACCGCTTACCGTTACATTCGCCCCGCCGGTTCCCGGGATGGCCACAATCGCAACATCATTTCCGTATATTCTTTCAAACACCAGAGGTTCACCGTTTAGAACCTTAAGCTTACCTCTTCTTAAGGCTATGGATGCCTTTCTCATTGCATTGAGATCTGTAATATGCGGAATTATTGCATCACCGTTATCCAGACTGTCACCGAGATAAAGTCGACCGGTATCCTTGACAAGATCGTTAGAACTGGTCAGATCAGGTGGCAGACCAACTCGGGCACCTGTTTCATCACCTGCGTACATAACTGGAATACCGCGTACGGTCCACAGCACATTATAGGCGAGCGCAGAATTACTTCTGTCTGAACAGCAGTGCTGAGCTCCGCTTCCTGACCAGGTATTGTCAGGTGTAAGGTCATGATTCTGGAAGAATGTAACAAGTTTGGTAGGGTCAGCGTACCAGCTGTCAAATCTGTTAAAGACATCTGCCAGACCACCGACACTACCCTTGGTCACGTTATCTCTGAATGTACTCATCAGCGAGAAGTCAAGTACTGAAACGCCTGAATCACCGGACTTATCAGATTCATCGGTAGATGTTCTGGTATAGTACCAAGGAAGCAGCTGATAAGGAGTGTTATCACCAAATCCCTTAATCAGAGCCTCACCATATACAAACAGTCCCGGCTTATACTTCTGCCACTTTGAAGTCATTGCAACCACGTCTTCTCTAGGCATGTGCTTCAGAGTATCAATACGTACGGCGTCAATACCCATATCGAGATAGAGTCTCATCATGGCATTCATGTAATTCTTAACATTGTCTGATTCCGTTGTCAGATCCACACAGTCACCGGCCATGCTGCGCTGCTGAACCTCTTCAACTGACTCCCAGTTATTGGTATAGGCTTCATGATACCACTTTGAAGGAAGCTCCTGATCCGTTGCCGGGCTCCAGTAGTATCCGTTCTTTGTACCGTCATTCTGACTGAATGATGTTCCATCGACAGCCATGTCTACTGTTTTACCGTGCTTAGTAAAGTGAACGGTAAACTTTGTCTGAGCCTCGGCATCTCCGGCACATACCCTGCGATGCCATGCCGGAGCTACAGGGTTGTCATTATCGCAACGGTTATATGACTTATAATCGCCGATATTCTTGGTATAGACACCGCCAATATTTACGCCGTCCTTGCCATACTTTGCATCAACAAAATACTTGGTAGGGATCTTGTCGATATAGGTCTGACCGCGTATACCGTAGTTACTTGAATGATTCAGTACAACGTCCTGAACAACCTTGATTCCCTTGGCATGAGCCGCCTTTATAAAATCAAAATATGTAGCTCCCGGACTTTCAAGTCTTAAATCAGGCTGGAACCAGTCATAGGCATGATAACCGTGATAGTCAAGTCCTGAACGGTTTTCCACAGGAGGAGTAATCCAGATGGCCGTAAAACCCATGGACTTAATATAATCAAGCTTTTCAATCAGTCCCTTGAAATCACCTCTCCAACACGGATCATCGATATCAAAACGATCGCGGCAATAGTAGTTATTGCTTTCGTCACCGTCATAGTAACGTGCTGTCACCACAAAGTATATGGTTTCATCACGGAAATCCGTTGCAGGTGCCGGTGTAGGATCCTTTGACTTGATAAACCAGAAGAAATGCTGTTCCTGCTTCATACCGTTAGCCCCTACAACAAGAGCACGGAGTCTGTAGGCTGTCCCAAGTTTATCTTCAGACGTATCCTTAAGTTCAATTGCACCAGTATACTTGGTTGATGCAGTGGTCGGTTCAGTATTATCAAGAGTATAGTAAATGGTAGCCTCGGTACTGTTTCCGTCAGCATCTTCAGTGCCAAGTGTTAAAGTCTGATCAGTATGATAGCTTCCAGGGTTAAGACTTGGTACAACATACGGAGCCGCATCAACATTTGAAATGCCGTCAGCTGATGACCTTAAGGCCGCCCCGCTGGTAACGTTCCAAGGGATATTGTTACTGAGAACGTCAGGATCAGGCTCAACCGGAGGATAAACTTCTCCGCCTCCGCTGACGACTAATGAAGCTCCGGACAGAACACAGCTGTCAATAACGGTCCATTTACCGTCATAGCATCCTGCAACCGGAGCTCCGTTAAGATCACCGGTCAGTTTGTTACCGCCTTTCAGGAAAATAACATTAACTGTTGTGGCATTAATGGCCGATGTATCAAAGAACGACCAGTTAGGATCCTCTGAGGCAACGGACATTGAAGACCCCGGCCATTCACCGGCCAGAGGCGTACTGCCGTTCCAAATATAAATCCCGTCAGCATCACCCTTATAGTAAATACCCCTCTTCTCAGGAGCAACGCTTGTGCCCTGCACCAGTTCAAAGGTATATGACTTCTGAACACTCTTGCCTTCACTTGTCACGGTAAGTGTTACGGTCTTTTCTCCCCCGGTTTTATAGGTTACTGTCGGATTCTTGCTGGTAGAAGTCATACCATCGCCAAAATCCCATGCATAGGTAGCCTGAACGGAGGTCTTCAGGGTGGAGAAGGCGCTCAATGAACCGGTTAGCCCGTTGAAGCTGTATGTGAAATCTACTTCAAAATCTCCGCTGTCGCCTACAACTACGGTCTTGGTAGCCGGAATACTCTGTTCCTTCCCATCTGAAGCAACAAGCTTAACGGTATAACTTCCGTCATTTGAGTAAACATGGGTACCGCCGGCCTTATCAGATGATGTCCCGTCACCGAAGTCCCATGCAAATGTTAGGGTATCACCGTCTTCATCAGTTGATCCTTCTGAAGAATAAGTTAAGGTTTTGCCCTGCAGACCGGATGTGATCTTTGCAACCGGAGCATGATTAACAACCGCTTTCACAAGCTTTGTTGCTGCCGTGCTGTTTTCTTTTCCATCAGAAACGACAAGAGTTACGGTATATTCCCCCGCTTCTGCATATGTGTGGGTTCCGCTTGCGGTATTTGATTTTGTACCGTCACCAAAATCCCAGGCATATGAGGTTATGGCATCACCGTCAGGGTCTGTGGATTCTGACTTATAAGTAAGGGTTAACCCTGATATTGATGAAGAAATAACTGCTACAGGAGGATTATTTGGAGAAACGGTTATCGGAACGATTTTGTTTGACTTACCCGTATCTTTTCCGTCGCTGACAACAAGCACTACCTCATACTGTTTGGTTTCAGAAGGATAAGTATGTACAGGATTTTCTGACGTATCAGAGATACCGTCACCAAAATCCCACTCATAGGTAAGATTGTCACCGTCTTTATCGCTTGACTCATTTCTGAATGATACGGTTACTCCGTCATCAGCAACGACATAATCGAATTTTGATTCCGGTGCGTGATTATCCACACCAATGTCAACATCCTTGGTATCAGTCGCAAGAACCTTTCCATGTTCATCGAGCAGACTGAGAACAACGGCATACTTACCTTCATTATCATAGGTATGAACTATTTCAGCCCCGGTTTCAGTCTTTCCGTCACCCATGTTCCAACTATATGAATATTTACCGGAAACACCTGATGAAGATGCCTTCATTGACAAGGTAAGACCATTTGTTTCCTGTTCAGCAATGCTGACTGTCACAGGAATCGGAGCCTCAACCTTCACGTCAAATGACTGCGTGGTAGTGTGCTTGCCGTCGTTACAGTACAGAATTACAGGATAGGTTCCTGACTTAGTATAGGTCCAGCTGATGCTTGAACCTTCAATCTTCTGATTTACTTCACCATCCGTAATATCCCATACAGGATTCTTACCGTCGGTTTCAAATGTCACGGTCAAACCCTGCACTGAGAAACTATAGTTAGGGAGAACAACCGGTTCAGCTGATACCTTGACGGTCTGGACATATGGTTCAGACTGATTTCCGTCACTGTCGGTAATTATCAGGGAGACACTATACTCACCTGCTTCGGCATATGTATGAGTCGGATTCTGTTCCGTGGAAGTAACATTGTCACCGAAGTTCCACAGATAGGAAACTGCACCGCCGGTGGAAGTATTTGCAAAAGATACCTTAAGATAATTTACTTCGGTGATACTGAAGTTAGCTTTAAGCTCTTCACCGCACATGGCTGATGTTGTCTTAAAATGAACTGTTTCGGATACCGTGGTGACATTATCCGAAACTGAGACCTTCGCCGAATGATCACCGATGCTGTTAAACACATGCTCTACATTCTTCTGTTTCTCTACTGCACCGTCATCAAATTCCCACTTGTACGACAGCGTATCATTGTCTTCATCTGTCGCAGAGGCGGTAAACATGACTGTTCTGCATGAGACTTCCTGTGCCCTGGCATTTGTAATTATCGGAGAATGATTGTCATCGACATTCTCAAGAAGGTGTTTAAAGTCACCGTATTTTGCGTAAGAGCCTGCACCCCCTTCCACTGACACACCCTTATTCATGGCGGCCTGAATGTCTGCAACAGCGTTGCGCACGTTATCAATCACAGAAGAACTGTTCAGGCTGTGATTCATGTTAGAAAGAGATACAACAAAAGCAGAGACTGCACTGTCAGCCTTAATTGATGAATCAAAAACGGAAGCGTTCGTTCCGAGATGACCGGCAAGAACTGACTTTGCAGTTTCAATATCCAGGGACTGATTTCTGGAATATCTGTAGAGCTGCTGAGTCAGCGGATTAACAAAAACGGAAACACTGCTGCCTGAAGATCCATCCTTTACGGAAGTGAGAAGATTCTCACTGGTAACGTTGGTAAAGGATTTCTTATTGTTAACAACAGCCAGAAGATTTGTTCCTGAACTAATCTGTTCTTTAGTCAGTGACTGAACTGCAGCACCGCTGCTGTCAGTTGATTTCAGCTGTTCATCAATTGAAACGGTACATAGTTCATCCCCATTACTGTCAAGACAGACGGTTATGTTTGGGACGGGAGCGCCATATTCATCCTGAACAATAAGTTTAACATTAACATCAGTTTTAGGAGCAGGAGAACTATCGGATCCACCGCCACCGCCACCACAGGCAGATACACCTACGGAAAGCATAATGGCTGTAGCCAATCTACTGTATTTGCAGTTCATTTTTAAACACCTTATTTATCATGAAAAAGTTTTCATGAAATTTTAGCATTAAAAATGACCAAAAAATAATTTTTATATCACAAAATTAACACTGTATTAACAATGTACCTACTCTAATTTTTGACACACTCCCAAATTATGCAAATATAAGAATAAAAAAAATCGTCTTCAATCACGGTTGTGAAATTGAAGACGATTACTGAACAGATCTTTATCTGTTATGAGATGCGATCTCATAATTTCATTAATTCGACCGCATCCTAACAGACTGAACTACTTTAAGGTACAGTCTAAAACATCCTCGTCATCTGCATTTACCTTAACTGTGACAGGTGTACTTGAAAGCTCACCGTCAGAAACAGTCAGTGTAACGGTATATTCTCCTGCAGTCGCATAAGTATGGGTACCGCTTACCTTTTTTGATGATGAATTGTCACCAAAATCCCAAGAGTATGACAAAGTGTCACCGTCCTCATCACTTGACTGACTTGCATCAAAAGTAAGTACCATTCCCACGACTGAAGCAGCCGGCACCGCTACCGGTTTGTGATTTACAGGAGGATTGTAAACCACATCAACGGTGTGAGACACTGTATGAGAATCCTTGACGTCGTTTGCCATTAATTTAACGGTGTAACTTGCGGTCTTATTAGGATAGGTGTGACGTGGAGATGGCTCGGTGGAAGCGGCACTTCCGTCACCAAAATCCCAAGTATAAGTCATGACATCATTATCAGCATCACTGGAAGTATTAGTGAAATCCACTATTACTCCGTTAACAGCATAGGTAAACTCTGCAACAGGAGGTGTATTCACCTGAATCTGAATATCCTTTGTCCCGGTTGCAACAACCTTGCTATCCTTATCCAGAAGCTGTACGGTTATGGTGTATGAACCGTTCGCCGCATATTTATGGGTTACGTTAGCACCGGTAAGAACAGTGCCGTCTCCCATATCCCATTTTATTGTTGAGGCTGACGGAGCATTTTCTACACTGGCACTCATTGAAACGTTGTAACCGTTAACGGCAGGTTCGCCCAATTTTATAACAGGCTGATTAGGGGCTTTAACTTCTACTTCAAAAGTCTTTGAACTGTTGCCGTACACAAGCGTTACCTGATACTTACCGCCGGCTTCATAAGTCTTGGTTACGTTATTTCCCTCGAGACTTGTACCATCATGGAATACCCAAACAGGATTATCAACGTTTGAAACACTAAAGGTTACTGAAAGACCGTTTACGGTAGGGGTTATAGCCGGATCTATAATTTGACTCTTTGTAACCTCAACAGGGTAAGTATAAGTCTCAGAAACATTACCATCAGAATCAGTTACGGTAAGACTTACATTGTAAGTTCCTGCCTCTGCATACTGATGAACAGGATTCTGAGCGGTAGATGTACTGCCGTCACCGAAATCCCACTGATACTTAACAATGTTACCTGTTGAAACATTACTGAAAGTCACAACAAGTGAATCAGCTTCTGAGGTAAAGGTAAAGAGAGCCTTCAGATCCTCACCGCACATTTCGGAATTAACATCTACGGAGAGCTCCTTTGTAACAGGATCCTTGCCGTCTGTAACTGTAAGAACAGCCTTATGGGTTCCGTTTGAGGCAAAGGCAAAACTCACACTTGAACCAGCTACTGACTCATTATTGTCAAATTTCCATGAATATGTAAGCTTATCTCCGTCAGCATCGGTGGCTGCAGCAGTAAACAGGTAATTTCTGCATGAAACCAGAACCTTATCCGCCTTGGTGATCACTGGAGCATTGTTGGAAGGATTGACAATAAGATGATCGAAATCCACGTATTCTTTGTATGAAGCCACAATTGCATCAGATGACATACCGGCGTTCATGGCGTCAGAGACCTTGCTTGCCGCACCTGTTACCACGCTGACAACCGAAGGATTTCCCAGGCTGTCATTATTGGCATCCAGACTCCTGACGATCACGTCAAGCGGACTGTTCTTTACAGGAGATGCGTTAAAGCTGTTTGCATTAACACCTATTATATTAGCCAGTCTGCTGGCTGCAGTTGCACGTGACATGCCGTTTGCCTTTGCATACTTTGTCAGCTGACTGCTTATAGGATTAAGGTAAATGGTTCCCAGTTTTACTCCATCCTTGATTCCGCCGGTCAAAATATCGGTATAAACGGTTCCATCTCTTAAAACGGCAATCATATTATTTAATGATTTCATATTCTCTTCGGAAAGAGTAAGAATCGTAACACCATTGCTGTCAGTGGTTTTAATTTCAACGTCTTCATCAGTACACTGTGCATCGCCGTTGATGTCAAGACACACGGTTACGCTGCTTAATCCTTCAGCATCAATATTCTGAACAACGGAAGTTATGCTGTATGTAACTTTTTCCGGAGCTGGGTTGTCTCCGCCACCGCCGCCGCCACACGCGGTTACACCCAGACCTAACATCATGGCTGATAATAATCTTGTATATTTAAACTTCATTTCTCTAAACCTACTTTTTTGATTCCGGGGGTTTCCCCCCGGATTCAGTGACTGTTACTTTTTATACCAAATTGTTACTGCTGTACCCTGAGCCTGGTTGTGATCATCACCTCCAAAGACATCATCAGCATTTACCGTTACGGCATGAACCTTCTTGTACCAGCCGGAAACTCCGTCAATACTCAGATTGTTACCGCTGTTAATAACCATCTTGATTGTCTTCCAATCATCATTAACCGCAGCACCGTTAATGGTGACAACTACTGCGCCATTAATCTGCTCAGCGGAAATGTTGTTTTCAATCTGGCTTCTGGTATTCATTCGGAATGCCTTATGAGCCTTACGCATTGCAATCATGTTCTTGAAGTATGCAAAAGTATCCTGATAAGAAGTCTTTACATTCCAATTGATGTCATTTGATCCGTCAGCTGAATTATATGAATTAGGATTCATATTCTTACTTCTGCCGAATTCTTCACCGGCATGAATGAACGGAATACCCTGGCTGACAAAAAGAACTCCGTGACCATAAGACTGAAGTCTCTTTGCATAATCTCCGGTAATACTCATCTTGGCAATCTTATCAGTCCAGTTGAGATTATCGTGTGCGGTAATATACTGCACTGCCTGTTCAGGATCTGCTGCAAACAGCGGAGTCCAGGTTTTGGTGCTGTCACCTATACCGCCCCTTATACCTGCCATTACACAGCCGAAATTACCATCAACATCACCAACGTCTGAATAAGTTTTGTTAAACAGGAAACCGCCTACTGCATTATCACTTCCGCCCTTTAAACATTCGCGGTATTTTCCGTTAAATACCCCGACGTGTCCTGAGGCTGCATTTCTGATGTTACCCAGTCTTACACGGGTCGCCTCAGAAGGGTCGTCTGCATAGCCGTTCCATGGTTCACCGTACATCAGGAAGTTTCTGCCCGGATACTTGTTATTTAAGTATTCACCCCATTCCTTGAAATTATTAGTATCAAAGATACCTACCAGGTCAAAGCGGAAACCGTCAATATTATATTCGGTAGCCCAGTACTCAAGTGAGTCACGAATGAAACGGCTTACCATTTCATTCTTGGCATCCACTGAATTGCTGCAGCCGGATAAATCAATGGCGGTATAGTACTTTGAGGTAATGTTCTCAAAAACTTCCTTGGAGTATGTATGGTTATACACAACGTCCATGATTACACGAATTCCGTTCTTATGGAATTCATCAACCATTTCCTTAAATTCAGCAACCTTCTGCTTGTATTTATCGGTGCCGAATACGGAAGTGTAGCGATCTTCAGGAACATTGAAGTTTACAGGATCATAACCCCAGTTGTAACAGCCGGTGTTCTGAGAATCAACATCTGAACATGTACCGTAATCATAGACCGGAAGCAGCTGAACGTGAGTAATACCCAAATCCTTCAGATGATCGATACCGGTCTTTAAACCCTTTGAGTTAGTGGTTCCGGTTTCAACCATACCGAGGTAACGTCCACGCTTATCAGCTGATACACCTGAACTGCTGTCAATTGTGAAGTCTCTTACATGAACCTCATAAATAATGGCATCTTCACGTTCCTTAAATTCAGGACGCTTAGCCCAGCCATTCTTCAGGTCGGTAGAACGCATGTCCATAACAATATTGGTGTTGTTTGAGGCACCGGAAGTTGAATAAGTTATATGCTTAACCATCTTGCCGTATGGATCACGAACATCCTTACCGTTAACCTTGAACTGATATTCCTTTCCGTCAAGATCTCCGTTTACGGTTACGGCATACACATCAGAATAACCGTTAATATTTGTCTTACTCATTGTGTATGTTTTACCGTCTACGGTTACTGATACATTTGATGAATCAGGAGACCACAGTCTGAAAGTGGTTGATTCCTTTGAGTAAACTGCTCCGAGGAAGTTATAAGCATAATCAGCTGACTCACAGTTGTTGGTGGTGGCATCAACATCACAGTTCGCCTTGGTATCATCAGGAATAATTTCTTTCTTCTTAAGCGTAAGAACCTTGGTGTTTTCATCAAACTCTACGGTGTAATCACCTGCTTCAACCTGAACAAAACGTCCTGAGGCAGTCAGGGCCTGACCTGCAGTACCGCCAAGAATAATACACTGATCTTCTGTAATCGGAAGCGCTTCAATCTTGAGCTGAGTAGCCTCACTGAATGAAATCTCACCGGTCCATACTGAACTGCCTGCAGATTTTCTGGTCAGTTCATGAGTTGCATAATTATCAATCTTGGCTCTGACGGCAGTCTTTGCATAGACTCTTGAATCACTGCCGGAAACGGTTACATCACGAACAATGGTGTCTTCCCCACCATTATTGTCTGATACCTTAAGGGTTACGCTGTAGGTACCTGCGCTCGCATAGGCAACGGTATGATTCTTAGACTGAGAAAAAGTTTTATTACCGAAATCCCATGAATAACTTAAAGTATCCCCGTCCGCATCAGTTGACTTATCAGTAAATGATACACTTAATCCGTTCACCTCGTAGTCAAATCCGGCCACAGGAGCATGGTTAGTACCTGTAACCTGCTTGAATTCATAGGTCATGTCTGAATCTTTGACATACAGAGTATAGTTTCCGGAAAGTGAGGTATATTCATTACCGTCAGTTGCAGTGTTGACCGCAAGTTTACCAGGAGTTCCTGAAGAACCGTATACTGTACCGGTCCAATCGCAGCCGTCGGCAATCTTAAAGCCCTGCTTTGCAGCTCCTGTAAGAACAACGTCAACAGTCCAGTAACCGGTATGCTTGTTGTATACCATCTGATCAAATTTCCAGGTGTTTGAAGTACCTGCATAACAAAGATTATTCTTAGTCTGTGGAATTACGGTACACTCGCTGTCATTAGGATTGAGGAGACAGTAGCAGCCTTCTGCTGATTCGTTTACCCTGCAGTATGCTTCACATACTCCGTCTGCGTTGGTACCGCTGGATTTGCACACACAGGCAGCTCCTGAAGAATCAGTCTCACAAGGATCCACTCCCTTTCCGCACCAGGTCTCATCAGTACAGATTGCCATGGCACTCTTGGCAGGAATGGTGAGTGTGACATAACCGCCGCTTACGCTTACGTCCTGACCGCATGGATTATCCTTCGGATTGGAAGTACCCAGAATATCACAGTACGTACCGTCAGCCATTTGCACAGTGAATGTCTTTGTGACGGCACTGTTACTTGTGTTCATGGCATAAAAGCCTTTACTGCCCCTGTTAAACCAGAGAACATTATCTTCAAAGCCCTTGGTGGAAACGTCTGTTCCTCGTGTTGCTCTGGCAAATCTAGGAGCATTTAACACAAACGGCACACGATGCTGACAGAGCCAGCCGCCTTCGCAGCGGGCCGCACCTATAGGACCTGCAGGATCGTGCTGGCTAAAACTGTATCCTGAATAAATCTGACGAACCTTTCCCTTCGGCCATACGGCTAACCATGACTGAGCAAGATTGTAATCCGCATTATTCTGAGTTGGCATTGAACAAGTGCCTGCAGAACAGCGTAAATACTCATCATCATGGTTATTAACAAAAACTTCAGCATCATCACTGCTGAGGGTTAAGCCGAAAGACAGGGCTCCCCCGTAGTTCCGACTGCCGAAGGTTTCCTTAATTCTGTCCACATAGGTAAAGTCAGTTACAACGGAATTATCAATGAAGGTATACTTGTTCGGCTGAATATCCTCAGCTTCATCAGGATTACCGATAACTTCCATGTATACAGGCGGACGCTTACCGGCCTTGACTTCAGTCTTGCCGATAATGGCATTGATGTCGTGATAGCCCATATGCTTTGCCGCATCAATACGGAAACCGTAAACCCCCATATCCAGGAGACTCTTAAGATATGAGGCTATTTTATCCTGAGTGGCATCATTATCAGTTGCAATGTCCGCCATACCGAGAAGAGCACAGTTTCTTACCTGCCATGCGTCCTTGTATGAACTGATGGAACAGTTGTACTGATGGAAATCAGAACCGGTAAAACCGTCAGGATAGTTAAAACCGCCAAAGCCGGCACCGCTCATTCCGGTACCGCCGTTCGGTCTCTGGTTGAATACCGCGTCGGCAAACACCTTAACACCTGCTTCATTACAGGTCTTAATCATGTTTTTGAGGCTCTCTTCGTTACCGTCCATGGTAAGGAAGCTCTTAAAACTAATCGGCTGATAAACGGCCCACCAGCTCTGGGTGTTGTTTATATGTTCGGCCGGCTGAGAAATCTGAACGGCATCAAACCCTGCAGGACCAAGATACTCGGTACATTCCTTTGCTATACTGTCATATGACCACTGAAACGGATGTACTATTACCATTTCACTTTCATAATTCTTAGCCATCGCCAGATTTGGGGCCATGGCCAGTACAGCAGAAGACACGGCAAAGCTGAGCAGCTTTACTTTAAAGTTATTTAAGATCATCTAAAAACTCCGTCTATCACAACTGATCAATGAATTCTTCTTAAAAATAAACGGTCTTTTCAGATAAAAAAAACGACCGTTCACACCCTTCTCTCAATATACAAAGGATAACATAAAACGTTTTCAAAAATTCTGAACTACGTCATACTTCTTTTTTAGTTTAACATAATTTTTACAAAAAATTTATTATTTAAACCATTTTATTGTGATATAAAAGTAATAATTTACACCTAATATACATGATTTATGTAACATTTTCTTATTACATGCATCTCATTTTATGAGGCGCAAAAAAAGGAAGAACACCGTGTTTACGGGTATTCTTCCCATCTGTCAGCCAATTCTGCGGATTGTTAATTCAGATACTTATGTTTAATTTTCTGAGAGCCAGAATAATTCCTGTAATGCACCTTGCCTCACATAATTCAGAATCATCGGAATAAAGAAGAGTTTCCATATTTTCCAGCGCAACATACTCTCGCTCTATCGGTTCCGGCTCATCTCCACTGTCAAGCTTGCGCTCTCTTATTCCAGTCGCCAGTACAAGATGAAGTTTAAGCCCCATGAATCCCGGAGCGAAATTCAATGACCTTAATAACTCAAAGCTATCAGCTCCTAGCCCAATCTCCTCTGCAAGTTCTCTTTCTGCAGCCTGCAGCGGATTCTCCCCGTCATCGATCTTCCCCTTAACAAAACCCAGTTCGTATTTTTCAGTACCTACACAATACTCTCTGGTAAAGACAAATGACTTCCTTTCGGAATCATAAGGAACAACCATTACGGCACCGTTTCCTCCGGCAAGACGTTCATACGTTGTCCGCACACCGTTGGAAAACTTTAAATCCACCCCTTCAACCTTAAACAGTCTGCTTCTGACAACTTCACTGACCCCGAGAATCTCGGGTAAAGGATGATTATATTTCATTCTAAATGCGACCTTTATACTTAATTCTAATCTGACCGTCAGATCCAGGTTTGCCCAGCATGGATATCAGTGATGCAACCTTATCAGGCATTGACCCTTTAGGTCTGATTCCTCCTGACAGTACATATTCTGACAGATTGTTAACGGTTACGTCACCGTTAAAGGAAAAAACATCTGAATTCTGGTCAATATGGAATTTCAGACTGCGACTGTCACCTTTAACGCTTACTGTTATTCTGCCGACATCAATAAACAGCTCTGAATCAAACGGATGCTGTACCAGTACATCCTCAAAATTAATTGTACCGTCGGCGCTGCTGAAATTTCCCCTTCCATCCAAAATTACAGTGTCAAAACTTCCGCTGATACCACCTTCCGTTTTCAGCATCATCGGAAATTTCAGAAGCGGAGTTACCTTTTCCAGATAACTGGTAAATTTAACGTTTTTAACTCTGACTTCCTTGTTAAGGTTCATCACGTTAACTTCAAATGACCCCATTAACATTTCAGGATCAGAAATAGTAACCGTCATCCCTTTTGAAAAAAGCAGTGTAAACAGATTGAGTTTCCAATCAACCTTGCTTAACCGTACGTTATCAATATCTACTGTTTCCACATGCCCGTTCCACAGGTCCCCTTTCACATCATACAGTTTGACATTCTTAGGGAGATCAACCATGGATACGAGTTTATTTGCCGGGGCCAGATAAAGAACGAAAAAAACAAAAACGCATATTATAAACAGCGATCTGACAACTAATTTCTTAACCATCGTTTTCCCCCTTTTCCAGTCTGATGAGAATCATGTTGGAAATATATACGATACCGTCACCCTGCTTATCCAAAGTTATCTGATCAACCGTAACACCGAATCTGTTTTCCAGTTCAGTTATGAAATTGATTACGGAAACATAGCTTACCGCATTGTCCGACTGAACCTTAACCCTGTTTTTTTCCTTTGCTACCGGAGTAACATTGAGTCCCTCCAGTTTATTGTTTCTTGCAGAAATAATGACGCATTCCTCTATTCTGCGGCCGAGATCAGGCTGAACCCTGTTCTGAGGCGTTACTTTCGAAGCATTCTGCAGAATATAGTTGTACCCGCTCTTAGCTCTTTCGAGACTCATCTGAGCATTTTTCATTCTGTTAAGATTAGGTCTGATTCCTACAACAAACACCAGCATTATCAGTGCAAGAAAAACACCTACGGCAAAGACAACCTTCTCTCTCGAACTTTTACTGCTGAATTTTTTTCCTGAACCCCGGAAGCCGCCTAACAGTCTGCCGCTCAGTTCCCGCATCAAAGACTTAATCTTTTCTTTCATTACTTTAATCTCCTCAGCTGAACAGTATTAAGCATCCTGTCCCGACTCGGTTTCGAATCGGTAAAATTCCCGGAAAAATCAGGATTTAAGTCATTGAGAAAGGCATCCTTGTCAAAGCTGCCGTCCGCAAGGAACTGCAGAGTAAATGTCTTTCTAGATCTGTCAAATTTGAGGCTTACCATTTCGATATTTCTCTTTGATGACACATATGGAACCAGAATCTTGGACAAGTCCACAAAACCTTCATCCGTACCTATTGGAGAAGAATTCTCAATAAGCTTCCTCATCTCGCCCACAGGATCGTTAACGTTTCCGCTGCTGTTACTTATCTGCTTGAAAAGATTTCGCTGCTGGTTACGATAGTCCATGGTCTCCTGCATTATTGATTTGGTTCTGTATGACATATTCACGAACCACAGGGCAAACATCAATATAACCAGCACTGCAACCTTGGCCCATGATCTGACGAATTTAATCTGATAATTCTTTTTTCTCTGTTTGGACGACAGATTCAGCCTGTTCTTAATTGCCCCTTCGGCAATTACCGTCTCAACAGATTCAGCCAGCGATTCCTGCCACTTATCCTTCATGTCTGCAGGAAGTTCACTCAGCGAAATATACTTCTTTTCAGAATCGCCGCTACCGGCAAGGAACGGCAACCATTCCTCCTGAACCTCCATTCCAGCATTTTTACCGTTTCTGACAAGCCATACGTCATTAAATTTCATGACATATCCGGTATATTCCGTCTGATTCTTATCAGGAAGAGGCATGGTCAGGACATCAGGAACGATGATGTCCACACTTAATCCAAGAAGCTCCAGTGCCTTTTCCAGATTCCTCAGCTGACTGTGTCTGTATATCAGAACGCTGTAGTCATTACCCTGTTTTTCCAAAACTCTTACGGAAAAACTTTCAACATCTTCGGCCAGATCATCTTCAATTACGTAAAGCAGCGAATTGTATGCACTCTTTTTAAGCTTACCGGGAAAGGATATATTTCTGTAAATACATGCTGATGCTGGATAGAGAAGCACCACGGAACGTTCGGGAGCCCCCGTTTTTGTCTGCGCCAAGCCCTCGACAGTATCACTGTGACCGCTTGATATGATGTTCTTTGAAACATCATCATAAGCAAACCAGCAGTAGTCTCTCGGCATAGATAAATTAGGACGAATAAAAAGATACTCACTCATTGAGTTCCCCCCTTAGCCGCTGATATACAACCAGACTGGTATCAGCATCTCTGAAAAATCTGCTTCGGAATGCAAATTCATGCTCTCCGAATGAAACCTTAATGTTTGCCACAAAATAATTTGAATTGGTAACTATGACCTTCTGAAGTCTCTTATCCAGGCCCTGCACGGATTCCGAATATTTACTGATAACTGAATTATTCATAAAACCGTCAACCGTATCCCAGCCGTATTCAGGACGTTCCTTGTTTATCACGTTCAGGGCAGTATTCAGGTCCATTGTCTCAAGAAAGACAGCTGACAGCAACGGGGCTTTTTTAAAAGTCAGCATGTTCACGCTGATATTCAGATCCGAGGTCGGCAAAGCACAGATCAGAGGTTCCAGACGTCTGTATATCTCAGCAGTCATCCCTCTGACGGCTCTTATTTCACTTTTATCATAGAAATACCCCTGAGCTGTCAGATGAGGACTTGGAATGGAAGAATAATACTGATCCTCGGCCCCGACTGATGATTTCATGTCAGAATCGTTATCAATCCAATCGATGGATGAATCAACTATTGTGTCAGCAGTGTTTTCATCAGCTCCGGTCAGTATGATCAGGTGTTTGAAAACCAATGCCGGATAAGGCCTGTCAAGAAGTCTGTAATCAGTATTCTGCATTGCGTCAGTGCTGCTGATGTCAAATGACAGGTTATTGGCCAATGAATTTATGTTAAAACATGCCATTTCATCATGGACGGTACCGCTGATGACGGAATCGTCGAGAGGAATAACCTGATTCGGCTGAGCCCAATTCATTCCGAGATAGACTTTTGATTTGGTCTTCTTAAAATCATCAATCATGTACTTCTTGATAATTCCCTCAATACCGTCAACATACCATCGTGAAATCTGTACCTGATCGGCATTGTTTGTTATGAAAAAGACACGATTAAACCTCACCGCTATGGTGCTTGCGGCGATAATCATTACTGCAATGGCCAGTAAAACCATTATCAGTGCAGTCCCCTTGTTCTTTTTCATCGGTATTCTCATCAGTGCTCACCGGCAATCACATAGATTGTCTTTTCAATTTTCCCGTAGTCTTCAGTTTCAATCTCGATTTTAATCCCTCCGGGAAGTATCTGTTTATTCTGCCAGTCACGTACCCAGCCGCCTGATTTATAAAAGCTTATCCTAAATGATGTAACATCATTAAAAATACTTTCAAATTCCGGCTCGTAACCGACCACAGTATCCGGGAAGGGATACGTTGCTCTCTGCAACTCTTTGTCTTTAAGTCTGTACCAAATCCTCACAGTCTCGCCTCTTGGAAGAAGAGCCCCGGGATTAAGACTTCCTCCGGCAACAAAGGAGATACCGGCTCCCTCGGACTGGTACTTGTTTTCCCCATACTCAATAACAGCCTTAGCCGAAGTACCTGAATAGCGGAACTGGCGCGGAACGGCCTGACTGAAGTCCCTGTCCATTACGGAAAAAGCCTTCTGCATTTCCACAAATCTGGAAGAGTTCTCCTCAATGGCACTGTCTGCCGTTATAACACCCGAAATAATCTGATAGGTAGCCTGTGCCAATATCGCCATTATGACGATGGACAACAGAACCTCAATCAGGGTAAAAGCCTTGGAAAAACGCATGCTACCTACTCACATAAGTTCTCAGATATGCCACGGGAGTATCCGTATTAACTTTGGAGGTAATGAAGACCTCGACCTCCAGAGATCTGAAATTTGCATCCTGTGTATTCTGTCCCCTGTACCTGTAATACCATGTTTTTCCGGCTAGTTCCTGTTTATCAGTCACCCAACTGTTGCTGGGCCATATTTTGGCCAGCTTCAGCTGACTCAGTACATTGTCAGCCACCATCTGTCCAAAGTAAGACTCTTCCATACCTGAAAGACCATGCATGGTATTATATATAACGTTCATTACGGCCGTTGACGTAAGGGCAAATATAACCAGAGCTATCATCACTTCGAGTAATGTCATACCTACGGACTTTTTCATATCAGAGCCTGTCCTTTTCCGGATCAAACAGACGGAACCTGCCTGTTTCGGTAGCAATAATCATTATGGGATTGTTTTTGTCATCTCCCTCTTCGGGAATAAGTCTGAGTCTGAACGGAGTCACTTCCCCTGTAGGATAAAACAGAACCTGCGGCCAGTCTTTTCTTTCCGCATCTCTTGCCTGTTTGTCAAAATCCACTATGTCAAGAGTCTCATCCTTGGTCTCAACCTTCATGCCTCCAACCCTGAGTTCAGCCTTTATCCCTTCGTCGAAGGTCATCTCCGTAGCAACGCCGTCTACCTGATACGGAGTCCATCCGAGCTGTTCCCAACGGGTCAGAAACATCAGCTGTTCAACTGACATGCCGTCGAACTTCTTCTGGGGATTAGGAGTCTGATAAAGGAACCTGTATCCTCCGGCTTCAACATGGAGTCCTATGATTCGCCCCTCCATTGAGGCCCTGTCAGAGATTTCCTCCATAATCAGAATCAGCCTGTCGGCCTGCTCAGATGCGGTACCTGCCAGACTTCCGTCTGACGGAAGTGTCATGGATATGACGGATGCGGAAATTCCCATAATAAGAATTACCATTAAGATTTCAATTAAAGTAAAACCCTTCTTCATGAAAACTCCCGCATCATACGTGACAGGCCAACCATAACCGGCCCTGCAGCAATTAACCCGCAGAACAGTTATCAAGAGATTCGGTGGTCACGGTGTCGACATTCCAGTTACCGATATCATCACAAGTACCGGCTTCACCATCAGGACCGGCACTGAACACGTCATATTTACCATGATCGCCTGGCATCTTGTAGTAATAAGGACTGTCCCATGGATCATTGGTCAGCTTTTCAACATAACCGCCGCTGCGATACTTTTTAGGAATCGGTGCTGAAGTCGGCTTATTAACAAGAGCGTCAAGCCCCTGATCTGTTGTAGGGTATCTCTTCACGTCCATGTTATACATTTTTAACGCAGTTTCCAGACCCTGAATATCCGTCTTCACCTTGCTGATATTTGCTTCATCAAGACTTCCCATTACGTTTGGGGCAACCATGGCTGCCAGAAGTCCGAGAATTACAATTACCACCATTATTTCCAAAAGCGTAAAACCTTTATTTCTAGACATTTTTACTCCAAGAACAACAACAGCCATGCCGACTATGAGCAACGGCTCAAACACGGCCAGTGCCATAGCCACATTACGCTTGAATTCGTTACTCTGATTGGTTGCAGCCCTTCCGAGCATATTATCAAGCTCACCGCTTTTTTCACCTGATGCAATCATATGAAGCATCATGGGGGTAAACAGCTTTGTTTCACTGAGTGAACGGCTGAGCCCCTTACCTTCCCTAACCTTTTCCGATGCTTCCGCGAGTCTGTCCTTAGCCACGAGGTTTGTAAGAGTGTCACTTGCAACTCTCATTCCCTCGATCAGCGGTACCGCACTCGAGTGCAGTATGCACAGGGTCTGTGCATATCTTGCCGTATTTAGTGACCGGCTTACCTTACCGATTACCGGAAGTTTTAGAATCACCCCATGAACCTTCTTTTTAAAGTCAGGATTTCTCATGGCAGTCACAAACAGACAGAATCCAACCCCAAGAATCAAAAGCAGCAGAATACCGTAATTTCTTACAAAATCGGAAATAGCTATCATTATGACGGTGGATCTCGGCAGTGAAGCCTTCATGTTCATGAACTGCTCCACAACTTTTGGTACAACGGTTGAAAGCAGGATGCCAATGACGGAAACCGCCACTATTGTCAGAACAATCGGATATATGAGTGCCTGCGTGACTTTTGCCTTCAGTTCCTGCTTATTTTCAGTGTAGTCTGCAAGACGTTCCAGCACGTCATCAAGATGCCCAGACTTTTCTCCGGCAGCAACCATTGATACATAAAGATCATCAAAAACCTTGGGAAATTTACGCATGGAATCAGCCAGAGTCAGACCTTCACAGACCTTTTCACGCACGGAATTGATAATGGCGGCATGCTTTGGATTCTCATTCTGTTGAGCAACCGCCCTAAGGGTTTCTTCAAGAGGCATTGATGCCGATACCAGCGTGGCAATCTGTCTGGTAATAAGACAGAGATTGGCATTTGACATCCTCGGCTCAAACAGAGATGATAAAGAAAAGGATGCACTCCCGGACGTTCCGGCAGTATTCTTCAGAACTCCTTCTCGTATTTCTGACGGTATGAGCCCGAGTTCCTTAATCTTAGCGCGAGCCCCCTTAGGGGAATCAGCCTCAACCGTTCCCTTTTTGGACTTACCGGATCTGTCTACAGCCGTATACTGATAGGTTGCCATTATCTTATTCTCCGCTCGTTACGCGCATAACTTCTTCCAGAGATGTTTTTCCTTCAAGAACTTTGGAAAAACCGTCATCCCTTATGGTAGGAGTATATGGTCTTACAACCTTCTCAATGGCAACTTCACCGTCAGGGCTGTGAATTGCTACCTGAACCTCGTCGTTGACTTCAACCAGCTCATGGATTCCGCAACGCCCCTTATACCCGGTATTATTACACTCGCTGCATCCCACCGGCTTGTATATGGTTACAGGTTTGTCAATTCCAAGAATTCGCATATCATTTTCAGAAGTCAGTACGGCCTGCTTACAGTGTGGGCACAGGGTTCTTACAAGACGTTGTGCCAGAACGGCCAGCAGAGAGGTAGACAGAAGGAATGGTTCTATCCCCATGTCCTTAAGACGGGTGATGGCACCGACAGCGGTATTTGTATGAAGGGTTGATAACACCAGATGGCCGGTAAGAGATGCCTGTACCGCAATTTCCGCAGTTTCATGGTCTCGGATTTCCCCGATCATCACAACATCCGGGTCCTGACGCAGAATTGCCCTCAGTGCACGGGCGAAGGTCATATCCACTTTAGGATTAACCGGAGTCTGACCAATCCCCTCCAGATCATATTCCACAGGATCCTCAACGGTAAGAATGTTTCTGTCTTTGGTATTAATCTCAGAGATACCTGCATAGAGAGTAGTACTCTTACCGGAACCGGTAGGTCCGGTAACCAGAATGATACCGTGCGGCATTCTTATAAGCTTACTGAACTTTTCCGCAATGGCCGGAGTCATTCCAAGCTGACTAAGCTCAAGACGCACACTGTTTTTGTCCAGCAGTCGCATTACAATACGTTCACTGTAGCTGGTAGGAATTGTTGACACGCGCACGTCAACGGTTTTACCGCCGACCACCAATGAAATACGGCCGTCCTGCGGAATTCTTTTTTCAGAAATATCAAGCTTCGCCATAACCTTGATACGGGAAATAAGATACGGAGTAAACTTTCTTTCCAGAGTTATGTTCTCATGAAGCACGCCGTCCACGCGAAATCTTATCACCAGCTTATTTTCATACGGCTCAATGTGAATGTCCGAAGCCTCTTCCTTTACGGCCTGAGCAAGCATCGCATTGATGAATCGCACCATTGGGGAGTTTTCGCTGTTATCCAGAAGGTCAGCCTTGTTGAGATCATCTGAAAGACTCAAATCTTCAACGTCGTCTCCCATGTTGCTTGCTATTCTCTGAGCCTCGGAATCATCGTTCTGATACATATCCGTGAGCAGATTGTCATAATCCTCGGCTGACAGTTCAAGAAGATCGAAATTTCTGCCGGAAAATCGTCTTGCTTCCAGTATCACGTCAATGGACGGCTGATCCTTATAACAGAGCTTCAGTCCTTCATCGGATGAAGACAGGATAACCCCCTTATCCCTTGCAAAAAGGAAAGGCAATTTAATTTTATCCTCTGTCACGTCTTCAGGTTCAATTTCCGAAATAACTGCTTTTAAAGGATCCTCTTCCTGAACCTCTGTCTGTGGCAGTGCGGAAACGGCATTTTCAATTTCCGCTGTATCAATATCATTAAGATCTGACATTACTATTGCTCCGCCCCGAATCAGTTCTGCTCTTTGCTGTTAACCACCTGAATTACGTCAGGAGCTATAACTATTGTTGAATCCAGCTCAGGCATGACAGGTGTTGATAAAGTTATAGGCAGAAGTCTCAGACCCCGTTTATTACGCTGCAGCTGTTCGTTTCTGAACATGGAGTACTTTGCCGCTGAGAGTTCGGCATAATCACCGTCTTCACGTAAAATGATAGGACGCAGAAATACCATCAGATTTCTTTTTTCATACGAGCTGGAGGTATACTTAAACAGTTCCCCCAGAAGAGGGATATCTCCTAAAAACGGAACCTTTGTTACACTCTCAACAGTCTGATTATTCATCAATCCGCCAAGAACAACAGTATCACCGCTCTTTACAAGTACTGAATTCTTAATGGTTCTAACATCAAATGTAGCCCCGTTTTCATCGTTGGCACTGTTGCTGTTAACACTTGAAACTTCCTGTTCCAGAGTCAGCATTACGCTGTCTCCTTCGTTGATCTGAGGTACAAACTTCAGCTTGGTACCAACTGTCTTACGTTCAATGGTATCGTATCTGACCGATGCTTCAGACGTACTTGTCTGTGTACCGGTCTTAACAGGAACTTCCTGACCGACGTTAAATTCAGCTTCTTCATTATCCATGGTTATGATGCTAGGTGTGGACAGAACATCATTACGAGAATCTGCCTGTACCATGGACAGCAGGCCAAACCAGTTTCCGTTATAAAAACCGATACCGCCGCCATTAAGATTTGCCAAAGAAGAAATTCCGGAAGTCGTAACAAGACTGGAAACCGGAACCTGACTTCCCGTGAACTGAACAATACCACCGGAGGTGTTACCCCACTGAATGCCGAGAGACGCACTGGTACTGTCGCTGACTTCAACAATGATTGCTTCAACCAGCACCTGAGCCCTCTTTATATCAAGCTTTCTTATGATGTTCTCAACTTCCTTGATATAATTCGGTTCGGCATTAACAATAATTGAATTGGTCGCCTCATTGCTGTAGATGTTAATTTTGGAAGAGGCTGAAGCACCGTTGGATGCACCGTCAGCACCGGTAATGGACTTACTGACTCCGTTAAGCGTTTCAATGACATCGGCCGCCTTGGCATATCTTAAATAGAACACCTTGGTATTTCCTGATGCGGCCTGATCCATATCGAGCTTGTTAATAATCTTAATTACTCTTTCACGCGCACGCGGCTCACCCGAAACAACAACGGAATTTGTTCGTTCATCAGCGACCATTTTCGGAGTCAGAAGAGCTGATGTTGCAGACTTTGATGAATCCTCCTTGATAATTGAATTCACCACACGAACCACTTCAGTAGCAGAAGCATGTTCAAGCTTAACGATTTCAACTTCCTGATTACCTGCCTTATCAACCCTGCTGACAATATCGGCCAGTCTGTTGACAACCTGAGCCCTGCCGGTTATCAGCAGCACGTTTGACGGTTCATAATGAACCACATTACCGGCGCCCTGATTATCAATAAGACCTCTGAGCAACGGGGCCAGCTCACGTACACTCACGTTTTTTACGGGAACGACGCGGGTAATCATCTCATCACCTATCCCGCCGTTTTCAAGTACGGGAACACCTGCTGTTTTTGCGACAGCGGAACGGACAACCTTATATACATTGTGATCCGTTTCCACAACGGCATAACCATAAACTTCCAGTACGCTTAAAAAGAACTGATAGTATTCCTCTTCATTAAGCAGGTCATAACTGCGGACATTTATTTTGCCGCGGACGGCAGGATCAACAATAAAATTCTTGTTAAGATTTTTTCCGACCGTACTGATGAATTCGTTAATGTCAGTACCTTTAAAACTTGCAGAGAATTCGGCAGCGTCGGCCATTGTTCCCCAGCCTAGTAAAGCCAGTGAAAGAGCCGCAGCGCAACAAGATTTTTTGAAAGCGTTAATTTTCATTATTATTTACCGTTTACTGAATGTCTAAAACGATTGTTTCTCTGGAGCCGTTGCGATTAACCACAATGTTAATCTGAGTCATATTCTGTAATTCGCCCATGACCGCCATAGCCTGCTGACTGTCCGTAAGATCTTTGCCGTTAATTTCAACGGCTATGTCGCCGGCTTTCAGACCGGCGTCAATGAACAGCTTGCTTTCTGCTCCCGGATTAAGCTCATATCCTATGATTTTTCCGTCTTCCTGTGCGGGAGCTATGTTGATATAGTTAAATAGATTGCTGGGATTACTGAGAAGTTCTGTACGGACAGTCTTTAAATCTTCCTTGACCGTTGCAGATTCGGTTTTTTCATTTTTCTCAGTTTTACGATCTGCGACACCGGAAACAAAAACATCTTCAGGAAGCTTTATTACTTCCTCCACGCCGGCATTGTTTATAACTATTTCCGTCGGTTTAATCTGAGATATTACGGCGTTTGTACCGTTTATCTTATCTCCTACGGAATAAACGTCCTCACTCCCCTTCATTAGGAAAACGACGGCGCCGCGAGACGGATCCGAACTGTATGATATACCGGTAATTTTGACATCCAGTCTGGAACGGACAACCGCTCCGGAACTCTTCTGTTCCGGCTGATTTTTCGCTTCAACTCCGAAAAGATTGTAATTGCTTAATCTGACTGTATTTCCGGGATTCTGAATCTGCTTCAGTTCCTGAGCCGTAAGACCTGCAAGAACCTGGTTTTTGTAGGGCATTTTGTGCCAGAACAGAACAGCTGCTTCATAGCACACGACGAAACTCAAAAGATAAAACAAATAAGCAGAAATTTTAGTATAATATCTGTCATGTTTTACAGGGTGCGAAGTAGATAAAATTCCCGGTGATGTAACAGTTTCAGCAGATGTTTTTTTATTCTGTCTTCTTTCCAGAAAACGTTTTTTTAGCGCTTCTAAAGAAATCATGACAACTCCACCCCTAATTAAACCTACAACTTATAATCGTACGAAATAGATTTAAATTTGTAAAATGTTTCACAATTTTTTTTAATATTTTTGTATATAAGTCACTAAATAAGAGAATTATGACAAGCACTGCAAACCCTAATGTCAGGCTGGACAAGTGGCTTTGGGCAGCCCGTTTTTACAAAACCAGATCACTTGCAAAAGACATGATTGAAGGCGGGAAAGTTCACTACAACAATTACCGCACCAAACCAGGGCGAATAGTAGAAATAGGAGCCCACATAGAGCTTTGGCAGGGATTCAACAAAATTGAAGTTGTTGTTACCGGAATCTCGGAACAGAGACAGAGCGCCACCATTGCCAGAACACTTTATGAAGAAACGCCGGAAAGCATTGTCAGAAGGGAAAAACAGGCAGAAGAGCACCGCATGCAGGTTCTTTTCGCTCCTCATCCAGATAATAAACCTGACAAGAAGCAGCGAAGGGAACTGTTAAGCTTGAAACACAATTCAGATTTATAAAAACACATGACCCTGTGTCATATAGGAGCCGAGCATGACTACATCTCAGGATAAAATCGACGAATACAGCAGATCTATAATGGAAGTCAGTCAAAATAATAAACCTGAAAGCTTTGATAAAATTCTGTCTTTTGAATTTAATGACTATGACCTGCACGGGGACATTGTTCAGACCCACGAATCCGTTAAGGGACTTCTGGAGGGACATTCTTATCCTAAATGCATTCAAAACCTGCTGGCAGAAATGCAGATAGCCGTATGCCTTATGACCTCAAAGTTAAAATTTGAAGGTGAAATAATGCTGCAGGTACGCGGTGGGAGCAGTCATTTCAAATACGCAGTTCTTAACAGCAATGAAAAGAACGAAACCCGCGGACTGGCAGCCTACGACAGCAAGATTGATCCGAACAGTTCTTTCAATGAATTACTGACAAAGGACTCAATCATGACCATCGACATCATGCCAAAGGAAGGAAATCCGTACAAGGGAATCATAGACCTCAGCGGCAGTACGCTGTCAGAATGTCTGGAGACATACTTCACTCAGTCAGTTCAGGTTCCTACCAAAATCTGGATCTACAGTGACGCACCAAATTCACAGAAAGCTGCCGGAATTCTAATTCAGGCTTTACCAACCAAGAATCCTGAAAAACAGAAAGAGGATTTTGAACATGTATCAGTACTGACGGATACGACAACCATGGCTGAAATTCTCTCACTGCCGAACAAGGACATTCTTTACAGACTGTATAATCAGGAATCGGTAACCCTGTATCCGGATAAAGAGGCCGATGTTAAATTCAAGTGTAACTGCTCCAGAGAGCACTACAGGGAAATGCTGACGCATCTCAATCCTGATGAACTTGCGTCCATTCTCCAGCAGGACGGTCACATCACTACCGAATGTCACTACTGCCGAAAGACATACAGATTCGAGCATGATGACGTAATAGAAATAATAAAGGACGCTAAAAAGCATCAGAACGGCTAATACTTAAAGAGCAGAAATTACATGCGGTGCCCTAAAATGACACCGCATAAAAAAAAGGTGGATAACTTCCACCTTTTTTGTTTTATTATCACGTCATGTTCCGTCCATGACATTTCCAAATAAATTACAGCAGATTGTAAGCACGTTCACCATGGCTTGTTAAGTCAAGACCTTCACGTTCTTCATCCATCGGAACTCTAATGCCGCTAAAGAGCTTGCCGGCAATGTAGAATGCGAGCACTGAAACGACACCGCACCAAACTACTGAAATTACAACTGATGCGAACTGACCGGTAAACTGCCCCATAATTGATTCCCATCCTTCCTTGTAGCCGACACCGCCAAGAGCAGGAGCACAGAAGACACCGGACAGGAGAGCACCGATAATACCGCCGACACCATGAACGCCGAATACATCGAGAGCATCATCAACCTTGAGCATTCTCTTTAACACATGAACAGACCATAAGCATACAACACCTGCAACCGCACCAATTAACATGGCACCGCCAACACCGACGAAGGCACAGGCCGGAGTTATGGCTACAAGGCCTGCTATTGCACCGGAGCATGCACCGAGTAATGAAGGCTTTCCGAGATATACCCATTCAGCCACGAGCCACGCCAGAGTTGCTGCGGAAGGAGCGACAACGGTGTTTGCAAAAGCAAGTGCTGAAGTTCCATCAGCCACCAGTTCAGAACCGGCATTAAAACCGAACCAACCGATCCACAGAAGAGAAGCACCTATCATGGTCATTACCAGACTGTGAGGAGTCATGTTTTCACGGCCAAAACCGATGCGCTTACCCAGGAAGAATGCTCCAACTAGCGCACAGACAGCGGCATTGATATGAACAACAGTACCGCCGGCAAAATCATATGCATGCCATGCTGAATCAATATATCCGCCACCCCAGACCATATGGCATAAAGGAATGTAGGAGAAAGTAAACCAGAAGGCTATTACAAAGATAAGTGCACTAAACTTAATTCTTTCAGCCAAAGCTCCGATGATTAAGCAGGAACTGATGGCGGCAAAAGCCCCTTGGAAAGCAAAGAAAGTAAGATCTGACAGAGTTCCGTTTTCGGTATCAGGTGTTACTCCGAACATCATAAACTTGTCAAAATTACCCATAAAACCGTTTATGAAATCACTGCCGTTTGTACCAAATGACAGTGTATAACCGTATATTGTCCACAATACAAAAATGAGTGCGAATATTACAAGTGACTGAACCAGAACCGATAACATATTTTTGGCTCTGACCAGTCCTCCGTAGAACAAACCGATGCCGGGAAGCGACATCAAAATAACCAGAGCCGCACAAATCATTACGAAGCCGTTGTCGGCAGTAGATACGGAAGAGGCGGCATCATCGGCAAAAGCACACGCTGATCCCAGCACTGATGTGGAAAACAATCCTGTTCTTAATATATTCTTCATACTGATCTCCAAATTACCAAGTAACTCATGAGATAGTTAATGCAACTTCTTTGCCAACATGCAAAAAAGGGCAGTCAACCCCGAAATTTACAAAAATTTAAACCTAAACATGGTGATATTTGTTCCGTTAACACGCAAAAATGGAATAAATTACATGAACAGTGCCCGCAATATCTGTAAATAGTGCCCCACCTTAAGACATAATTGCCATACAATAATTAATATGGAAGCATTTTGGGGGGTATTCATGAAACTGAAAACTGAAATATTAGGTTCAGATAAGCATAAGACCATCGCCATGCTTCACGGCTGGGGACTTTGCAGCAAGGTTTTTTACCCCGTCGTGGATTCTCTTAAGGACAGGTACAGAATAGTTCTTATTGATATGCCTGGATACGGAATTAATAATGCCATACCAGCAAACAGATGCGACGGAATAGTCAGTTCGCTTGAAGAAACAATACCGGAGAACTGCGCTCTTCTTGGTTGGTCGCTGGGCGGTATTCTGGCGCAGAAATTTGCCATAACGAATTCCAAACATATACGGGCACTGATAACCGTGTCATGCTCACCGCGTTTTACATCCAATCCTCAGGAAGGATGGCCCGGTACTGATGCAAAACTCTTAAAGAAATTTTCAACACTCATATCCCAGAATAACTGTCAGGCCGTACTTGATAAATTCCTAAGTCTGCAGGCCATGGGGTCCGAGCGTATGAGAGAAGACATAAAGACAATTAAAGGTCTGCTGGCCGAGGCTCCGTCTCCTTCGTATTACGAACTTCAGGCAGGATTAAAAACCCTGATGGATGAGGATCTGAGAAATAATATTTCCAGAATCCAGTGCCCGTCACTGCACATATTCGGGCTTAAAGACAGGCTGTGCCCTGCATCAACCAAAAGCATCTGGGCCAAGAAAGATAACAGTCATACCATAGTTTTTGAACAGAGTTCACATGCTCCTTTCATAACTCAGACAAAGGAATTTAATGAGCAGTTGCTCCTGTTTCTTGATAAATACTATCATTAACAGTTTGGTGTACATAAATAATAGGGCTGTCACTGACAGCCCTTCCGTTACTTAATGCCGTACAACTGAATTCGCTCTACTTAACAAGTGTTTTCAGATATTCGTCCTTAATTTTCTTAAGTTCCTCATCGCTTAAGATTTCAACCGGAGCATACTCGTGATCACCGGAGAAGTTAAACTGAGGCTCATCAATGGGACCAAACCACTCCTCGGGGGTATATGAAATTTTATTGATATACCAGGTTACTTTTCCCTTTGGAGTAATGACTTCAGCATCATCATCTATTGTCTTATTTAAAATACCGCGGGCAATCGGACTTTCGTACGAAATAAATCCTTTTCTGCCGTAAACTTCTGCTGTATTAACAATATGCACATGCAGAATGTCACCATCATCGTTTTCAATTTCCACATATGCACCAAAATAAACCTTGTTATCCCTGATGCCGTCAGCACTGCGGTCAAGGATTTCCGTATTCTTTAAGGTATCTGTCAGGAACTTAACTCTTCTGTCGATCTGACGCAGTAGCTGTTTATTATACTGATAGTCAGCATTCTCACTTCTGTCACCGAGAGATGCAGCCCAGGCTAATTTTTCCACGACATTTGGACGAATATTCTCCCAAATTTCATCAAACTCTTTTTTAATAAGCTGATAGCCTTCCGGAGTTACAAACTTAAAAGCCATAATACCCTCCAATAAAAAAACCATGCTGCTGCCAGCATGGTTTTTATAATTAACAGTAAATTACCGTCTCTGACAACTCATTAGAGCTGTGGACCAGCCTTAACAAGAGCCTTACCAGCTTCATTGGTTTCATACTTCTTGAAGTTGTTGATGAAACGCTGAGCAAGGTCCTTAGCCTTAACTTCCCATTCAGAAGCATTAGCGTAGGTGTTACGTGGGTCAAGGATGTTGGTGTCAACACCGTTTAACTTGGTAGGAACTACGAAGTTGAATAATGGGATAGTCTTGGTTTCAGCCTGATCGATTGAGTGATCGAGGATAGCGTCGATGATACCACGGGTATCACGGATAGAAATACGCTTACCGGTACCATTCCAACCAGTGTTTACGAGGTATGCCTTAGCACCGCTCTTTTCCATGTGCTTAACGAGTTCTTCAGCATACTTGGTTGGGTGTAATTCAAGGAATGCCTGACCGAAACATGCAGAGAAGGTTGGGGTAGGTTCAGTAATACCACGTTCAGTACCTGCTAACTTAGCAGTGAAGCCTGATAAGAAGTAGTACTGAGTCTGATCCTTATCGAGGATAGATACTGGAGGAAGAACACCGAATGCGTCTGCAGATAAGAAGATAACCTGCTTAGCAGCTGGACCAGCAGAAATTGGGCGCTGAATGTTCTTGATGTGGTAGATTGGGTAAGAAACACGGGTATTTTCAGTTACAGACTTATCGGTGAAGTCAATCTTACCGTTAGCATCTACAGTTACGTTTTCGAGAAGAGCGTCACGACGGATAGCATTGTAGATGTCTGGTTCTGATTCAGCGTCTAAGTTGATAACCTTAGCATAGCAACCACCTTCGAAGTTGAATACGCCGTTGTCATCCCAACCGTGTTCGTCGTCACCGATGAGCTTACGCTTTGGATCGGTAGAAAGAGTGGTCTTACCGGTACCTGACAGACCGAAGAAGATAGCGGTGTTTTCACCGTTCATATCGGTGTTAGCAGAACAGTGCATTGCAGCGATGCCCTTTAATGGGAGGTAGTAGTTCATCATTGAGAACATACCCTTCTTCATTTCGCCACCGTACCAGGTGTTTAAAATAACCTGTTCTTTGGTGGTTACGTTGAATACAACTGCAGTTTCAGAGTTAAGACCTAATTCCTTGTAGTTTTCAACCTTAGCCTTAGAAGCGTTGTAAACGATGAAATCTGGTTCCTGTTCGAAATCAGCTTCAGTCTGTGGACGGAGGAACATGTTGGTTACGAAATGAGCCTGCCAAGCTACTTCAACGATGAAGCGAACCTTCATGCGGGTATCCTTGTTAGCACCGCAGAAACCATCAACAACGTATAACTTCTTGTTAGAAAGTTCCTTCTTAGCTAAATCCTTAACAGCAACCCAAGCTTCCTTTGAAGCTCTGTGGTTGTCGTTCTTGTATTCATCAGAGGTCCACCATACGGTATCGTGAGAGTTTTCATCGTCAACGATGAACTTATCCTTTGGTGAACGGCCAGTGTATACACCGGTCATTACGTTAACAGCACCAAGTTCAGTTTCCTGACCCTTGTCGAAACCTTCTAATGATTCCTTGGTTTCTTCATTGAATAATACTTCATATGAAGGGTTGTACAGAACTTCAGTAGTACCGGTAATACCGTACTTTTCTAATACTGACTTATCAAACTTTGCCATTTTTATGGTCTCTCCAATATATTAAAGAATATTTAAATAAACATCGGAATGATTTTAAGAGATTTAAACAAATTAATCTATAAAAATAAATCAAAAAACAGAAAATTTTGACCTTCCGGACTGATTGTTTTTCCCACATGATTCCTGTCATTCGGACTCAGGCTTAAACATGCGAACCTATTTCGGATATTCTTATACCCTGCCACGCCATATATACTTGATTTATATATATGTAGGATTTCTTTTTATGTGGCTCTTTTCCTTAAGCTTGACATGTATGGCATGATTGAGTATCTTTCAGATAACTAGGGATTTTTCAAAACAATCCTTCTCAAATTCAAAACAGGTGATTTATAGATGATTAAGATTACCCCAAAGGCTGAGGAATACTTTGTTCAGCTGCTTAAAACCCAGGCCCCGGATACTAAAATCAGGGTTTTTGTTTCAAATCCAGGAACTCCAGGAGTGGAATGCGGAATTCTATACTGCCCGAAATCTTCCGTAACCAATGCCGACGACATCTTTAATTACAATGGATTTGATGTAGTTATCGACGTATCAAGCCAACCTTTTCTGGAAGGTGCCGTTATTGATTTCAGAACAAACAAGGAAAACAAAAGCACACTGACATTTAAGGCTCCGAATCTGAAAAAATCACTGGTTGACGAGAACGCATCTCTTTTTGAAAAACTCGAAGTATTCTTCAGAACCACGGTTAATCCAAGTCTTGCCGCCCACGGCGGGGTCGCCAAGCTCGTAAGTGCAACGGAAGACGGAATTGTCAAAGTTAGTTTTGAGGGCGGATGCAGAGGATGCAGCATGGTAAACATCACTCTGTCAGAAGGAATTGAGGCAAATCTTAAGCAGGCTTTTCCGGGTATGATTAAAGAGGTTATCGACGTAACGGACCATAAAGTAACTGATTCAACCTATGCAAAGTAATAAGTCAGTACGTTAAACAAAATTTAAGAGAGGGTACCACACAGTGATACCCTCTCTTAAATTTTAACGTTTTACAATTTCGACTTCATTATGAACATCGTACTATTCTGATTTTTGAGTTCTGGAAAGAAGAGTGGCCGTCGCATCCTTTGGGGATTTTCCCTCATAAAGGACCTTATATATCTCCTCGCATATAGGCATTTCGACATCGTATTTTCTTGCGAGTTGATAAACCTCAGACGTATTGTCATACCCCTCTACAACCTGACCGATTTCCTTCATTGCCTCATCGACCGTTTTTCCTGCCCCCAGCGCCAAACCGAAACGTCTGTTGCGTGACTGATTATCGGTACATGTCAAAACCAGGTCACCGAGTCCCGCCATCCCCATAAATGTTTTGGACTGAGCTCCCATTGCCTTACCTAATCTCTGAATTTCAACAAGGCCTCTGGTAATGAGTGCAGTTCTGGCATTCGCTCCGAATCCGAGACCGTCGGAAAGACCTGCTCCTATCGCTATTACGTTCTTAACACAGCCGCCAATCTGAATACCGATATAATCAGGATTCTTGTATACTCGGAAATTTTTGCTTGAATGAATCAGTCTTGAAAACTCATCAATAAATTCATCTGATGAACCTGATACCGATATAGCCGTCGGCATGCCTGCAGCAAGTTCCTTTGCGAAAGTCGGCCCGCTTATTACGGCAAAAGGAATATCATTTCCAAATTCCTCTTTTACAACGTCGCTGAGAAGCTTTCCTGTCTGAGCCTCTATTCCTTTTGTCGCCCAAGCCAGACGATGGTCTGTTGTCAAATAAGGTTTTATCTGCTTCAAAACACTTCTGAAACTGCTGCTTGGTATAACCACAAGCAGGATATTGGTGTTTGCAACCGCAAATTCAAGATCACTGGTGAGATCCAGTGTTTCCGGAAACGTAATGCCCGGTAGAAAATCTTCATTGGATCTAGTCTGAAGCATCCTGTCAATCTTATTCCGATTACGTCCGAACAAAAGAACACGGTTACCGTTTCTGGCCAGAGAAATCGCCAGTGCCGTTCCATAGGAACCGGAACCTATAACAGAAATAGAATAGCTCACTTGTATACTCCGGGACTTGTTTAAAATAAAAAAACACAGAGCCCGCTAAGGCCCTGTGTTCACAGAATCACGAATTACTTACTTTCTTCACCTGAAGCTTCCGGTGCAGCACTCTGTGCGGCCTGAGCCTGCTGTCTCTGCATATAAATTGCATCAAAATTAAGAGGCTGAAGAACAAACGGAGGGAAACCGGCCTTAGTAACAAGGCTGCTGATATTCTCTCTCACGTATGGGAACAGAATTCCAGGTACTGTTGCATTCAGTGCATGAGCAAGCTGCTGCTCGCTGAAGTTTTCGATGTGAACAAGAGCTGACTGATTAACTTCGCAAAGGAATGCCACCTTGTCGTCAGCAGTCTTTGTGGTAACTGTAATTCTCAAAGTGATGTCGTAAACATGGTGTTCAGTATCAACTTCTTCATTCTTCACATCAAGATCGATTTTGCTTTCAGGCTTCCATTCTTCACGAAACACACGAGGTGAATTAGGAGTTTCGAGAGAAATATCCTTGTTGTAAATACGGATGATTTCAAAGATAGGATTTAACTGTTCATCAGCCATTTTCATATTCCTTATAATTTTAATTATACTGTGTTAATCAAATATTTCCGGACTCTGCCTACCCTTTAACGACCGGGTAATTATTCATAGTCCATTCCTGCATGCCACCATTAAGTATCACGCTCTTGTAACCGCCTTTCTTCAGGCATTTCGCACACTTGTAAGCGACCAGGTCATCATAACCTTTACCGACAACAACGACGGTTTTATCTTTAAATCTTTCGACCTGAGAAAACTTCAGTTCGAGCAGGTCTTTGGATGAAACAGAGACAGATCCGGCAAGATGACCGTTGGAATATTCTCCGATATCCCTGACATCAACCAATACTGCCTTATCATGATTGTACATTTCGATGGCATTCTTAGAATTGAGTAATTTTAATCCGTCTCTCCAGATAACAATCTGATAATAGACCGTATAACCCAAAGTTATCGCCCACAGCAGACTGATTATCGGATGTCTGCCTACAAATGACACCAATTCGTTCCAAAAATCCAAAGATTCCATAAAATATACACGCCCAGATAGCTGATTAAGTAAACCATTTAGCCAATGTATGCGTACCATGCAATGGACAAGCACATTGATCCGAGGGGTATATTATCATATGCGAAAAAATTTTAAAATAATACGTTCCATTTATCATTTCTTTCCTAAAAAAGGTAATAAATAATAAAACAGGGATCGCCTTTTTCAGACAAATTGGACGCAATATGAACAGAATCATGCTCATGAAAGGAAAAGATTTTCATTCCTCATAAAGATCAAGTACGCAAAATTAGTGTAAAATGTGCACCAAAGAATAATTGAATTTATTTTTGTTATTTGTAAGTTTTTTTCTGAATCAACAATCACATTAGGAATTAAAATGGCAAAGAAACCTTTTGCGCTCATCATTATGGATGGCTGGGGATACAACACCGTTAAGGAATTTAATGCTGTTGCAAATGCTAAGACCCCTGTTCTTGACAAACTTTCACAGGATTATGCTAATACCTTAATCTCCGCTTCAGGAGAAGACGTAGGTTTACCTGACGGTCAAATGGGCAACTCTGAAGTTGGCCACACCAACATCGGTGCAGGCCGCATTGTTTATCAGGACTTAACCCGCATCACCAAGTCAATCAAGGATGGCGATTTCTTCACCAATGAAGTTTTCAATAAGGCCATCGATTCATCTGTTGCCGCAGGTAAGGCCGTTCACGTAATGGGCCTTATGTCACCTGGCGGTGTTCACAGTCATGAAAAGCACATTCTGGCTCTCTTTGATCTTCTGGCAAAGAAAGGCGTTAAAAAGGCTTACTTCCATGCTTTCACCGATGGCCGTGACGTTCCTCCTCGCAGTGCCCAGAGTTCAATTGACACCTTTGAAAAGAAGTTCCAGGAACTTGGTGTTGGCAGATTTGCAAGCATGGTAGGCCGTTACTTCGCAATGGATCGTGACAACAGATGGGATCGTGTTGAACAGGCTTATAACCTCATCACTTTAGGTGAATCACAGTTTGCCCCATTTGCTTCCGCAACCGACGCACTGAATGCAGCCTATGCACGTGATGAAAATGATGAATTCGTAAAAGCTTCAGTAATCGGCGAACCAGTTAAAATGGAAGACGGCGACACTCTGATTTTCATGAACTACAGAGCAGACAGAGCACGTCAGATTTCAAGAGCATTCGCTAATGATGATTTCAGCGGTTTTGAAAGAAAATCACGTCCAGCTATCAACTTCGTAATGCTTACCGAATACGCTACCGATATCAAGGCAGCATGTGCATTCCCTCCTTCTGATCTTGTTAACACCCTTGGTGAATGGCTCTCAAAGCACGGCAAGACCCAGCTCAGAATTTCAGAAACAGAAAAGTATGCACACGTAACCTTCTTCTTCAACGGCGGTGTAGAAACCGTGTTTGAAGGTGAAGAAAGAGAACTTATTCAGAGTCCTAAGGTTGCTACCTATGACCTTCAGCCTGAAATGAGCTCTACCGAACTTACCGACAAGCTCTGTGCCGCAATTGAAAGTTGCAAGTATGACGTAATCATCTGTAATTACCCTAACGGCGACATGGTTGGCCATACCGGCGTATATGAAGCAGCTGTCAAGGCTTGTGAAGCAGTTGACACCTGTATCGGTCGTGTTGTTGAATCCCTCAAGAAGGTTGGCGGTGAATGCCTCATTACTGCAGACCACGGTAATGCCGAAAGAATGAAGGATCTTGAAACCGGTGTTGCATATACTGCTCACACAAACCTGCCTGTACCATTAATCTATGTAGGCCGTGACGCAGAAGCAGTTTCAGGCGGTAAGCTGTCTGACCTTGCTCCAACCATCCTCAGCCTGATTGGTATGGAAACTCCGTCAGAAATGACCGGTAAGGTATTATTCAAGGTTAAATAATTGCCTTATATGACAGCAGATAAGCGATACTCGAAACATCATTTTGTAAAAAACAGTCTGATTCTGTTGGTATCGCTTTGCGCTGTTCTCTTAATGCTGATAATGCCGTCTCCGGCATTATCAGCATCATCAGGAAATGATGAAAAATCCATAGCCACACTCAAGAAAGACATCGAACGACGCACCGAGATCATCAAAAATCACGAAAATGATCTGATGTACCTTAAAAGAGAAAGACAGAACTACGATCAGTCAATAAAGCTTCTGGACATGAAACTGTCCATCACAGAAAATAAAATCAAGCTGGTATCCAGTCAGATTATCGAGCTTGAAAACCAAATATCAGATTTGGAAACCCTAAACGATTCAAACATACAAATGCTGAAAAACATGGTAAGGCAGCTTTATATGTTCGGTGAAAATCCCGGAATCAAAATCATTCTCGGCAATGATAACGTCAGTGAATATGACAGATATATGACCTATTATCAGATTCTGGCGGAACAGAGAAAGGAAATAATCAGCAATATCGCCAAGAATCAGACAGAACTGAGAAACAGTAAACAGTATCTGGAAAGAAAGAAAACGGAACTATCAGAACTCAGAACGGAATATGACAGGAATCTGGGATCCTTAAACAAAGAAAGGACCCAGCGCAAGTTCATGGAAGATGCCCTGCAGTCAAATATCAACAATGAAAAACAGCAGCTCAAGAAGCAGGAAGATGCGCTGAAAGAACTTGAAAAAGCCATCGAAACCAAAAAGCTTGAACTAGCCAAAAAGAGAAAACAGGCTGAACTTAAGGCCATTGCAGACGCCAAAGCCAAGGCCAAAAAGGAAGGTCGTGACACAGAAAAAGCCGCAAGAGAAGAAAAAGAAAGTTTTGCCAAAAGAAACAATCTTAACGGTCTAGGGAAAAATTTACCTTGGCCTGTTAAAGGCAGTGTCATAAAGAAATTCGGACAGGTCAGGTTTACTTCCACAAAATGGACAGGACTCCTGATTGCCTGTAATGAAGGCAACAGCGTATCATCCATATCTGCCGGGGACGTGCTGTACTCTGGCTGGATGAACGGCTGGGGAAATATCATCGTAATAGACCATGGAGCCGATTACCTCTCCATATACGCAAACAACAAAGCCAATCTTGTCAGGAGCGGACAGCGTGTTCAGCGCGGAGATGTAATAGCCACGGCTGGAAACAGTGGTGGTTTGGAAACCAATAGTTTATACTTTGAAATAAGGAAAAACAGTGTTCCACTAAATCCACGTAATTTTTTAAAATAGCAGGTCATCAATATGCGTTTAACAGTTTTTCATGATTATGAACCGGAACCTCTATGGGTAAAGAGTCTTAATAAATTGTTAGAACCAATGGAATTCAGTGAAATCCAAAAATTAGGACGCGTTCATCTGGCTGTATTCAACGATGGCGTTGTAGGAATTTCCGTTACAAACGAAAACCGCATTGTTTACCTCAAAGTTAGGGATATTACAAGAAGAAGAGGAGTTGGCAGATATCTTCTTGAGGAAACCAACAGATTTGTTCTTAACGAATACGATAATGTTTCCATCGACACATGTATCTTCCCTCAGGAGGAGCAGGACGGTCTGACATACTTTCTTGAAACTCAGGGGTATGTTAAGTCTGCTGCAAACGACAAGATTTTCATTTTCCGCGACTGATTCCTGCTGACATATCAGCTGTTTGTATACCACACGCATAAAAAAAGAAACCTCCATTTGGAGGTTTCTTTTTTCCACAGAAAACTGTTTTATTTGTTGCTGCCACCATTGCCGAAAACGAGGTCATAAATAGTCTGTGACTTCTTTGGCAGGGTATGCAGAGCCTTAATACGACGAACTGTCTTTGACTTGCCGCGAATCATGATACTTTCAGTCTTGGCAATATTACCGTCAAGGGTAACCCCGTCAAGCAAATCACCCTTGGTAATACCGGTAATTGAAACAATAATGCTGTCAGTTCTTACCATGTCTTCAAGCTTAAGAACTGTTAACGGTTCTATACCCATGGTCTTGCATCTTGCAATCTCATTCTCACCGTAAGCTCTGTTTTCAGGAGTATCACCCTTAGCAATATGACGAGGAATAAGCCTTCCCTGCATGTCGCCCTCAAGAGAACGTGCTACTGCCGCACTGATTACGCCTTCGGGAGCGCCACCGATACAGTACAGAAAATCAATGTCACTGTCAGGCATGCATGTTAATACTGATGCAGCAACGTCACCATCAGGAATTGCATAAACTCTCAGACCTAACTCATGCATAGTCTTTATTGCCTTTTCGTGTCTTGGCTTAGCAAGAGTAACGCAGGTTAAATCACTGTATTTTTTACCAACGGCACGTGCAATTCTGTAAATATTCTCTTCAAGAGAAACATTTAAATCAATTACCCCTTTGGCATCAGAACCTACTATCAGCTTCTCCATATACATGTCAGGAGCCTTGAGGAATCCGCCTTTGTCTGCAGCAGCAAGAACAGCTACGGCGTTATTCTGTCCCATTGCGGTCATTCTGGTTCCGTCAATAGGATCCACTGCTATATCAACTTCCGTGGAACCGTTACCTACATGTTCACCGATATAAAGCATTGGAGCTTCATCAATTTCCCCCTCACCAATGACGATTTCGCCATCGATATCAAGATCATTTAACATGTAACGCATTGCCTTTACGGCTGCATCGTCTGCAGAGGCCTTATCTCCGCGACCCAACCAATGATAACCGGCTAATGCGGCAGCTTCAGTAACACGACAAAATTCAAGGGATAATTCACGTTTCATAATAAATCCTGACTCGTTGATAAAATGTTAGGCAAATTTTACCACTTATTGCCTCAATAACAATAATTTTTTATACGCCTGCCACTTTGATGTTTTCAATCAGAACCGAGCCCAAATCAGCCACATTTCTGGAGTCCCCATCATCTGCAATAGCCACGATTCCGTTGAACAGATCCTTAAAATTACCGGCAATTGTAAATTCAGCTATAGGATACTGAATTACACCATTCTCCACATAAAAACCACTGGCACCGATGGAAAGCTCGCCGTTTATGAGTTTAATACCGCTACCCATGGTATCATGAACAATAATGCCGCGATCCATCTGTCTTATAAGATCGTTCTTTGAACAGAGAGTCCCTCTCTCATCCACAACAAAGGTATTACTTACTCCTCGGTTATGGGCATTATTTGCCATCTTAAGCTTGTTGGCGAAGTAGTTATTCAGGAAATAGTTCTGAACACAGCCGTGTTTAATGATTGGCATCGGACTGGTTCTGACTCCGTCGCCGTCCATATAGCATGAACTCATCTTTCCGACGATATGAGGATTTTCGTCAATGGAAATCCACTCAGGAAGAACCTTTTTATTGAGACTGTCTGTTAAAAAGCCAGTCTTATAGTACTGCGTATGACCGTCAAGTGCAGAAAAAAGCACATTCAGTAGAAGAGAGGATTTGTTCACGTCAAAAATAACCGGATAGTCACCGGTCTTAATCTTTTGCGGACAAAGCTGCGAAACGCCTTCATCAATAGCTTCCTTGACCAGCAGTTCATCATTCCAGAGTTTGTCGTGACGGGAATCATATGTATATGAACCGCCATACTGACGGTCATCATCCTTACCGCACATCAAAACCAGGTTACGTGAATACGAGGTATCCGCACTGCTGACGACCAATCCCTGAGTAGTTGCCATGGCGCTGATGTACAGACTGCTGTTTTCCTTGGCACTTACCACGGATATTACCCTTTCATCAGCGGCCATTGTCTTCAGTTCGAGATTCTTACATCTCTCAAACATGTCATTTGGTTCAATATCGAGAGGATGAAATGTATCAAAGTCCATTTTTTCAAAGGCAAGATACTGTTTCTCAGGCAACCTGGCGTCAGGATCAGGGTCTGTGTGCTTTGCAATGCTCAATGCGGCTCTGATACTTTCGTCTATTGCCTTTCTTGATAAATCACTGGTGCCGACAGTCCCTTTACGATCATCCTTATATACGGTTATTGCGAGTGAACGGCCGTTTGTAAATGAAATATTTTCCATTTCCGTATTACGGGAGGAGACGGAAAGTCCTGTGGCCTTATTTATTTTTGCACGAGCCTCATTAGCCCCCAATTCCTGAGCCTTTTCCACCGTATACTGAACCAAATCTTCCATTTTATTCAGTTCAAGTTCAATATCGTCATCCATATCAATAATTCCAAATAGTCACTAATGATGCTAGAATACACTAAATTTATTTGAGGATCTCTAAATTATGCCTAAGTATACTGATTTTTTTCATAAAAATGATATACCGGACGATGACGGTTGGGTATCAAAAAGTTCAGAGAAGCGTCATGCCCGGCATTTGAGAGAAATCGGCATTGCCATTCTGGAGCTTGCAGACTCTGAATTTGACCGCATTCCTTTCGGTATTAATGACTCTCTCAGGGAAGCAATGCTCGTCGCCAGAAAACTGAAACCAAGATCGGAAGAGCTGCGCAGACAGATTCTGCACGTGGAATCACTCATGCGCGTGGCTTCAGAAGAAGACGTCCAACTTTTTGAAAACATGCTTAAAGCCATTAAAGGTGCAAAGGTTTCCGAAAATGCACAATTTCACCGTCTTGAAAATCTCAGAGACGAACTTATAGCCTCAGGCATGGAAAGAATTAACAGTCTGACAGCGGAAAATCCGTCCATTGACAGACAGAAACTCAGATCACTGGTTTCCAGGGCGCAGAAAGAAGCCGAAAAGGAAAACAATGATCGCCGCTACTACAAAGAACTTTTTCAGTTTCTTAAAGCAAATATTTCACAGGAGAAATCAGATGAATAAAATCACAGCCTTTTTATCCGCCTGTGCCGCGTCTCTCTTATATTTTTCCGCAACCGCACTTGCGGACGACTTCGTCATAGATGTAAGAACTCAGGATGAGTACGCATCAGGCCATGTTGAAAACAGCCTTAACATTCCTTTTAATGAGGTTGTTGAAGGTGTTTCCGCCAACGACATCAAAAAAGATGACACAATTTACGTTTACTGTCTTTCAGGTAAGAGAGCAGGAAAAGCTAAGAATTCTCTTAACAACGCAGGATACACCAACGTAATTAACCTTGGCGGTTACGAAGATGCCATGGTCTACTTCAAGAACAATCCTCTCAAGTAGTTATGTAGCTGTCTCTTAAAACCAAAAAGACCACCATAACAGTATGGTGGTCTTTTTACTTATGACCGGAGGTTTCGGAAATAAAACTATCTGGTACCTCCGACGGTTACGCTGTCTATTCTTAATGTCGGCTGGCCAAGTCCCACTCTGATGGATTGTCCCTGTTTACCGCATGAACCTGTTCCCTTATCAAACTCCAGGTTATTACCGATCATGGAAATATTCTTCATAACTCCAATGGCATTACCAATAAGGGTGGCATCCTTTACAGGATATTTGATTTCACCGTTTTTTACGCGATAGGCTTCCGTTGAAGTAAACGTAAATTTACCGGCCACCGTATCCACCTGACCGCCGCTGAAATCGATGGCATATATGCCGTCGTCAAGACTTCTGATAATATCTTCAGGAGAATCATCTCCCGGCAGAAGATACGTATTAGTCATTCTTGGTATAGGTTTACAGTAATAGTCGGCACGACGACCGTTACCGGTAGATTCCTTTCCCATAAGTCTGGCATTAAGCTTATCGTACATGAAACTTTTCAGAACGCCGTTCTCGATCAATACATTTCTCTTACTTGGAACACCTTCACTGTCCACATTGAAGGTTCCGGTTCCGTCATGAACAGTTCCGTCATCAACAATTGTGCACAGTTTAGAGGCCACCTCATCGCCCATCTTATCGTGGAAAATAGACTGCCCCTTTCGGCACGAATCAGCTTCCAAACCATGACCAATGGCTTCATGAATCAGTACTGCAGGCCAGCCGGAGGCCAGCACTACAGGCATAGTACCCGCCTTAATCGGTACTGCCTTGAGGTTCAGCAGAGCCTGTCTTACTGCATCTCTCGCAATGGCAAGATATCTTGGCTCCATGTCAACTGAAGATACCGAAGATACTCCTCTGACGTAATCCGCAGGCAGAACTGGTACTTCCTGAAAGAAAAAGGACAAATCATAAATCTTTCCGGAAGCACTGTGGCCGCTTTCCGATACTCCGTTTTCCTCAACAATCACTGAGCAGTTCAGACTTACCTGCGGCGTAATTTCAGCTGCCGTAACACCTTCAGTGGTGAACAGAATACTGCTTTCATTGGAAGAACTGAGCCCAACCTTAACTTCTCTTACTCTGGGATCAAGAGATCTTGCAAATCTGTCCATATCACTCAGCATCTGAACCTTCTGTTCCCTTCCGATGCTGTTTATCGGATCATAGTCACCGGTATTGTAAATCCTGTATGAAGGGCTCAGATTAAGTCTGATATCTGAATTTCCGCCTTTATTTGAAAGAGTTCTTGCAGCCCTTATCGCCTGATGAAGGCTGTGATTATTAATTTCATCTGAATGGGCCAGTGCTGTTTTTTCACCTAAAACACCTCTAACCCCAAAGCCCTGATCTATGCCGAAAGAACCTGATTTAATTTTCTGCTCGCTTAATCTCCAGCTCTCAGAAACGGAACTCATAAAGAATATGTCACCGAAATCAACTCCGGATGAATTAAGCTTGTTAACCATACTTTCAACGTAATCTACGCTCATGCCGTTTTCTGACAGCAGTTTTTCCGTAGTAATCTTTACTAAATCGCTGGCTGTATTCATTTTAACTCCACATATTCTTCGTTTTTCGCTGTCAACGGCATACCACTTCTAATCTTTTCTTTCAATTCTAAATCAATTTTATGTTCAATCACCTGAAAATCATTTTTTTCTAATGTTTCCGTCACTACTTTTCCGTCAGGATCGACAATAAGAGAATGACCATAGCACTCATAACCGTCAGGTGAACTGCCGTTAAGCCCTGCACCGACGACGTAAACCTGATTTTCAACAGCCCTGGCTCTCAACAGTACATGCCAGTGCTTTTGACCGGTCTTCTCAGTGAATGCTGCTGGAACAACAATAACATCGGCTCCCTTAGCTCTTAGTTCGGAAAAGACATTCGGAAAACGAAGATCAAAACAGATGGCGAGTCCAACTCTGACCCCCTCCATATTGAATACGGCGGTTTCAAGTCCATGACTGTAAAACTGCCCTTCATCGTAGGAACAGCCGTTAACAACTGCTCTGAAAAGATGTATTTTACGGTATTTGGCAATCAAATTCCCCGTAGGATCAAATACCGTGGTAGTTATATAGCGTTTACCGTCATCAGGTTCCGGCAAAGTCCCGGCAACAAGATATACCCCATGCCTGCGTGCCAGACAGGCAAGCGCATTAACTGCCTTCTGCCACTGACCGGCAAGAACTTCATAATCAGCATCATTCCTACTGCAGCATACGAAGTTTTCCGGAAGAACAGCCAGAGTAGCTCCGGAAAATGAAGTCAGACTTCCAAGACATCTGTCCACCTGAATAACCGCATCGTCCAGATTTCTTTTGGATGCAGGTAACTCAACAACGGCAATTCTATAATCGTTCATTACGCCATAACCACGTCATACTTTTCACGACGATACATGTGCTCAGCCCTGACTTCAACGGTTTTGCCCATAAATACCTCAAGTTCGGCAAGAGCATGCTGTTCATCAAGCTGCAGGGCTTCAGCTACATCGGTAGATGCATAGACAATAAACTTTTCTGCCTTATATGCATGATTTACCCTGAGTATGTCTCTTAATATCTCATAACACACAGATGAGACACTCTTCACTGCTCCTCTGCCACGACACTCCGGACATTCACAACAGAGCAGATGTCCCAAACTTTCTCTTGTACGCTTTCTGGTCATTTCAACAAGCCCAAGTTCAGAAAAATCGGACACTGTAGTTTTAGCACGATCCTTGGCAAGTTCGGTAAGAAGCGCCTGCATAACACGCTCACGGTGGGTTGCATCCGCCATGTCTATAAAATCAATGATAATTATGCCGCCGAGATTCCTCAGTCTCAATTGTCTTGCAATTGCTGCCGCAGCTTCCACATTTGTATTGAAAATGGTGTCTTCAAGATTTCTGTGACCGACAAAGGCTCCGGTGTTTACGTCAATTGTTGTCATGGCTTCGGTCTGATCAATTACCAGTGACCCGCCGCTCTTTAACTGAACCCTTCTGTCAAGTGCACGCTGAATCTCATTTTCAACATCATATAAATCGAACAGAGGAGTATCACCGGAATAATGTTCTATCTTACCCACCATTTCGGGAACAAATTCATTACTGTACTTAACCAGTTCCTTAAAGGCCAGTCTGGAATCAACCCTGATTTTATCAATATCATTCCCGACAAAATCACGCAAAAGTCTGAAGGCTATTGATAAATCCTCATGCAGAATTGTTCCTGCCTTGGCTTCTTTATAGCTCTTCTTAATGTTGAGCCACATTCTCTTAAGAAGCTGGGCATCCTGTTCAATTTCCTTCTCAGAAATACCTTCTGCGGCAGTACGTACAATAAAGCCGCCAACATCCTTATCCACAAATTTTGACACGATGGACTTAAGGCGATTTCTCTCATCGTCGCTTTCAATCTTCTGAGATACTCCGACATGAGCACTGTCAGGCATGAACACCAGATATCTCGAAGGCAGTGTAATATCCGTGGTAAGTCTAGCCCCTTTTGTACTTATGGGATCCTTCACCACCTGAACAAGAATATCTTGTCCCTGTCTAACCAGTGTTGATATGTCACAGGCCTTAAAATGCTCCTTTTCATGCGGATTAACGCATTCTGTATGAGGAACAATGTCTGAGGCATGCAGAAACGCAGCCTTTTCATGACCTATCTCAACAAAAGCCGCCTGCATTCCCGGTAATACACGGCTTACCTTCCCGCGGTAAACATTACCTACCATGCTTGAATTTGAAGAACGTTCAATATAAATCTCAGATAGGATACCGGAAACAACCAAGGCCACGCGGGTCTCAGAAGGAGTAACGTTCACCAATAACTCATTCATCAATGTCACCTGCTATAAAAAACTGTTCAGAATTTCCCTGAGTTCTGCCTGAGGCAAACCAATTATTGAACTTACACTACCCGAAACACGTTTGATAAAACTGCCGCCAATCCCTTGAATTGCATATCCACCCGCCTTATCTAAAGGTTCACCGGTAGCCCAATATTCTTCAATATCACGCTCTGACATTGGGGCAAACGTAACATCGGATCTGATAAAATCATTTACCTTTCTGTTCTTATCGACCACGCTGAGGCCCGTATAAACCTGATGGGTATTTCCGCTCAATCGGAGCATAAAGAATCGGAATTCTTCATAATCCGAAGGTTTTCCGAATATGTCATTTCCAAGTGCCACGATTGTGTCAACACCAATCACGACAGAATCAGGATTACCGGTTAAAATTTTTTCTGCCTTTAATAAAGAAAGTCTCTTAACATAGTCAGAAGGAGTTTCTTCCAGTGACAGCCTGGATTCGTCAATATCGGCAGGCATTACGGAAAATGAATACCCCATATTTTTCAGTAACTCACTTCGTCTTGGCGATGCGGAAGCCAGAATTATTTTACGATTACTCATCTTCTATTTTCGGACTAATCAGATGATAAAGCGACATCAGGAAAACGTAAATGAACGGCCAGCATACAGCCCCTGAGAGAGCAGACCAGAATATGTTATAGTCCACGGTAACCACACCAAACAGATGTTCACCCCAGAACAGCACAAACTGGCCGACAAAGATAACCGTTCCAACGACAATGGACAGTTCGGGCAGAGAATAATACTTGATGGATTCGAACTGCGTACAGATCATCCATACCATGAATGAAAAAGCCAGGGCATGAATTCCCAAAGTGGTTCCGAGCAGAAAATCCATACACAGACCTGTTATCCATCCCGTCATCACATTCACTCTTGAAGGAATGGCAACAACCCAGACAAGAACCACCAGACAGGCATAATTTGGCAGATAATCACCTATGCTCGCAGGTAATTTCATGATCGATAGAACCAGTGCGACAAAAATGGACATCCATATAAGCAAAAAAGAACCTGTACTCTTAATGGTCATGATTGTCTCCTACGGATTCCTTATTATTCCCGGAACCGCCGGTTACCAGAGATTTATCATTCTGAGTCGGAATTGACTTCTGAATCGTCTTCTCCTTCACACTCTGCTGTACATCAGCCGAATTCTCGGAAACAGCCCTTATTTCTTCAATGGTTTCCTGATCCGAATCGGGGAGCCACAGGAGAAGCATGTATTTAAGACGATCAAGTGTTGCAAGAGGCTGCGCCTTAATTTCAGCAAACTGCAGACCTTCTCTTCTGTCAAAATTAGTTACCCTTGCAACAGGATAACCTGAAGGGAATATGCCTCCGAGACCGGAACTAATTAACAGATCACCCACCTGTATATCAACGTTTCTCGGCATGTTAACTATACTCAGTTCATTGACAATGCCCGTTCCTGTAGCAATGGCTCTAATTCCGTTACGCATAACGACAACAGGAATGGAGTGATTCTGATCTGAAATGAGCAGTACCCTGCTGGTTGAATTGGCAACACTTATAATCTGACCGACAATGCCCTGTTCGTTAATTACAGGTTGTCCCTCATAGACCCCGTCCTTAGCACCGCGGTTTATCATTACGGTAAGGGAAAAAGGATTGGTATCAACTCTCATAACTTCAGCTCCCATTCGCCTGAACGACTCCTTTATCGGAGAATTATTCAGTCTTCTGAGAACTTCGTTATCGTGGATGACGCTGTCGTATCTAAGCAGCTCTACCCTTATTTCGGAGAGCTGATACTTAAGCAGACGATTTTCGTCTGCTATTTCCTGATATGAGCGAAATCTTTCATTTGCGTCATTAGCTAATGAAACGGGAGCATCAGCGATATAATAGACCGGTGTAAGATAGCTTTCGATGTGGTATCTAAGATCTTTAAAAAGCTCGAAATGGCTGTCTAACAGTATCAACACCAGTGAAAGCATGCCAACCAAAGCAAAACGTATATTGGCTGACATACCTGATCTGTTCTGCATAACGCTCGTCCGTTAGAGAAAATTAGTCAAACAAAACAATGCCTTTTTCAGCCATTTCCAGTGCGGCACCGCCTCCTCTGGCCACGCATGTGAGCGGCTCATCAGCTATAGTTACCGGAACCTTCGTACGCATATTAAGAACCTTATCAATATTTCTCAGAAGCGCACCGCCACCGGTAATGGTCATGCCTCTGTTGGAAATATCTGCTGAAAGTTCTGGAGGCGCATTGTTTAAGGCCATTGCTACAGCATCAATGATACTGCTGAGAGGACCCTGGAGAGCCTCCATAATCTCTGTTGAGGTAATAACAAGTGAACGTGGAGCCTGTTCAATTATACTCTGACCGCGGATTTCCATTTCCCTTGGTTCGTCATCCTCACCTTCGTAGGCACATCCGATCTCAATCTTAATCTTTTCTGCGGTAACTTCACCGATTTCCAGACGATGCTTGTCACGGATATAATGAACAATGGCCTGATCAAACTTATCACCGCCGGTTCTTACGGATGAAGCATAAACAATACCGCAGAGAGCAATAATGGCAACTTCAGTGGTGCCGCCACCAATATCAATGACCATTGAACCGCTAGGCTCAGTCACGGGAAGACCAGCACCCACGGCAGCCGCCATTGGCTCAGTAAGAGTATGAACTTCACTGGCACCGCATAATCTGATTGAGTTCTTTATGGCATTTCTTTCAACCGGAGTTGAACCGTAAGGTACGCATACAAGAACACGCGGGCCACTTGAAATAAATCTTAGGAATTTCAGTGACTTGGTAGGTATTGAACGCATGAACTCTTCAAGCATTCTTTCAGTATATTTGCAGTCGGCAATTACACCGTCTTTCATCGGTCTTACGACCTTGATGTCTTCAGGAGCCTTACCCAGCATGCTTTTTGCGGCACGCCCAACGGCAATAGGGGCAAGAGACCTTCCCCTTGAGCCACCCTTTTCCTTTACCGCCACAACTGTTGGTTCATTCAAAACCAGACCTGAGGACTTAACATAAATAAGAGTATTAGCCGTTCCAAGGTCAATAGAAAGGTCAGTAGAATATAAAGATCTAAGTTTATTAAACATTTATTAAATCCGGATACAAACACTTATATCCCAGCACCTGGTTACTGAGACTGAAAAATGATTAAATAAGGGACGGACCCCAGCCTTAAATTTTCTGAGTAAATACCTTGAATTCATGAATATTCAAAGCTTTACACTATTCCACGCGTGAACAAACAGTAGACTCTACCTTCTTCACCTACTGAATTAAAAATAAAGCATGCAGATTATATCACTAAATAGGTGATCTTTTAAGAAAAAGTTATTTAAAGATAGAGCTTACGGGAATTTAAAATACAGCTCAAAGACTTCTGGTCTGGTTATTCCGCACTGATGTTCCAGCTTATGTCCGAGCTTTTTGTAATCTCAGATCTTCTGACCTGATAATAGCCCGTATTTCCCGAACAGATATCACTCCCCGGTTCGCAGTAGGTGTCAATAAAAGGAACGGAACATACTGCTGATGATGTTATTCTGTACTCATACAGCACATCCGAACCGGAGACTTCGTCACTGATAATTTTCTTCACATCGATATAAAGTTTATCAAGAAAACAGCCGTCACGAAAACCATTACAGAGGACATTGCCTGACGCATGGGAAACCGAATTGCAGTTATCGGGAAGAATTGACCTTGAAGCAGGTTCCCCGCCGCCCCAAAGAGATGACGAGAGTGAACCGTTCTCACTGCCCAGAGGGAAAAGCAGGGCCATGGCATATTCAGTCCCGGTATGAGCAAGCAATTCCGCCTGAGACCCCACCGAAACCGTAACCGTATTTTGGGTACTGTTGGTAAGCATTCGGGCAGAAAAAGCTATGAGCAGCGAAAAAATCACTATGACTGCCACAGCAGTCATCATCATAGATCCTTTGACTTTTCTTATTATCGATACCATGATGCCCACCCAATTAAAGATCCATGCTGTTATGAAGTTCAAACCGCTGACTTACGGTTACAAAATCATCTCCGGAAGACAGTTTAACGGAAACGGTAACAGCATTCTGACCGTTTGAAAAAGTACCATCATTAAGTTTAAATATATCTACCGCAGCTCCATGCTCACCGGTTACGGGATTATTCAGTGCCTTTAACGAATTTCCCTCCTGATAGTACAGATAACCTGCACTGCTTCTGTAGTATTTCTTATCGGAAATACCATCGGTAAGATACAGGACAGTCCCTCCGCCCACATATGAATCTCCGGAGAAACCGGAAACCTTGACCTTGTAAACGCCGGCGGCACATGAGGAAGAAACGGCTGAACCGTCCGGTTTTGTAACTCCCTGGATATTCAAAGTTCCATAGGAATGACTGAGCTTGACATACCTTAACTGCAGAGAACTCAAATCGGCGGAACAGAGATGATCATTCTCACTAAGAGGCAGATAAACATATTGACCGTCACTTATGTCCGCAATACGATATCTTGCTATCGGAAGGGTGAATGAAAGCATCGATCCGGCCCCGTCTGAATAAATGTTATCAGTTACCGATATGCTGTACGGAATCGCATTCTCAAGCTGGATTCTGAATCTTGAAAAAAGGTTGTGGGCAACAGCTGAAAGTCTGGCTCTGTCACCTATGCCTACAAACATTTTTGACCCCTGCCAGAGGAACGATACGGTAGCTGTTGCCGTAATCCCAAGAATGACCATCACGACAACAAGTTCAATCAGTGTAAAAGCCTTAATTCTCCTCATCAGTAGTTACTCCTAATAAACTGATACACAAAGGTATCATCCCGTGGAGATAACACACTTATCGTTATTTTTTTGACTGTTACGCTATCCAGTCCGGCCTGATTCACGTTCTCACTGGCTACTTTAATCTTAACAAAGAAATTCTCAAAGCTATTGCAGGCTATATCAGTACTTCCTCCGGAAAAAGTGCAAGAATCATTGTGTGAATTATCAACAAAGAAAACCGCCGGGATCAGGCATTCCTTGTTTCCGCACAGCGCAGTGTTTATTTTGCTACAGCTTGAATTCCCCTCACCGCATCTGTTACTGTTTCCGTAACAGTATGCTGAAAGAGAACCAAGACCACACAGACTTGTCGTATCAAAATCATCCACGTCATTAAAGTTTTCCGGACGCGGATTGTCCTTCTCATCTCCGTCAGGACCGAACTCAGAAGTTCCGGTACACGCTCCGAGATTACAGACTTCAACACCCCTGTAGCTTACGGTTTCCCCGCAACGGCATTCTCCACCTTGATGATCAGACTTTTCATCGTAGGCTCTGATTTTCATCTGGTTATAAATACGATTGGCCAACAGATCCGCCTTTACCTGAAACACCGGTTCCACAGACTTAGTCTCAAGAGCCCCCATAATCGGAATAATGCCGCTGAGTACAACACCCATGACAACTATTCCCACAACAAGCTCAACCAGAGAAAACCCTTTACTGCTCACTTCCATGATACGGCTCCCTCCGTATTCACGGTAACTGAACAAGAGGCACCGTCATAATCATACGTTAACGAAACATCCGACGGACTCTGTAACTGCCCTATACCGTTGAAAACAATCTCGACATCATCTGAACCCAGCATAACAACGTGAGGATCTCCCCCTCGCATATGAAGGTTTTCAACATCGGAACACTGCCCTCTTATGCAGACACCGTAATCTCCGGTAGTAAAGGACTTAAAAAGGACATCAGGGGAATCACCCTGATTTATATTGATACTCTGCGTATGCAGAATAAGTGTGGAAACATCCTGACAAACAGCAAGATGCTCACCGGAACCTGATGACAGTTTCGGAACTACGGTTGCTGACAATATTCCCAAAATAACGATTACCGTCACCAACTCCATCAACGAGAAACCAGCTGAGCATCTGTTCATGACCACAACACTTAATTACTGCTGTGAATATATGGTGTTATCAACCCTAAAGCAGGCACATAAGTAAAGCTCATATACTTATCCGTACTGTTGTTAGGAGCTTTATAATTACCATTTTCACTTCGATCCAAAGAAACCACCAGATAATAATGACATATGCCGTAATTAGCCACGGCACTGCCGTTCACCTGACCGATGCTGTATGAAACAAAATACTTATAGTTTTCGGAACTGCTGTTCACATCACTGATGCTTGTTGTTGCCTTCGGAGGATTCTGAAGCATGCTTTCCCAAATACGAAGACATTTCTCAGACGTCATTCCGGTATCATAGTATGAAGCGTACTCAGCGGTAACAGGTGATGACGATGAATTTATTGCACTGGCGGCAATAGGATATCCCGGGCTCATTGTCCCGTCCTCAATCTTTGAACTTGAAGGAGTAGTCAGATAGAAACGACTTCCGTCATAGAGAACGCTGTTGACACCATCAACCTTTGGTCGGCTCTTGGCTTCCCACTGCGCTCTGACCAACAGAATACCTGTTGCAAAGTTACCTGCAACACCTTCCACGCTTGCTTTTTTGGCTTCTTCGGTAACATCAATGAATCGAGGAAGAGCTGTAGCGGCCAGAATACCCAAAATCACTATTACAATTATAAGTTCAATCAGAGTAAAACCGCGCCTGCGATTACCTTTCTTTAAAGACTTTGATTTTTTCATCTTTCACTCCTAAAAAGACTACTTACGTACCAGAGAAAACATCCTGTTCACTATTTCTGATAAATAAATTACGTTATAAATTAATTATATCCAAAAAACATCGTTTATCACTTAAAACCCCCTTACTACGATGTCGTTTATTGGGTCACTTCTAATTTTTAAATACGGAGCTTATATTTAAATATTTTTCAATTAGTATCCTCAAATAAAATAATCAACAATTCAAATAAATTTGTGTACTATTATTCTAAACAGAATCAGTATCATTATTTATTACAAATGCTCTTATTCTGATATCAAAACACTTAATCGATTTTTTATATACAAATAAAGTAATCCTATAAATACTCAACAATCCATCTATTACTGTTTACCCTGCATTGCACCGTACATATCCCACATAGGAGAGAATATACCCATAGCAAGCAGACCTACGATTAATGAAACAACCACCAGTAATAAAGGCTCAATTTTTGACGTTAAGGATTTTACGCCGTAGTCAACTTCACGCTCGTAATAGTCAGCACCTTCTATAAGAAGCTCATCTACTCGACCTGTTTCATCACCTACAGCAAACATCTGAAGCACGAGCGGTGAAAACATCTGGCTCTGCAGGGCCGTCTGAGACAGCGATACACCCTGCTCTATCTGTTTCTGCATATTAAGAACTTTCTTTTCAAGAAACTTATTATCAAGTGCATCGGCAACAAGCCTCAGAGCAGTATTAAGCGGCACACCGGATTGCAGCATAAGTGAAAAGCTTCTGCAGAATCTGCCCAGAAGCGACATATTCAAAATATTTCCTATTACGGGAATTTTCAGCTTGTACTGATCCCATTTTGTTCTGACAGATTCCTTCTTCATGGCATTTTTTATGAAAAGAGGCACGGCTATCGCAACTGCCAGCATGTACGGCCAGTAATTAACAAATATATTTGAGGTAGTAATCAGTATTCTGGTTGTTATGGGTAAATCAACGCCGAATTTAGAAAACATATCCGTAAAGACGGGAATAACAAAAATATTGAGAATAACTACCGCAGCAACTATAAAAAGCATAACCATGATTGGATAACGCATCGCAGCCGTTATACTTTTTTTAGTCTGCATATCAAGTTCAAAATAAGTTGCAAGCTGGGCAAAAACATCATCAAGTTTACCTGTATTTTCACCCACATTTATCATTGCCACAAACAGCGAATTGTAAATATCAGGCTGTTCAGACATGGATAAAGCCAATGATTTACCGCCTATCAGATCCCTGTTGAGTTTCATAAGAGATTCCTTCAGTGCAGGGTGCTCCATTGAATCACTGAGACCATTAATGGCTCTAATCATTGGAACACCGGCCTTACTCAGGGAATACATCTGACGACAGAACATTACCAGCTGCTCGGTTTTTACTTTTTTCTTGAAAAACTTGGAGAAAACAGGAGGCATCTTGACTGCAACAGCCTGTCTGGTTTCCGTAATGTCAACAGGTATCATACCCGTTCTGGTGACCTCATCAATGACATCAGAAAGGCTGTTGGCTTCTATGGTTCCCTGTACATACCCGCCTGAAATATTCTTGGCTTTATATTTGTATGTAGGCATTAGTCATTTACCTCACAGAGTTTCATCACCTCCTCTATGGAAGTAATGCCGTCGACGGCGAGGTCATAGGCAACCTTTGCAAGAGGTTTATATATCGGACTCTCTTTCGCACATTTAGCAAATCCTTCAAGATCATCCCTTCTTAAGGCTTCCATCATTGCATCGTTTAGAACGAGCAGTTCAAACACGCCTATACGCCCCTTGTACCCGCTGAAATTACAGTACTGACACCCCTTTCCCTTGTTACCAAGCTTGAATTTGTGCTGTCTCTGTTCCTCCACCGGCACTCCGAGTGCCGCCTCAATAAACCTTTCCTGAGACGGTTCCACGTCACAGTAATCACCGCACTTAGGACATACCCTTCTTACCAGTCTCTGTGCCAGCACTGCTTTAAGTGAACTGGCTACAAGATAACCAGGTGCGCCCATGTCACATAAGCGCATGGTACTTGAAATAGCATCATTTGTGTGTAGGGTAGACAGCACCAGATGACCTGTCATGGCTCCTCGCAGACCTATTTCACTGGTTTCCTTATCTCGCATTTCACCGACCAGTATTACGTCCGGGTCCTGACGCAGACAGGCTCTCAATACGTTGGCAAAATCCAAACCTATTTTCTGATTAATCTGAACCTGGGTTATTCTAGGCAGACGAAATTCCACAGGATCCTCTACGGTAATAATCTTTACATCTGGCGTGTTAAGTTCGTTAAGTGCGCCGTACAGTGTTGTGGTTTTACCGGAACCTGTCGGACCGGTTACCAAAATCATCCCGTGAGGTCTGTGAATCTGAACTCTCATACTCTCGAGAATATTTTCCGGCATACCGGTAGCATCCAGCGAAACAAGTCCGGTAGCCTGATTCAGAATACGCATTACTATGGATTCGCCATACTGCGTAGGCAACGTTGACACACGCACGTCAACCCCGTTACCTGCAATTGTAATGTGGAATCTACCATCCTGAGGCAGTCTTTTCTCCGAAATATCAAGACCGGCCATAAGTTTAATTCTCAATGCTATGGCGGCTCCGATATCGGAACTTGGAAGTATCTGTTCTGTAAGACTGCCGTCAATACGCTGTCTTATTCTCAAAACCCCGTCATCAGGCTCTATGTGAATATCTGAGGCCTTCCAGTTTATGGCATCCTCAAAAACGGATTTGAGCAGATTAACGACGGCCGCATCGGAAGACTCATCATCAACATTAAGAGTATCTGTTGCTCCGACCTCAAATGCTGATTTTGTAATTTCACTCTGGAGCTGATCCGCATATTTGGCAATGTTCTCGGTATTGCGGTAGAGCATCGGCAGATACTTTACTATTTCCGATTCAGGAGTAATAACAAAGTCCACCTCATTTGGATCAAGCTTATCAACGATATCATCACGACCGTAATAATCCAACGGGTCAGCTATTACAACCGTAACAACATCATTGCCCGTGTTTGGATTGACTCGTTTGGATATTGCCAGGGCTCTTTTCTGTCTGGCAATATTTTCAGGAAGCATCTGAACAACATTGCTGTCAATGTTCAACTTTGACAAATCGGTGAATACGGTCATCTGCAGCTGTTGCCCCAGTGCGGTACAAATATCCGCCTCTGTTGCCAAGCCGAGCGCAACCACCGCCTGTCCAAGCTTAAGGTTCATTTCCTTGGAATAATTTAAAGCTTCTTCTACGTCAGATGAAGTTATTATTCCAGACTGAACTAAAACATCACCTATACGTAGCCTTTTTCTAGAACTGTTATCTTCCGGCATTATTTTAGTTTCTCCAAAAACTTTATCCGACCTTCAACAAATTTACGTGAAGACTGACTTAAATATAACGTTGATGCTTTTCTGTACGCCTCAAGAGCCTGCCTGTGTCTGCCCTGCTTTTCCTCTGATATTCCCAGACCGAGGTACCACTTTCCGTCGGACGTATTTGTTGAAGCAAGTGCTGTATACGCCTTTGAAGCCGCCACATAATCGCCTGACTCTCTGGCTATTGACGCCATGGTCGCATAGTAATCAATATTACCTGCTACAGGCGGATTGGCCTTTTCCAAAACCTTCAGTGCCTTGGCATTGTCACCGTGTGCCTTGTATATTCTGGAAAGAAAAAGACGATAGTCATAATGTGTCGGAGTCAGTGCTATACCTCGATCGAGCACTCTTATGGCTTCTGCATGATTGTCCTGACCATAATACAGTCCGGCAAGTTTTTCTCTTGCCTCGATATCTCGCGGATCAACAGCCAGCACATTCTTGTATGCCTCCACAGCCTTTCTGCTATCCCCCTTGCCAAGATAGTTAAGAGCCTGAGAACGATACATGGCCTTCTGGTCAGCAGGACTCATATTACTCTTTGAAACCTTTAGAGATGATGGCTTACTTCTGCTTTTTTCCGAAATGACCGGCTGCTCTTCAATTACATAATTGTCGGCATCATAAACATAGCTATCGACAACAGCGCCTGCCTGTGGTTTTATCACTGAATCATTTACAGCCTCAGTAGAAGAATGGGTCTTCACGCTCTTCTTAACAGAATCCGTGTTTCTGGTATTATTTTTTACCAGCTTCCTTTCAGACTTTTTGTTTACATCAAGATAAGGAACATCTTCAGTCTCTCCGGACGATACGGAATTCTCGGATATTGAGGGTTCCGTTTCGGCAAGTACAATCAATTCATTATCCTGAGTACTTTCATCTTCTTCATTTTTTTCCGAGATAACTGAGCTCTCTGCCGGCTGCTCCGCAACCATAGAAATATCAGAATCTTTCTTGTCTGTTCCTAAGTCTGATTCTTGTTTTTCTGCGGATGCCTGCTGAGATGCTTTGGTAGTCTCAGCCTGAACCTTTGTTCCGCTCTGTTTGCTCTGCTCTCCCATTTTGTATGCGTAGTAACCGGCGGCACCTAACACGGCAATTCCCATGACTGCCAGTGAAATAAGAGCAATTTTATTGAAAGAAAAGGCAGACTTTTCCGGAGGAACATATTTACCGTACTCATCGCCGGAATTACGCTTGTTAAGTTCTTTTAAAGCTTTGTTTATAACACTCATCTGCTCGCTCCAAAGACATAAAAACCGCCGACCGTTAATAACATGATGGTAAACATCAGTCCAATAATACCGAGACGTCTTAAAATACCGTGTTTTCTCCCTGAAGACGCTATTCCGACAGTGTCAGATACGGCTTCCGAAACGACCTTTTTACTTACAGTGAATATTCCATAGCCATAGCAGAGCATTAAGGATTTATTGGCTATGACATTTATGATTCTGGGAATCCCATGACTAGCCTTATAAATTCTGTGTGCCACGTTGCGGCTGAATACCTCTATCCCCTTAAATCCTGATGCCTTCATCCTGTAATTAAGGTATGAATAGGTTTCATGTTCCGTCAGAGGGCGCAGAGCATAAGAAAAGGATATTCTCTGCCTCAGTTGCCTGAAATTATTCTGCAGAAGCTTATAATCCAGTTCAGGCTGTCCGAACAGAATAATATGAAGCATCTTATCCTGTTCTGTTTCGAGATTGCCCAACAGTCGTATTGCCTCCAGCGTCTCGTCACTGAGTGCCTGTGCCTCATCGACTATCATCACAACCTTTCTGCCTGATTTATTAATTTCAAGCAATCTGTTATTTATGATGTCATTAAGGGACAGATTAGACACATTATCAACAGCCAACTGCAGTTCCTTTGCTATTGAAAGCTTAAGTTCCGCCGGAGTAAGAACCGGATTAGGAATGTATACCAGTTCGTAATTCTCTGTCAGTCTGCTCATAAACAAACGCAGAACCATGGTCTTACCGGTACCAACTTCACCGGTAACCTTAATAAATCCCTCTCCGTTTGCCAGGGCTGTACTCAATACTTCCAAAGCCTCTTCATGAGGGGGAAGACCATAATATAGACTGGTATTTGGAGTCAGGCTGAACGGTTGCTGTTCCAAACCAAAAAAATCTTGATACACCCTAAAAACCTCTTTCTTTTTGTTATTCTATTCGAGGATATCTGTGTCCGAATTCTTCCTCTCATCATCCGGATACCACTTCTTAAGCAGTTCCACTGATTTATTGATCTCGTTCTTCCAGGTATCACCGTCAACTACAACAGGCTTCAAAAGAATTACCAGCTCTTTCTTGTGATTGTAGTTGTTTCTGTTAGTAAAAAGTTCGCCGAGATACGGAATGTCGCCGAGTACAGGAACCTTTGATACCAATTCACCGACTTCAGATCTCATTAAACCGCCAATAAGAATCACATCACCGGACTTAACCTTGACAATGGTATCCGTTTCCCTTACCTGGGAACTTGCCAAAGGCAAATCCATTGAGGAGGAACCGCCGCCAAGATTAACAACCTTATTATCCTGCTGAACATCAATTACCGCAGGATGAATATGCATCAGAACTTCGTTATTCTCATTAATCTGCGGCAGAACATCCAGTGATACACCGCTGAAGAACGGTTTAAAGGTAACATCTGATGTAAGGTAATTACTGCTGGTTGTCGTGCTTGCTGAAGTATCAACAGAAATATCAGTAAGAAAATAAGAATCCGTGCCGACCTTCATTACCGCTTTCTGGTTATTTAATGCCGTTATTCTCGGACTGGAAAGTGTTGACACATCACCCTGAGTCTTTAAGAAATTAAGCAGTGCATTAAAGTGTGCGGACTCAGCTGAAAAAGACAGACCGCCGCCAAGAACACCAATGATGGAATCACCTGTGCCGGTACCGAAAGGCTTTGCATTACCAAATTTAAAAGTATGTCCAGTAATTGCAGACCAGTCTATACCCTGTGAATAATTTTCATTGAGAGTAACTTCAATAATCTTAGACTCAATCACCACCTGTCTGTGAAGATGAGATTCAATGCTGTTCAGATAATTCTTAACATTCTGAATATCTTCCGGCATACCTCTTACAGTAACCATTGCGGCATGCGGATTAACCTTAACTAATCGCCCTTCCGCATTACCCACAAGGGAACTCAAAACACTTTGCAACTCTGACCAGAAATCACTCTTGGCAGTAGTTGTCACCTTGGTTCCGCTAGAACTCTCAGAATCACTGTCTCCTGAGTCACCTGAGGATCCGGAAGAACCTCCGGATGAACTATCACCATCGTCAGATGAATTGCTTACGGTATTATTAACAATTGACAGTTTGGTTTCGGCCTCTCTGATCATTGACAGGTAATTAATCGAAATGTTCTCAGTGTGGATACCTGCAGGATATACGTAGTAAACCGAATCTCTTTTTTCGGTGTAATACCCGTACATTCTGTATACCGCATCAAACACCTCGTCTGTAGTTACGTTATCAAGATTAAGCGTAATGTTTCCGCTTACTTCCGGATGTACAACTACGGATGAGTTTGATTGATTCATTATTCTTGCGAAAAACTCGGCCGCTGGAACATTATTTGCGGCAATGGAAATTCTGTTGGCATTATTTATTGAATATTGATCATCCAACGGATTATCAGGATTCAATTCATTCAACACATCATCAGGTACATCAGCCAGTCCTGCCTGAGACAGTGCCAGCGCCAGTTCCTCCTGAGCTTCCTTAGGCTGCGGATGTGTATAAACACAACCAACACTCATAGCCAAAGTTATAGCTATCGCTGATTTCAATATCCTACTCATTTTTGCACCTTCGATGTAAACAGTGATAGTTTCACAACTGCGGGATTATTGTCCTTTTTCAGAAGAATATCTGATTTGTTAATGGCGAAAACTTTATATCCAAAACAATCTTCCGCTATATAGCAGGTCTTACCATTCACAATGGCTCTGGTCCTGCCGTTTCCTCTCATTATTGCCTGAAGTTTCAGATCTTCAACCGGACTCTTGTCAGCAGCACCAGATGAAGAACTCATTCCCACAAGAGGAGATGTGGGGTCGTGCAGTTGAAAATCTTCAGCAAAAGATACCGGTACAAGCAATACCGATATCATTAAAAATTTTTTAAGCATGCAAAAAGTCCTTACTGATACTCAGGGTATAAACTTCAACGGTAACTTCTGAAACCGGATACTGAACCACATGGTAATTAATTAAATGCCAGTAAAAGGTATATTCGGATTTCTCAACCTTCTCTAGATGTTTCATGATATCCAGATATCGCCCCTTAAGAGTCAGGCGGACCGTATGCTGATATAAGGTGCTGTCCCCGCTGTTCATCAGCGTCTTTGGAGGAAGATTTTCCAGCGACAGCAGTTCCACATCCGTCGTATTCAGCATTCTCTTCAGTATTTCAGGCATAAGCTTGGCATCTACCAGACTTTTGGCATCATTTTCAAGTTTTGCATCAATCTCGCCGATCTCCTGATTAAGAGATTTCAGTTCTTCCCTCAATTCAAGATTAGGATCCTTAGTAATACGCGCCTGCCATGTCTCTAATTCTGATCTCCGTTCATCAAGGTCGGTTTTCAAAGACGTAATTCTGGAATTGATTTTATTGTTATCAGTTTTGTTTGCATCAATAATACCGAAATAAAGAGGAGCGGCAATGGCAAATACACCGGCAAGCATTACCATTACGCGTTCTCTCATGGTCATTGCCGCTATTTTCTTGTCATATTCTCTGAATTTACCCATTACCTATCTCCTCCCCTTTACTGCAGTTTCGTCTTCCTTTTCTTCTTTTATTTTGCTTTTAAGGGAAAAGCCGAGATAATTGTCGTCCCTGTTGTAATTCAGTTTCACGCTACCGAAGGCAAGGCCTGACAACGCCGGATAGTTCTGGAACTGTCCCAGCCATTTAGGTACGTCATTAGCATTCCTTGCAACACCTTCTATGTCAGCCATGCCATCTTCAATACTGAAGCCTGTTATTGCTATGCCATCATTCTTTATGACAGCCAGGGATTTCATAAAACCTGAAAAACCGGTACTGCCGGTATTCATGCTGCCGTTAAGATATGATTTGAGTTCCCTTTTTCCGGACACAAGCTTACGTACTTGCTGAACCTGTGCTTCTAAAGAGGTATCAAGCCTTAAGGAAGAAACAATAACCTGAGTCTGTGCCAGTTCATCCCCGAGATCATCAATCTCCTGGGTCATTGATTTTTCCTTATCGGACAATTTCTTATGATCGGCATTGGACACATTAACCCACAGTGCCATCACTACGGCGGTAAGTATCCACACGGCAATCATGTGTTTCAGGCTAAGGATTACCAGTTTTGGTTGAAATTCCTTGCTGTAGAGATTGATTCTAATTTTTCTCACTTACAAGTATTCCTTCTTTCCAAATTCCCAACAACGGCGCAAAACTTAAATCTTTCTTTAAAACATCAACAAGTTCTGTATTTTTACATACTGAATAGCCGGCAGCTTCAGTTGATTCCACATCACTGTTTATAGGTATTACATCCACGACTCTTCTGAAATTCTGACTCATGCTTACAGCTATGTTCTTCAACTGTTCGGCATTCATCACCAGTAACAGCTTGCTCATCGGCGGAAGACCGAGTCTGGAGGTAAAGAAATCATCGGTTATTCGTAAAATTTCAGTTGTCAGCCTGCTGATTTTAGGATCATCCGCGCCAGTGATAAGATCAGTTGCAAGTGACCTGTAACCTCTTAAGACACGTGAGTAGCACAGTTCACCGCCGTATACGCCGTAAACAGTGAGTTCCTTGTCTTTCTGAAGATACAGAGTCAGGCACAGCTGAGGAACATACGGTGTACGTTCCTTTTCCTTAATCTTATTCATTGATGCCGCCTGGTAGTAGGATATGAATTCAGTCATTGCCAGGTCGAAAACGGTAATCTTCTCCAATGTGGCATAATCGTTAACTATTTCAGCCACCATGGCAATAAGCTTCTTTTCAACAAGCACGAAATTCAGTGTCGGCTTGCTGTTCTTGCCGGTTTTGGCATCATAAAAGTCCCACGTATAATCCAGAACCCTGCCCTGAACCGCTGGCTCAAGATCCTTTACCATGGCAATTCCGGTAAGTTCCTCATCGGTAAGACGCTCATTCTTTGGAAGCTGTACAACCGTGTACATTCCCTGAGCCAGCACGACAATAACCTTGCATGACGCCTGAACCTTATATTTACTGAACAGGGAATCGATGGCACTTCTCCACTCGGAATTACCTGCACATAACACACTGTCAGTTATAACTCTGGTCTTGCCGGAAGGTGAGTACAGAAAAGTAATCTCCTCATTGGCAATACCTAAAATAACCTTGTTAACATTACCTTTAGCCATACAGATAAACACCGAAATATAAAACTAACCTAAATTAAACTTTACCACGAAGGAAACAATAGAATAATCAAAACTTATAATGAACATTCATAAAATTTGAAATACATTCACATGTACACACAAAAGCTTTCAAACAGCCCAAAAATAATGATTATTTTTGTAACTTAGCTCACGTCTCTCATGTATCCATTCCCGTTTGTTACCAAACCATTTTTGTATTTAGTTGATTATTTAGATTTTTTCTATATAATATTATTTATACTGATATACTAATTATTTTAGTGTAAAGGGGATTAAAACAGACTTTAACCTGATTCAGAAAATTTTGAACATGCTCAAGAACATTGATAAAAAAAATGATAAAATCGGACTGTCTTGAAACGCATACACAAATTTTCTTAAATAACAAATTACTTCAAAAGGCAAAAGTTAAGTAGTAAACAGTTAAGAAGACGAAAGAATTAATCAAGATAGACAGGCAGAGTATTCAGATTATTAAGGAAGTATCATGGCCGCACGTGGAGTAAATAAAGCAATTTTAGTAGGAAATCTGGCTGCAGAACCGGATTTTCGCATTTTAAACGGTGGTTCAAACAGCGTTGCGACAGCAAGTCTGGCAACCAATGAATCATACAGGGATCAGCAGGGCAACATTCAGGAACGTACAGAATGGCACCGTATTGTGTTCTGGGGCAGACTCGCAGAAATTGCAAGAGACTACCTGCACAAGGGATCTCAGGTATACGTTGAAGGAAAAATCAGAACCCGTTCCTACGATGATCAGAACGGTCAGCGCAGATACATTACCGAAATTCAGGTTACCGATCTGCAGATGTTGGGAGCACGTCCGCAAAATCAGGACAACAGCGGATATGCTGCCGGCAATAACTATAACGCACCATACGGAAATAACGGTATGCCGTCACCTCAACAGGGTGGTCAGTACCACGGCAACGGAACGAATCAGATGGCAGGAATGAACGGAGGCAGAGGAAATCAAAATGGTTACGGCAACTACACCCGTCAGGTAAACAACGTTCCTCAGCAGCAGAATCCGATGCCTGAACCGTCATACAATCAGGGAATGTCTGCAGGATCAAACGAGTTTCCTGGACTTCCTCCTCTCCCTTCAAAAAAGCCTGATGCCCCCGGTAATCTTGACATAGAGAAAGCTTCAGCTCCGGAATCCAAGTCAGATTTTACCGCCAAGGAACCGGACATGAATGCGGCATTCAATGAGGATCCGCTTCCGTTCTAGTGCTAACAGAACTTTTAAGACTTTTTGACATCTAAATGCATACGGCCGGGATAACTCTATCTCCGGCCGCTTTTATGTGAGTGGATTTGTTAAAATACTCCTTTTTATTTATAATAATCCAAATATTTTGCACATGATTTTTTCAGGGTTTCCTCAAGTGTTGAATCGTTTAAAAAATCTTACCTTATGCATCAGCTCGATTGTGGCATGTACATCAGTTCTGGCAGATACTGCCCCGATAATGCAGGTCTCTGAATATGACAAAAGATGCTACGGTGACGTACCGGAATACATCGCCCCGGACGGCTCTACTGACGTAAAAAAGATTCCGATATCCATAACCGCTGACAGTATGGAATCAAATATCAAGAGCAACATAAAGTACGACGGTGATGTTGAGATTGTGCAGGGAAACAAAAAATTAAAAGCCGACAGCACGACATTTAATCAGCACACTCAGGAAATGACAGCCTCCGGAAACATTATGTACGAAGATGGTCAGATAACCGTAACCAGTGACACCACTCTGTACACTAATTTAAACACCAATGACACTGTACTGAATAATGCGACCTACCAGATCAACGGTTCCGTTATTAGGGGATCAACTGAAAAAGCAGTCCTGAACAACGAGGGAAAGACGGTTTCACTGTACAATGCATCGGTAACCACTTGTCCAAAGCATCAGCCCTCCTGGTCCCTGCACTCATCAGAAGTAAATATCGATCAGAACGAAATTTTCGGTGAAGCTTATCATACCGTATTCAAATTTCATGACGTACCAGTTCTGTATCTGCCGTATTTTAATTTTCCGATAAAGAATGAAAGAAAATCAGGTCTTCTATATCCAAACATAGAATACACCTCCTCTGACGGAGGCATGCTTACGCTCCCGATATACTGGAACATTGCACCCAACTATGATTTCACGTATAGTCCTAAAATCATCACCAGAAGAGGACTGCTTAACACCGGTGAATTCAGATATCTGCCTTTCAGAAACACTTACGGGACACTTTACGGACAGTACATAAACCATGACAGACATCATCAAAGTGACAGCGAGCCGGGAATGGATCGCAAAAACTACGATGAACGATGGATCTATAACATAAAGCACGAGACCTACTTCGATGACAGGGATTATGGTCTGCTGGTTGATTTTACCAAAGTCCGTAATCATGACTATAACTACGTTAATGATTTTGACCCAAGAGTTCCGCCGCTTGTGGATAACCAGCTGGTTCAGTCCGGTCGTGTTTATGTTGACAAGAACAACTTCGACGCAAACGTCAGAATTCAGAAATATCAGCTGCTCGTTCCTAACGAATATATCGTAAATCTGCCGTTTAAACTGGTCCCGAGAGTTGAAATCAACTACCACGACACGCCGTTTTCGTTCCTGACGTATCGTACCGGATTCGAATATTCACGTTTTCGCGTGGATGAATTCAAAGATCAGAGTTATACCGGCGACAGATATCACTTCCAGCCTGAATTGGAAATACCTTTCATAAACTCCAATGGAATTGAGCTAAGAGCCACCGGACGCGGGTTTATGACCCACTACAGACAGGATATTCCAAGCAGTCTCTATGAAACATACATGAAACACGGATTTACTGCAGCTTCTCTGAATGACTCAGTAAACAGGTATCTCTACAATGCGGAACTTTACGGAAAAACAACTTTCGTAAATAATTCATGGGACTTCATGCAGACTCTTGAACCAGAACTTCAATACATGTATATCCCATACAGGAATCAGGATCACATAGGCATCTATGACACTACAGACAGGGTTTACGATTACTACTCACTGTTCGGATATCGTAAATACGCCGGCCTGGACAGAATTGCCGACACCAACCGCATAAGTTACGGCATAACCTACAGAATGTATGACGATAACTTGAAGGAAAGACTGCGCTTCAACATCGGTCAAGGATATGACTTCCACAGTCAGAAGGTTAAATTCTATCCTAATGACAGTTCAAGTACATACCCCAGAACACCTATTGCCGCCGGCCTGAATCTCGACTTTCTTGATTACGTGTCAGCAAACGGTAATATGGTATACAACACTGAAAAAGGGGAAACCTCCAGCTGGAACGCCCAGTTGAACGGCATGTACGAAGAATTCAAAGCCCAGTTAAGCTATCGTTACCTCAGAAATGGCAACCAAATAATGAACGGGGAAATCAGGGATTTAAAACAGTTGGGAGGAACTCTTAATTTCCCTATAACAGAGGACATAAAGGCCGTCGGAGCAATGTATTACGACCTGGAAAGCAGTCACAACATTGATCAGAAACTGGCTCTGAAATATGAATCCTGCTGTTACAGCGTTGGCTTCCAGATAGAAAGATACAATAAACCGGACAACTATACACTAACCGCAAAAGAAGAAACCAAGTACGGAATCTTCTTTGAATTAAAAGGACTTACTGACTCAGGGATGAACACCTCATTCTCACCTGAAACGAAACTAATTCCTTTTAACAATGCCGTTAACTTGAATAAATAGGATATTGTTATGTTAAGTAACATTTTTAGGAAAACAGCAGCAGTCTCTGCCATGTTTCTTCTGATTGGCATGAACACCGCCTATGCAAAGGACTATCTGGTAGATCGCACCATTGCCATTGCAGGTGATGAGGCAATTCTTTTCAGCGACCTGAATTCTGAAATCATAAAATACAAGAATTTAGTTAAGGCATCAAACAAGGAACTTCCTTCTGACGAAGTTATCCGTAAAAATGTTCTTGAACGGCTGATAACCAAACGTCTGATTCTGCAGATGGCCGCAAAAAACAACATCGTTATCAGTGATACGGATTTGGACAGAGCTATCAAACAGATCGCTGATAACAACGGCATGACACCGGAACAGATGATGTCAAAATATCGAAGCACCGGACTCTCCGACCTTGCCATCAGAAATACCATAAGGGACGACATCATTATCGATGAAGTTAAACGCAGTCAAGTAAGAAGCCGCATACATGTATCAGATCAGGAAGTTACCCATCTGGCTCAGGTGCTGAAAAAACAGTCAGCACACATGCTTACCTACCATCTGGCAGTTATAAACATTCTGGTTCCGGTCACCCCGTCACCTGCTGCCACGGATGCGGCCAACAGAAAGATAAACATGGTTCTCAAGGAACTCAAGGCAGGAATGCCTTTTGCGAAAGCCGCACAGAAATATTCAGAAAGCTCCAATGCCATCGATGGAGGTGATTTGGGCAAACTGACCATAAACGAAATACCGGAATATGCAGCGCCGGCCATATCAAGAGCTCAGGCAGGAGACGTCATCGGGCCGATGAAAACTGAAAGAGGTTTGTCATTGATAAAAGTCTATGAGATAGCCAAAATGACCCCGCAACCACTTGAACAGGTCAAAGTAAGACATATTCTGCTCACAACCAATATCATTTTTGATGATGAAGCCGCAGAAAAGCGTCTTAAAAACATACGAAACGGAATCATCAACGGTGACTACAAATTTGAAGATGAAGCAAGAAAATACTCTGAAGATTTCGGATCTGCGTATAACGGAGGCCTCATAGACTGGTCTAATCCGGATATTTTCGACCCGAGATTCAGGGAAGCCCTTAAAAACCTGGAACCAGGAGAAATCAGTGAACCGTTCAAAAGCAGTTTTGGGTGGCATATAGTTGAAGTTATCGACAGAAAAGTTGATAAAGACTCCATTGAGGCATATAAAATTAAGGCAAGAGAAATCCTGTCAAACCGCTCCATTATGGAAGAAAGTGAAAAATGGGAAAGGGAACTCAGAGATTCCGCATATATAAAAATTTTTGATAACTGATTTCTAACCGCAAAATTATTTTAGTTTTAACAGAGAACCGGACAGTAAATGCATGATTTAGTTACTCAGGGCCATACAGCCCGTAAAAGATTTGGTCAAAACTTTCTACAGGACCAGAATGTTATAGCCAACATTGTCAGAGCCATAAACCCGGAGGCAGACGATAATATCGTGGAAATAGGCCCCGGCCTTGCTGCACTGACCACTCCTGTTAGCGAAAAGGTTAATAAGCTTCACGTTATCGAACTTGACAGGGATCTGGCCAAAAGATTGCGTGAAAATCCTTTTTTGGCTCCGAAGCTTGAAATTCATGAGGCTGATGCCATGAAGTTTGACTTCTCTACCCTGGGCACAAAGGAAAATCCGGTAAGAGTGTTCGGAAATTTACCATACAACATATCCACTCCTCTGATGATTCACCTTTTTTCCCAGTCATCAGTAATTAAAGACATGCACTTCATGCTGCAGAAAGAAGTTGTTACCCGTCTGGCCGCAGCACCGGATTCAAAAGAATATGGCCGCCTGTCCTTGATCACACAGTATTACTGTAAAGTTATACCGATTATGGAGGTTAAACCTGGTGCTTTCAGACCTGCACCTAAGGTAACAAGTGCAGTTGTACGTCTTGTTCCGTATGACAAAAAACCTTATGAGGTTAAAGACATCAGAAAACTTGAGCAGGTACTGGCTCTGGCTTTCAACCAAAGACGTAAAACAATCCACAACAGTCTCAGAGGATTCATTTCAGACGAGGAACTGTTAAGTCTCGGCATAAACCCGCAGCTCAGAGCAGAGAACATTACTCTTCAGCAGTACTGCTGTCTTGCTGACATGCTGCTTGATAAAAACATAGACGAAACTGTATAACAGATATAAAAATCCGGTAATAAATCATGAGTAAGTGGATTCTCGGCCTCACGGGAGGTGTCAGTTCCGGTAAAACCACCGTATGCAATTTCTTTAAAGAATTCGGATGTGCGGTGGTAGATGCGGATCTCTGTGCGAGAAAGGTTGTAATGCCCGGCACAAAGGGATTAAAAAAGCTTACGGAGCATTTCGGAAAGAGTATTTTAAATCCCGACGGAACACTGGACAGAAAGGCTCTAAGAAATATTATTTTTTCTGATGATGACAAACTGTCCTTTGTTAATAAAACGCTCCATCCGCTGATTCACGAGCAGATAATGTCCGAACTTGATGAGGCTACCGGATGTTACGTGGTTCTAGCAGCCCCTCTGCTTTTTGAAAATCATCTGGAACATATCCCGTCACGTATTTTATGCATGGATGCCGACCCAGAAACTCAAATTATGAGAACGGTGGAAAGAGACGGATGCTCATATGAAATAGCAAAGGCCATGGTAGCTCATCAGCTCCCGCGTGAGATAAAAATAAAATCCAGTGATGACGTCGTGATTTCAAATTACCCGACCCTCGACGAACTGAAACAAAAGATTCATGAACTGCATACTCATTATCTGACGTTAATAAAACAGGATAACGCACATGACTAAAATAAAATGCCCTATCTGCAGCAAAGAAACAGAATGGTGTCCGGAAAACAAATACAGACCGTTCTGCTCTGAAAGATGCAAAACAATCGACCTCGGCGGCTGGGCCTCAGGCAAGTACCACATAAGTTCCCCCATCACACCTGAGGATATGGAGGATGAGACCACTGCCATGGAAATCGAAGAGGCTCTGCTTAAACAGATGAAAGAGAATCCTGAAAATTATTCAGGCTGAACCGATTATCAACCTTAATCTCCGTTCATTAAAGCGTAACATGGTTTAACGCTGAGCTTACGCTTTCCGATTTATCCCTACCTTATGAAAATTTTAAAAAATTTTTAATATTGATCTTTTTTTTGAATTATTAATACATACCATATCAAAAAACGAACAACGATATACTCATTCCAATAAGCCGACTATGTATAATCAAACAAGGTCTTGTAGATTTTTATTAAGGATTGACTATGGCTGGAGTCTTGGCAATGATTTTGGCTGGCGGTGAAGGAACCAGGCTGCAACCTCTGACTGTAACCCGTTCCAAGCCGGCTGTCCCGTTCGCGGGAAGTTACAGACTTATCGATTTTGTTCTGAATAACTTCGTCAATTCAGACATCATAAGGATCTTTGTTCTAACACAGTTCAAGAGCCAGTCTCTCTACATGCACATGAAAAAAGGATGGACGGTTAACGGCATTCCGGGATGTTTTATTGACCCGATTCCAGCACAGATGAGAATGGGGAAACGATGGTATGACGGTACGGCAGATGCCATCTTCCAGAATCTGAGCTTTATCAGATACAACTCTCCGGATCAGATCTGCGTATTCGGCAGCGATCATGTATACAAGATGGACATCAGGCAGATGCTTGAGTACCACAAGAATAAAAAGGCAGATCTGACGGTATCAGCCATCAAGGTTCCAATCAAACAGGCCAGAAGCTTTGGCGTAATACAGGTGGACAGTGACTGGAGAATGATAGGTTTTGAGGAAAAACCAAAGAATCCGCAGCCTATTCCCGGAGATCCTGAGTATGCTCTTGTTTCCATGGGAAACTATATATTTGAAGCAAACACTCTCTATGAAGAGCTTGCACTCGACTCCGTAAATCAAAACTCAACTCACGATTTCGGGTGTGACGTTATCCCGAGCATTTATCCTAAACGCCCAGTATACGTATACAATTTCCTTAATAACTACATTCCCAATGAAACAAACATGGGATACTGGCGAGATGTCGGAAGCATTGATACCTACTGGCAGACAAACATGGATCTGATTTCGGAAGAACCTAGTTTCATCCTCCACAATCCATCCTGGCCATTGCATACGAACTATCCTCCTCTGCCTCCTGCCAACTTTATAAATACAGTAAACAGGCAGTGTTCCATTTCCCAAAGCATGATTTCCGCAGGTTCTGAAATAGTCGGAGCCACCGTAACTCACAGCATTGTGGGGTTTAACTGCCGCATAGAGGAAAATGCAGAAATATCAGACTCTGTTCTGCTCGGAGACGTAACAATAGGAAGCAACTGCAGGATAAAAAAGGCAATTATAGATAAGCATGTAACCATAGCACCCGGTGTTGTAATAGGCGAAGATCCAGAACACGACCGCAGTTTCTTTACCGTTTCCGACGGCGGGGTCGTTGTCATTCCGAAAGGTGCAAGAATCGGTTATTAATCATGAAAGTTCTATTCTTAACTTCTGAGCTTTGCGATTTTGTTAAAACAGGAGGATTGGCCGATGTAGCCAAAGCTCTCCCGGTGGAACTTTTCAAACGCAACCATGATGTACGCATCATGGTACCTTGTTACAATAGAATACCTAACTATTTTGATTATCCGGTAATTGCTGATTTAAGCCTCACCAATCAGCAAAACAGTGCCAGTATAGAATTCAAAGTACGTCAGGCCAAACTGGCAGACTGCGTTACCGTATGGCTTATTGAAAACGAACACTACTTTGCAAGAAACAGTATATACGCCGAAAACAACCAGTCATATTACGATAACGGAGAGCGGTTCGCCTTTTTTTCAGCTGCGGCATTATTGGCTACTGAATACCTTAAGTTTGCTCCGGATATTGTTCACTGTAATGATTGGCACACGGCACTTACGCCCATGATTCTGGCACTAAAATACCAGAACTCACCTTTTTTTAAAAATACCCACTCAGTCATAACCATCCACAACGGGGCCTTCCAGGGCGTCTTTGAACGAAGTCAGTTATGGATGCTCCCGGAAATATCACAAACGAACAATGAAACAATCACGCAGGGATACAACAATATCAATTTCTTAAAATGCGGGGTTTTCTACGCCGACAAAATCAATGCCGTAAGCCCGAGCTATGCGGAAGAGCTTACAACCTTTCTCGGCGGCCACGGCATGTCCCAGAATTACATGGCTCGAATCAACGATCTGTGCGGCATTGTTAACGGGTGTGATTATTCAGACTGGGATCCTTCCATCGATAAAAACATTCCTTTCAATTTCAGTGCGGATACTCTTGTTGATAAAAGTCTCTGTAAATTCCTGCTTCAGGAATATACAGAGCTTCCGGTGTGCAACAGACCTATTTTCGGAATGGTTTGCCGTCTCACTGATCAAAAGGGAATAAACCTGCTCATCCCGGTTCTTGATGACATGCTTCAGCATCAGATTCAGCTTATAATTGTCGGAACCGGAGCTCCGGAACTGGAAGAAATTCTCCACCAATACACTTCAAAATACTCTGATCGTTTTGTTTTTAAGAGTGTCTATGACAACAAGCTGGCTCATCTTGTTGAAGCAGGCTCTGATTTCTTCCTTATGCCGTCAATTTATGAGCCTTGCGGGCTCAATCAGATGTACAGTCTGGCATATGGAACACTTCCTATAGTGAGAGCTGTTGGAGGTCTTAAGGACACAGTCATATGCTACGACGATAACCCGCTTGAAGGTACCGGTTTTATTTTCAAGGAAGCTGAACCTCAGGCTTTTCTTAACTGCATCAGACGTGCTCTGCTTTTTTATCTGCAGGAACATATTGAATTTCTCCGTGTCAGAAGAAATGCCATGAACGTAAGGTATAACTGGTCTGAATCAGCTGAGGAATATGAAGAAATGTACAAGAGTGCACTAACCTCCAGGACATTCTGAAATTAACGAAAGCCGTCATTCCCTGAATATTAAGCTTTATTCTGTAGCGATTTTCCATCTATCAAGTATAATGTACAGGTTAAAAATAAACCGTTAAACAAACATTCTACTTCTTTTTAATCCAATTTCACGGCAACAATGAACTTTATTAATCAACTCAATAGCCCCAGAAATATAGACTTAAGAACCGCCTTTATGTCACCATTTCAGGGAATAAGCTTTCTTTTGTATCACCCTGCGCTCCTTTTTAAGGTACTGATGTGTTCATTCGGCATAATGTTATCACTCCCGCTGTTTATCATTGGGTTCGTAACCATACCTATTTTTCTGTGCATGATCATGCTGATGGTGATAAATGAAATTACCGGTGATAATCTCTCATTCACGGAAATTATGTCCCAGGTTTACGTAAACATAAAGGTCAAAATCAAGTCCTTTATTATTTTGTCTTTTCTGCCGCTTCTTGCCTGCCTGTACATCATATACAGCCTCACCAATAACGGAAACAGTCCTCTCATAATTTATGAATTTTTTGCCCTGCTGTGTTTTCTGATTATTTGGGGAATCGTGATCATTCACTGTCTCCTTATCTGCAACCAAAAAAACCAGATGGCTCTTTATGCAGTGTTCGACAGCCTTAACCTGTTAGCCCAAAAACCATTTCTGTTATTCGGGCAACTCATAGCATGGATCATGGGACTCATGTTTGTTATGGCCGTACTGTTCTCATATGTTTTAATACTCCCGGCCATAGGAATACAGCACGGCACCATGCTGTCCACTTTGCTGATACTTATGATTATTTTTCTTGCCGTGGCAGTATACCTATCATTCTATGTATCAGGAGTTACTGTTCTGATGTACCACAGGTACCGCAAAGAAACTAGCTACGATGAAGATGAATAATACTAATCCAATCAGCTTATACAGGGGAGCATTCCCCGTATAATACAGCCCTTAATTAAAAAATCCGTTACTCTGATTACTCCTAAACAGGATTGTATATCATGCCGTAACGGATTTTTTTACAATAACTAATGCCGACTGAACCGGAATATCCCTATGATTTAACACTCAGTCTGGCTTCGACCTCCTCAGGACTAAGCCCCTGACTCAGAAGCTTTCTGCGCTTCTTTTCAAGAAAGTCAGGTTTTCCCTTGTTTTTCTGGTCTCTTTCTCTCTTTTTGACGTGCTTTTCCTTACCCTCGATCTTATCGTCCTTGACCTGATCATTTTTCTTCTTCTTTTTGGTAAAGTCAGCCATCTTATTCTGAGCCTTCAACCCCTCGATTACCCTCAGGGTTATCTTCTCTCCGGTGTATCTTTCAATCTTTCCCAACATAGGAACATCATGTGCTTCAACAAGATTAATAGCCACTCCCTTTCTGCCTGCTCTTGCAGTGCGTCCTATACGATGAACATATATATCTGCACTTCTTGGCATGTCAAAATTTATTACATGAGAAATATCTGAAACATCAATGCCTCTTGCTGCCACGTCAGTTGCCAGCAGAATATGCACCTCATTGGATGTAAATCTTTCCAGTGAAGCAATACGTTTGCTCTGTTCCATCTCGCCTCGGATATAGGCAAACTTTATACCGGCCTTATCAAGCTCCTGTACCAATTCCTGCAAACGCTCACGAGTTTTTACAAAAACAATCGGCTTGGTTATCTTTTCATTCTGAAGAAGGTTCTTAAGTAACTGTAACTTGTGTTCAAGACTGTCAGCAAATATCTTGTACTGGACGATCTTTTTCTTCTCTGAACGTGGTGAATCAACATGGATTTCAACCGGATTCTGCAATACCTCATTAGCAAATTTTGATAAAAGACTACCTTCAAGAGTGGCAGAAAAAAGGAATGTCTGCTCTCTTCTGCTGGCTGATTTGGAAATGCTTACAACATCATCATAAAAGCCCATGTCCAGCATTCTGTCCGCTTCATCAAGAACCAGAATCTCAACCCCCTTAATGTCAAACATCTTTTTCTTAAGATATTCAAGCAGTCGCCCCGGGGTGGCAATTACGATGTCGGTTCTCTGGCTCAGATCCGGAAGCTGTTCCTCATGATCAACCCCGCCGATAACAGTACAAGACGTTACCCGCGGAAGATACTTGCTGAAAAGCTTAACCTGTTCATGTACCTGTAAAGCCAGTTCACGGGTTGGAGTCAAAACCAGAATACGGCTGAGACTGTGCTTTTTATTGGAAAAATCAATAATATGCTGCAGACAAGGCAGAACATAGGCTGCGGTCTTGCCCGTACCGGTTGGTGCGTCGGCAAGAATATCGAACCCGGACAGCGCATTCGGAATAACTTCCTGCTGCACGATGGTAGGCCTGCGAAACCCCTGTTCATCCACGACTTTAAGTAATCTGTCATCCAACTCTAATTCAGAAAATTCCATCTTTAATCCACATTTCCCTTTAATAACTTTTCATGATAAGCAATGATGGAATCTACCACCTTTATAATCAGCGGATCAACAGGCTTCTGTCTTCTTAACAGATAACGAACCAGTTCCAGATCCGTACAGTCAAGAAAGGAATTGTATTCATCAAATTCCTGATCTGAAGCCTTGGGAAGATACTCATTTACATATGGTTCAAGCATCAAATCAAGTTCCTTCATGCCACGACGGGATTTCCATTTTAAGGAGTCCCATTGAGATTCTGTTTTCATCTCATAACCCCCGCTATACAGCAATTGGAGCTTTTATTACAGGATGCGGATCGTATCCCTCAATAATAAAATCTTCAAACTTATAATCAAAAATTGAATCTGGTTTTCTGGCGAATCTTAAAGTCGGTAAAGCTCTAGGCTCTCTGGAAAGCTGTTCTTTCGCCTGTTCAAAATGATTAAGGTACAAATGAACGTCACCGCCCGTCCATATAAACTCATAAGGAATCAGATCACACTGTTGGGCAACCATGTGAAGAAGCATTGAGTAACTTGCGATATTAAAAGGCAGTCCGAGGAATGTATCACAGCTGCGCTGATAAAGCTGAAGACTCAATTTTCCATCAGCCACATAGAACTGGAAAAGAGCGTGACACGGCGGAAGTTTCATTTCATCGATACATGATACATTCCATGCTGATACAATCATACGTCTGCTGTCAGGAGTATTCTTTATCTGACGAATAACATTGGAAATCTGATCAATGTGTCTGCCGTCCGGAGTAGGCCATGAACGCCACTGATAACCGTATACCGGTCCCAAATCGCCGTTTTCGTCAGCCCACTCATCCCATATCGTTACCTTGTTGTCATGAAGATACTTTATGTTTGTATCTCCATTAAGAAACCACAGAAGTTCATGTATTATGGATCTTGTGTGACACTTTTTCGTTGTAAGGAGAGGGAAGCCTTCCTGCATGTTGAAACGCATCTGATAACCAAATACAGATTTTGTGCCTGTACCGGTTCTGTCCGTTTTTACAGTTCCGTTATCAAGTATATGCTGCAATAAATCTAAATACTTTTTCATCCGAAAAACCCTTAATGAAATGCAGTCACCGTGACTGCATTTCTATTCTAAAAAAACTTAATTATTTAATATTCAGGATGTCAGCAAGTCCCTTATCCCTGAGATAGTTCACGTACATTTCCCTTATCGCAGCAGTATCAGACAGCTTAATGGCCTTTTTGAATATTTCAGAAAGCTCCGTCGTATCAACTCTGCGGAGAATATACTTTATTCTGGCTATCTCAGTGTAGTTCATGCTTAATTCACGATACCCCATTGAAATCAGCAGTATGGCTCCGAGAGGATCACCGGCCATTTCACCGCACATTGCCAGAGGTCGGTTCAATTCCTGAACGCATATGCGATACAATCGCCACAATACTCTCACCATCGCCGGATTAAAACAATCATAAAGCTTTGATACATACGGATTGTTTCTGTCTACGGCCAGAGTGTACTGGGTGAGGTCGTTACTGCCGATGGAGAAGAAATCCAGATGCTCAGCCAGATCCTCTAAAAGAAACATTGTCGCAGGAACCTCAATCATGGCTCCGAGTTTTGGATATGCAACAACTGAGCTGTATTCCTCACAGATTTCCTTATATGCCTGATCCAGGATTTCCTTACTTCTGATTACTTCCTCAAGACTGGAGATCATTGGCAGCATGATTTCCAGGTTCTCATATTTTCTGTTTGCCTTAAGCATTGCCCTGAACTGAGTACGAAGAAGATCCGGCTTATCCAGGCTTATGCGGATACCGCGCCAGCCGAGGAAAGGATTAGCTTCATGAAAAGGCATATACGGGAGAGGCTTGTCACCGCCTACATCCATAGTTCTCATTCTGACTCTGGTTGAGGCAAAACTCTTGAGAAATTCTTCATAGTGGATGCATTCTTCAAGTTCAGTCGGGAACGTATTGTGCATCATGAATTCAACTTCAGTTCGATAAAGACCTACACCGTCAATCATGGACAGTACGGCCTCGGATTCCTTATCAAAATTTAATCCCGCATTCAGTTCGACATTGATCTTGACCCCGTCTGAAGTTACTGCCGGCTCGTTCTGCTCAGCGGTAAAAAGTCTGGTATTTTCTTCATCCTTCAGAATGTTGCCCCTATATTCGGTAATTACTCCGACAGGAGGATCCACAAAGAGCTCCTCACGGTTACCGTCCAGAATGAAAAGGTGTCTGTCCAGCTTTGACAAAGGCAGATCAACACCCATGAGGGTCGGGATATTCATGTTTTTGGCAAGAATTGCAGCTATGGAATTTGCACTGCCTTTAAGTGAAATAATCCCGGCAATTCTTTCGCGTGGAAGTTCGGCAATCAATGCTGCCGTTATTTCTTCCGCCAACAAAATAACAGGCTCTGAAAAGGCAAATTCCTCCAGATAGCTGTGAGCAAGTCTGGACAACAGTCTCTGTGATAAATCACGTATGGCAAGAGAAAGTTCCTTTTTGTTCTGAGCATTGCAGTCGGATATCATCTCCTCCGCAATAAGTTTTACGGCTGATGATGCTGACCACCCCTCATCATAAATCTTGGCATCTATCTTATTGCTGAAATCACTGTCTTCGATGATGTCCTGATATGAATCAAACACATTGGACATGTCACCATTCTTCAGATTATCGTTAACCTTCAGTGTCAAGGAATCGATGTCAAGCTGTAACTGGAAAAGAGCCTGATGAAACAGCTCAACCTGAGTTTCACGATCATTATTCTTTTTCAGAAGAACCTGCTCCAGTTCCATATGAGGCTGCCATACCCAGCCACGGGCTATGGCTATGCCGCCTGAACCGAACGTACATTTAACCGGTTCCGAATTATTTGCAACATCAGCCTTCTGACCAGCAATATACATGGTTGATGACAGATGCGCTGACAGTGACACAAGAAATGATTCTTCAATTTCATCAAACTGTCTGGAATCCTTCTGTTGAATTATCAGTACACCAAGATTTAAATCGTTGTAATTAATCGGAACCCCAAGAAATGACTTAAATTCTTCCTCGCCGATTTCAGGGATATATTTGAAATTAGGATGCTCCTGCGCATTCGCAAGATTAAGTATGGTATTCTTCTTTCCTACAAGCCCTACCAGTCCTTCGCCGAAACGCAGGGTTACCTTACCTTCAGAATCGTTATTCAGCCCGTCCGTCGCCACAAGTCTGAAACGGCCTCTTGTATGATCAGCCATATAGATGGAGCAACAATCAACGCCAAGTGCTTCGCGGGTTCTGACAACCACCAGCTTCAGGGCTTTATTCAAATCTTTCTCATTCAAAAAAGCTTCAACAATCGTTCTTAATTTTGTAAGCATTATTTTCTCCTTACGTTGTGGCGTTGCTGAACCTGCCTGCCTTTCCAGTTCTTCTTTCCGAAAGCCTTACCCGGATCGTCCGACGACAGAAGTTCACCATCTGTCCTTTCCTGAGCAAAAAGAGCCGACTCGGAAAATTCCTTTAGAATTTTCCTGTACACGTCCCGTTTGAATGAAATAACCTGTCTGACAGGGTACCAGTAACTCACCCAGCGCCAGTTATCAAATTCGGGTACGCCTGATAAATTAAATTTGATTTTGTCTTCGGCATGGTCACACAGACGAAGCAGAAACCATTTCTGACGCTGCCCGAGACACACAGGTCTTTCGTTCCATCTTACCAGACGCTGAGGGAGCTGATATTTATGCCATGTTTTCGAAATCTGCAGAATGGTAACATCACTTTTGACAAGGCCCAGTTCCTCATTTAGTTCACGATACATGGCCTGAATCGGTGATTCTCCGGCATTTATTCCCCCCTGAGGGAACTGCCAGGAATTCTGACCAATACGGCGAGCCCACAAAACCTGTCCATGCTGATTGCATATTACAATGCCGACATTGGGCCTGAAACCGTCGCCGTAAATCACTTTTACACCTCAAAATACAATGACATCCGATGCTCCTTTCATTCTAACACATATACAGGACATCACATATCTTTAACCTCTGTTTTTGCGGAATGAATACAGGCAAATAAAATTGTATATAATTAATTCCAATTCATATCAGTCAGGTCCAAACCTTATACCAGAAAGGATTTAATATGTTCCCCTTAAGCATGGAAGAACTAATGACCAGAGCTCAGGCTCTTAACGGGATTACCGTTGGAGAGCTTGCATCCATGCTTCGCATCCCACTCCCTAACAATTCAAGATACGCCAAGGGGTTTGTCGGTCAGCTTGCTGAGATTGCCCTGGGAGCAACCGCAGGTGCAAAACCCGTTCAGGATTTTATAAACCTAAACGTTGAACTGAAGACAATCCCGATTCTGAAAAACTGCAGGCCGGCCCAAAATACGCACGTATGCATTCTTGAACACAGACACATCCGCAACCAAACCTTTGAAAACTCAAACTTTTATAACAAAATTAAACAGGTTCTGTGGCTGCCGGTTGAGGGAGACACCTCAATCTCATTACATGAAAGACACTTTGGAACCGCATTTCTATGGAGACCTGACGAACGTCAATACGGCATTCTGCGTAATGAATGGGAGGAAATAATGGAATTCGTGACCGTAAACGGCATCGATAAAATATCCTCCGACATAGGTGAAAACGTGCTTCTTGCTCCGTGTGGAGGAAATAAAAACAATTATCAGTACGGATTCTATCTGAGAAAAAAATTTACGTCCGAAATAATCAATAATTTCTTGTTTGATTTATCATAAATACATAATAAAAATAACTATTGATGCGGTTTAGTAAACCTTTATTAAACAGTTATATTTCTTATACGGTATGAAAAATAAATAATACTGATAATTTAATAAATATTTAGCGGGTTTTATTGATGTATTTTAACATTTAAACTTCAATTTATTAGCATTAATCATACTTTTAAAAATAAATGATATACAATTTTTCTATTATTATTTATCTTTATAATTATAATCAGCCATGTGAAATATAAAATCTAATAATAATAGCTGATATTAAATTGTGTATTTTTGAAATTAGGAGAAATTTTAATGAGCACTACCGTAAAAGAATTTAAAGATAAATATAAGGTAACCTTTAAAATATCTGTAGAAGCCGCTCAGGGAGCAAACGAAATCAACCTGTTATGCGACCACAACTCTTGGGATCCTGTCGCAATGACCAAGAACAAGAATGGTACCTTCAGTGTAACAGTAGATATCAATAAGGATGAAAATCTGAAGAAAACTTACCAGTACAGATATCAGTACATCATGCCTGATAATTCAGAAAAATACGACAATGACTGGGAAGCAGAGCTCTATATACCTAATCCGTTCAATGGTGATAACTCAGCATTTACCATTCCTGAACCATCTGCCGAACTTACTACCGAATCTAAGGCCAAGCCAGCAGCTGAAACCAAGGCAAAAGCAGCTAAGCCTAAGGCAGTAAAGCCTGCAGCCAAAGCAGCAAAAACAACCAAAACAGCTGCAGCAAAGAAAAAGTAATGTAATCAGTACTTTTGACCTACACTCCCTTCCAATAAGCCCTCTGACCGAGGGCTTGTTTTTATCTGTCACACAGTTATCCACAGATGTGCATAACCGTAATGTACAGTTACTCACCTGAAAGTAGGCTGATGAATATCTGTTAAAATTATCGAAATCTACAAAATTTTTTTAATTTATTTTCATCTGCCCGCTGTATCCTAATCTCTCAAGGA